>NZ_JBNNTW010000005.1:0-315136 GCF_050279145.1 Lysinibacillus sp. NPDC094177 | reverse complement strand
TGTATCGGTAGCGTTAAGTGACACCAATGCAAGTAGCTTTGAAATCACGCAACCTCTAGTGACAAGCATACCGAGTCCAGGCAATACAACGTTTACGGTGAAAGCGAAAGATGGCTTAGCGCCAGGGACTTATACAGCAACAGTGACAGTAAGTGCAACGAACCTAACACCCGTGACATTTACAATGACACAAGTGGTCAATGCAGCACCAACATACACGATTGGTGCAATTAGCAATCAAACGTTTACGGCGCTGACAGCTGGTTATATGGGTGGTACACAAGAAACGAAAACGTTAACGATTACGAACACTGGAACAGGAAGCTTAGCGAATGTATCGGTAGCGTTAAGTGACACCAATGCAAGTAGCTTTGAAATCACGCAACCTCTAGTGACAAGCATACCGAGTCCAGGCAATACAACGTTTACGGTGAAAGCGAAAGATGGCTTAGCGCCAGGGACTTATACAGCAACAGTGACAGTAAGTGCAACGAACCTAACACCCGTGATGTTAACGGTTACACAAAAGGTCAATGCAGTTCCAGTAACAGTCCCAGGTGTGCCAACGAATGTGATGGCAACAGCAGGAGACGGCCAAGCAACTGTAAGCTTCGATGCCCCAACGAATAATGGAGGCAGTGCGATTACAGGGTATACAGTTAAAGTATATGCAGGTGGAGTGGAACAGCCTGCGTTAGCAAAAACAGGAGCGTCAAGTCCAATCATAGTAACAGGCTTAACAAACGGGACTTCGTATACATTTAAATTAGTCGTAACGAATAGTGTGGGAAGTAGTGGAGAATCTGTGGCATCAAGTGTGGTGACGCCAGTAGCTCCTATAGCTCCGGGCCCGCCGTCAAATCCGTGGCCTACGCCAACACTAAATCCAACACCAACAAAAACGAAAATCCAAGTGGTATTAGAAATTGATGGTGATAACCCACTGGAAAATACAATGGTGGAAATTGAGCGTACAAAACATGCCAATGGTGAAATCACAGACTTCATGGCTTTATCAGAAGCGAGTGCAAAGGTAGCCATAGAAAAAGCAAAACAAATTGGCAATAACATTATTCGTATAGTCATTACAGATGTCCATGATGAAGTAGATAAAATAACGGTAGAAATTCCGAAGCAATCTCTACAAATTCTACTTGAAAACGGATTATCGTTGGAAATTGCTACAGAGAATGGGTTTATTGCGATTCCACATAGCTCAATAGAGGGTATTGACGATAAGTTCTACTTCCGTTTAGTACCATTAAAGAAGGTAAGTGAGCGTCAAGCTATTGAAGATCGTGCACGTGCAGAGCGCGTAGTACGTGAGACACTGCAAAGCAATGATGTGCGTGTAGTAGCACGTCCAATGGTGATTGAGACAAATATGCCAAATCATCTTGTACTGGTAACATTGCCATTAAAAGGCGTGAGAATCCCAACAGATGCAGAAGAGCGTGAGGTTTTCCTTAAGCGATTAGCCATATTTATTGAACACTCCGATGGGGAGAAAAAAGTGGTTATACCTGAGGTTGTAACAATGGCGAAGGGTGAGTTAGGTCTTCGCTTTACAGTGAAGAAGTTTAGTACGTTTACAATTATTCAGGTGAATAAGGACGAAGAAACAAAACCACCTTTAGAAGTAGAAGAGCATGAAGCATATATTAAGGGCTTCCCTGATGGTACATTTGGTCCTGAAAAGAATGTAACACGTGCTCAAGTGGCAATAATGATTGCCCGTATTCTAGGCTATACAGATGATACAGTAGATACTGCACCATTCAAGGACATTCCAAGTGATCATTATGCAGCGGGTGCCATCGGCTTTGTCAAAGAGCACGGCATTATGAATGGGGATATTAATGGCAACTTCCGTGCTAGTGAAAACATTACACGTGCGCAAATGGCAACTGTAGTGGCGAACTTTAAGCAACTGCATATCGAAGAGAATGTAGCGATTACATTCAACGATACAAAAGGCCATTGGGCACAGTGGATTATCGAAGCGAATCGAGCGGCAGGCATCATCAATGGTCGACAGGACGGTAGTTTCGCGCCAAACAAGCATTTAACACGTGCTCAAGCTTTAGTGATGATGAACCGTATGTTTGAGCGTGGTCCGCTACAAGGCGTAACAACACCAAGCTTCTCGGATGTAACAGCAATACATTGGGCGTTTGAAGAAATTGAAGAGGCAGCGAAATCTCATACGTATTTTATCGATGAAGACGGTAATGAGAAGCTCTCAAAATAATAAATAGCAATGCAGGCTAGGGAGAAGTTCTTAGCCTGCTTTTTGAGTAGAGACGGATAGAATGGTCGAACTGACAGAAAGATTCGACATCGTTAGATAGGATTTATCCAGATAAAATTAAAGGGTTACTGTTGGTTTCTTTTTATTTAAAATTTACTTATTGAAGAACTTTCCTCTTTATGGGCAGGTTTCCAAAATCACTTTTATTTCATTACTTTCATAATAAGCAAACATTATATTTATATTTATGGGATTTTGAAGGTGTAGATATTGTTAAGGTTGCACATCGATTAGGACATGCTAATCCTAAAATTACATTGGAAACATACGCTCACCTTATTCCAAATCAAGACAATGAAGTAGCAGATATTTTCCATTCCGTATTAAATCGTTCGTGAGAAAATTGTGAGCAAATGAAAAAATAGCAGTAAGAAGTTACTCGATGAAAAGGCCCTTAAACATTACTAAATCAACGTTTACGGGCTGGATTTTAGAATGATAAAGAAACAGGGCGTTGATCCAAGAAGGATAAACGTTTTTTTGAAAGATAAAAGTATAAAATTTCTAGTTCAACTAGGGTCAGGTTATTATTCTGGCGGATATTCATATGTCTTTAAATGCGTGTGATTTATTAATTTAACCTTTGGGCCAGTGGAAATTTCATAGGTCATTCGATCCTTCCCTACTGGAATCCACTGTCCACCATCCGTAGGTTCAATTTCAAATGTAATTTGCAATATAAAACCACGGAAACCATTTAATCTACTCGTTTCAATCACTTCAATTTTCCATGGTGTGACAGCAGGTGAAAAAATCTTTAAAATCTTAGGATAATAATAGCTATTTAAATCTTTTTCTATATAAGGAGTAAGCATTAACATAAGCATATCCTGTAATCTAAGCTCTTCAGAGTCTTGAGTTGGTTCAGATGATGAAACGGTTGTTGTTTGAAAAGAAGTAATTAGGACAAGGGAGAGTATAAAAATGAGTAATATCCTTTTCATTTTTCTGAATACACCTCTTTACATAATTAATTGTATTATTACCTTTATTGAATAAAGTATGTACTTATTGAAGTAACGGGTGCTTTACTTCAATAAAGAGTAGAGCCTTTTTCTACTTAAACAAAAGGATCAGTTTAGTTGAAGTAGAGGTTAGATTTTTTTCGTTACACTAGGGGATAAGGGGGATTCAATTTGGAAGAATTTCCATATGTAATATTAATTTCGATTGTATTGATTGGTAGTTGGATTGATTGCCGAAAGAAAATTAAGAAAGCTGAAAACTCAGAAGAGATAAGAAAGGCATTTGTTCCCTTTCTTTTAGTAGTGATTCTATTTGTTGTTTCCATTTCATTGTTTCTTACATAGCTTACAGGTGCAATAGTTTAAGATCCAGTTGCTGAATTCAATGGCTGCTTTTCTATAATGCTAACGTAAGCAGGTTAGTGCAAGAAGGATTCTCTGAAAAATGGAGTTTTTTGTTTGTTATATTGTTACTAAGAGGGCATATAACAAAGGATTTATTGCATCCTAAATAGACATATTAATCAGATGATTAATATGTCTATTTAGTTATGGGATGGTGTTAATTTTGAGTTTCTTAAAAAAAATCTCCTGTTTGTTAGTTGTTTTTTTAGTTTTTTTAAATTTGATTTGTAGTGAAGGAATTGCCTCAGATGGTGAAATTACGTTAAAAGAAGCGATTAATATTGGATTGCAGAGAGCAAAAGAATGGAATATAAACGCAACACTTACAAGCGTAAACAGTGTGGATGAAACGATGGGAGGCTCGAGAGGAGAAACAGGGAAACGTTTTAATTGGTTTCTGATCTTTATAGTTCCAGGTACAGATGATTATGTACTAATTGGTATCTCAGAAAAAAAAATTACCTTGTTTAGACCGAGTAAGCAATCTCCAAATCCAACAATACTCTACGATGAGATTAAGTTGGATAGCTCTGATGTACTCCAACTAGCAAAGGATAAATACGGACTAAAGCAAGGAAAAGATTGGGCAACAGGATATCATTTTACACTCGATAGTATCGATGGTACGCCCATTCTAAAAGTATATGGAAATGATCGAGATAACCGTTTTACTTCAATTTCATTCAATGCCCAAAACGGAGATGTGGTCAGTGCCGTTCATAAATTGCCATACGGTGGAGGATTAATATCCAAACGTATTGGCACCGAAAACCTAACAAAAAAAGGGATGGCGATTACGGGGATTGTCGCTGGAAAAAACAATTTAGTGGTATGGGGAGACAAAAAGCCAACACAATTTAGTACAACCAAGCAACCTTTTATTGAATGGAGCCATAACAATGGAGAATCATGGACAGAACTCCAAGCTAATAATTATGTAACACACGCTTGGTTTGATATAAACGATCAATTATATGTAGCTACGGAAAAAGAATTATGGGCACGTATTACATCAAAAAGTAAAGGAACGAAAATTCTTTCATTAAACCAATCGATAGAGAAAATCGATAATTCGATCAGCAACCATATAGCTGTGCTATCAAATGGAAATATTTACTATACGACCAATCAAGGAGAGAGTTGGGAACAAGCTATAGTACCTAAACCATTTTATGAGGTCCAAATATCGGATAATGGTGATTTGGTAGGACTTACAGAAGAAAGGAAGATTCTTCAAAAGACAAACGATAAGTGGAACGAGATAACTATGCCGAATAGTAATGATGAACCTCTAGATATGAAAGTGATTAATAATAAGCTATTTATTACCACACAAAGTGGAATTTGGGTTCGAGATCTTCGAGAGGGAAATTGGAGAAAAATTAAAGTTGATGAAGAGGTAGTTAAATTTGTTAAAAAGGGAGAGAAATTATTCGGAATCACACATAGAGGTGAAGCTATTTATTCCATCAACACGAATGAAGAAAGTAAATCTGAAAAAGTGTTTGGTGCGGGGGATTCCATCGTTTGGGATGTAGATATCATGGGAGATACGTTATGGATTGCAACTATACCCTATTATTCGTGGGAAGAAATGACGATTCCTCAGAGACGATAAAAGTTTGAAGTGTATATCCATAAAAAAGCAATGTGAAGCATTTCCTTAAACGGGGTGCTTTAGTTCAATAACGATATTATGCAATCGGGTGCGATTGTTGAAGAAGAGTTTCTTTTCTTATTCCACTAACGGTCAACTACTGCAATTGAGGACAAGAATTACATGAATAAAGTTGAAATGCCAATTTGAGCGATAGCGCGGAAACCTTGATATATCAAGGAAGTAGAACACGTTAACCGCGTACTGTATGATATTACAACTAAGCCACCTGCAACTATTGAGTGGGAATAGGACTAAATACCCAACGTATTCTAAGCTCAGTCATATCAAGGGTTTGAAGCTTGTTGTATAGAACAAATACTTGTTCACCTGCAACAATTGACGTTTAAATATCAACTCTCTTTTATTCACATTACTTGTGAGTAGAAGGGAGTTTTTTTTGTTGCCAAAAATTATGGAGCTTATAGATGATTTTAAGTTAAATCAAGAGATTGTTGGAAGAACACCGAAGTACATTGAGATGTGTATTTGGCGGTTGAAGCGTTGGCAAGAGTACATGGAATCTGAGTATGAGATTCAAGATGTAGAAGGGGTTGAATCAATCCATATTAAGAAATACATTCAGTATCGCCAACAGCTAGGAGCTGAGAAACCAATTACACTGAACAACAATATTGCTACTTTGAGAGTATTTTTTAACTACTTAGTTGAGGAAGAATATATGGAAGAAAAGAACAATCCTCTTAGGAAAATCAAAAGCTTGAAAGAAGAAAAGCGTATCATTTTGACTTTCAACGATGAAGAAGTACAACGAATTATCAATGATGTAAAAGAGGTAACATATTCCAATATTCGTGACAAGCTTATATTGATAATGCTATTTGATACAGGTATAAGGGTTTCTGAGCTTTGCAATATCAAGGAATCTGACATCTCATTGCGCCACATTTTGATTCGTGGAAAGGGGTCAAAAGAGCGCCTAGTCTACATTAGCAAGACCATGAGGAAGTATATGCGTAGGTTCGAGGAAGCTAAGCAGAAGCGATTCAGCCATAAGCATCCTGATGAAGTAGAAGACAACTATTTCCTAGACCAATGCGCTCAACAGTTACACCGTTCACGTATCAACAAGATTCTAAAAGAACATTGCAATAATGTTGGTATTAGAGATGGGGTTCGATGTTCTCCGCATGACTGTAGGCATTATTTCGCACAGAAGCAGTTACGCAATGGGATAGATATTTATAGTCTAAGTCGTTTACTTGGTCATTTTGATACTCAGGAAACCGCAAAATATTTACGTGGTTTAGAGCAAAATGCCATCCTCGATATTGGTCGCTTACACAGCCCGTTGAATAACGTCAAGATTTAAGCTTTTAGACATATAGGGGGAAGTTATATATGAAGAAACGCACATTAACACAAGTCATGGCTCACAAAGCAATCTATCGTAAACATGCAACAGCTTATAAGCTAAATGATTATCCTGTACACCGTGCAAAGCGCATGATGGCTTATACTTCATTGCTTACTAGAGCCATTGCCCTTACAGGTAGCAGATAGATTAGTACAGTCGTTTGGGCGACTTTAAATAGTGTATTAAGCTCAAAGCGTTCTCTCGTTGTCCTTGTGGCAATGGGAGAGGTTGCAATCAATTTAACAATTGCATAGAAAAAGCCATCGGTGTTGACGCACCAATGACTTCTAACTGAATATGACTATCTAAAAAACAATAGCTCACATCACCAATAGTGTTATTGTACAGGCTTTGCGAAAAAAATTCAACTCGTAAAGTTGTGTTTGCTATTGCCTTTTTTAGGTAGTCGTTGGTGGAAACCTAGTAACACCAATTGAATCTAAACTTGACAGGTTATGACTTAGCCAACGCATAAATTAAGTCTAGGATACCACTACAAGCTTCCTTGTTAGCTTGGGTATCTGAATGGTGCTGACTACCATTAAAGGTCAGGAGTGGAAGGTCTGAGTGGCTACGGTCACACAGGATACATCATACATTGTAATTGTTGCTGAGTTTCTCATAACAGTAGAATAGGCATTTACGCTACGTGTAAGGCACGTATAAGGATTACAACAACTATCGGGGGCAGAAGTAGATTAGTAGGTGTATTGTTCGAGAGAACGCATTTAACAAGGGCATACGACACGGATACAAGGATATACGGATTCATGAAGTTATGCTGAATGTCTTGTCTTGTTCCTTTAAGTCATTTTTTGATTTATTGAGAACTAGGCAAGGCATTTTTGCATTGAGCCGTTTCAACTCAACCGCCTTCATGATGGGAAGGGCGTAAACAATTGTCAAGCTTAAAGTATTCTAGGAGCGTAAATAATATTAATATAAGCATGAAAAGCAGCTATACAAATTTTGTACCATTTTGGAACATTATTAATACCAATGCCCATGTTAAATGTGTACCAAAAAGGACATTATTTACATAGAGGGGTGTTAATTGTGTGCTGATTTGGAACACATCTTGACAAGTTTAAAGAAAGAAACCTATTAAAGAAATAAATATTATAAAGAAAAAAACTGATGGGCGGGCTTGCGCCCTAGTTTATTTTCAAAATTAAACAGTTTATTATGGTTTAAAAGGTTATTGAAGTATTTAAAAAGGTTTAAAAGTTTTTAATAGCGTATAAAACAATCTGAAATGCTTTACAAGACCTTTAAAAGCATATAAAACAATTTGAAATGGTTTGGCTTCTAGGGTAGATACTTTGATACTCAACACATCATTAATTGGTGTGTTTTTTCTTTTTGGAGCTTAATAGAACAGGATTGCAACAACTAAACAATTTAAAATGGTTTTAAAGACTTTTAAAGATTTTTAAAAGGTATTGAAAGCTTTTTGAAGTATATAAATCACTTTGAAAGGGTTTAAAAGTCTTTTAAAGTATATAAAACAATTTGAAATAGTTTAAGGTTCTTTTAAAAGGTTCAGTTTCTAAGGTGGGTGCTTTGAAGTTCCGCAGAAAACAGCATTGTAAGCAATCGAGATTTGTTGAAGTGGATGATTGGTCATGTGGATTCATCTCATAGAGTGCTAAAGGGTTCAGTTAGAACCTTTTAGGTCTAAATAAGAAATGGGTTGAACTAAGTAGAGAGTATGGTATTGCTACAACTAATACAGTCCTATATCCAAAACAAGCAATACTACTAATTGGATTCTTACTAGAGGGTTCTGAGGTTGCAGAGGAAGTTCGTAAGCTTGTGTTAGAAGATGATGATGTAGTAACACCTTTAGTAACACCTGTTGCTGTAAAGCCGACTATTGAAACACCACAAAAGCAACATAATGATATGCAAGTTATCAACCACAACGAACAGCTAGTGATTGATAGTCGAGATGTAGCTGAAATGGTTGGTAAACAACATAAGCATCTAATGCGAGATATTAAGGGTTACGCAGAGGTTCTTACTGAGTCCAAGTTTGGGCTGAGTGATTTCTTTATCGAAAACACATACCAAGATACAACAGGTAGAACATTACCATGTTACCTACTTACTAAAAAAGGTTGTGATATGGTAGCTAACAAAATGACAGGTGCTAAAGGTGTTCTATTCACAGCAACCTATGTCACTCGATTTGAGGAAATGGAAGAACAACTGAAATCTCAAGCTCAAGTTGCTTCATATATGATTGATGACCCAATCAAACGTGCTGAACAATGGATTATAGAGCAGAAAGAAATTGCTTTATTAGCTGAGAAGGTTCAAGAACAGACTATAGTGATTGAGCGTAACAAAAGGACTTGCATATATGAAAATTTATCATACTCGCTAGTCCTTTTCTTATTAAACTATAGGACCCGTGTTAGTTAAAGAAGAACTATAATTTGTTAATGTACTGTTTTACTAACATAATTTTGCACACTGAACTCCTGTAAAGTGTTAACGAATTTTTCTTTTTCCTCAATAAATGGGAAGTGATTGCTATATTCAAAGATGACAAGGCGTGAATTTGGTAAAAGTTTATGAAGCTCCTCGGAAAATTCAACAGGACATTGCACATCATATTTTCCACATAAAATTAAAGTAGGAATAGATTTGTTCTTAATATTTTCGCTAACATCATACTTACGAAATTCAGAGCTATAGGCTCTCATTCTTGATTTGTTAATCCCTATGTTTTCGATTTCTTTATAATGCTCTTCTATTTTTTCTTTATTGTAGAGGCATAATTGAAAAAATTTTTTATTTGCTTCCTCTTTTGTCTTTTTACTCATTAATGGAAATGACATTTTAAAGAAAATCTTAGCTGCTTCTTTTCTGTATTTTCGATTTTCCACATTGAATAAGTTGTTTTTTGAATGATTAATCCTATTAGAAGCAGCCGTTCCACATAAAATAATCTCAGATAATTTTTCTTGGTACATATCTAAGTAAGTTAATCCTAAAAAACCACCAGTTGAATGACCGGCAAATGCCCAAGTATTATATCCTAATTTTTCTCGAATACTTTCTAAATCTTTTACTGTTTCTTCCATTGTTAATTCCTTTTTGGAGTTTGCTTTGCAAGTTTGCCCAGCGTTTTTTAAATTCACTAATATTACTTTGTAATGTTCACCTATTATTTTTGAGTAGGGCTCATCACCTGATGAAAATTCTTGATATAAATGTGAAATGCAAATAGGTTTTGTTCCTTTTCCTCCAATAAATACTTCAAATTCTCCCCTATTCGTTTTTATGATTTCTTTTTTCAATGAAAAGTTCCCCCTTAACAATTGGATTTAAATTATCTATTTACCTATTATTGGGTTGCTTCATTATCCGACAAATCCACTTTTCTTATTGAACTAAACTGATGCGTTAGTTGAATAACCGAAGAATCAGTCGTTTGGTTTAGTGTAACACATTTACAAATATTGGTGTATGGAGAAGTGAGCTTATAAAGCAAGGTATAGTTAGATTGCGGTAGCCCACTATTATTTGGTGTACTTATACTTGAAGCTGTTTCCCAATTCTATACAACTTTTATTTCAAAAGGTTACGTTTAGGTACATCACTCTTCTTAGTACATTATTATATATATATATATATATTATTATATTAATACACTAAGTAGATAGCCATACCTAAACGTAACCTATGGAATTTTATGATTAAGCTGTATTAAGCTTGCCTTTTTGAGCAGATAGGAGAAAAAAATCACACTTCAACAACAATGGGAAATCGACACCTGCCCTAAAAACGATTCTAAGGGTGCTAGGTTGAGAAATGCAGACTAAATGATTCGATGCTAGTGAATGAGTTTAAGACCTCCCTGTGAGCCTGCTAGGCGGCTTAGAGTTGATTGTGAGAGCTTGGGGTTTGGTATCGTGATAGAAGAAAAAAATGATGATTAAAGCACCTGTTGAGCTGAATAGGTGTTTTTTGCGTGATAAAGAAGGATATTTCTAAAAATAATAAGAGTTTGATATTTATTTTTCAGAAATCCTTAGCAAAAATAGCAAAATGACATAACATTAATAGTATAGGGCTAAAATCAACCACACAGAAGGTTGTGACAGCTACACTATATAATAGGCAATAGGAAGAAGGAGTTTAAGATGAAACTAGCTACATACATTAAACAACATAATGAAGGAAAAAGAGATTTTGCTAAATCAGTTATAAGGCTCAGTGAAAATATTCAATACAATAAATCATATGAGATTGTTGAAGTAGATGATTATATTGATGGTGATGTTGCTTACAAATACCACAAGATAGTAAGAGAGCCGATTGTTAATAGTTCTATAGAGTATATTGCTGTTAGGGTTAGGTCAATCAAAGAGGTTTACGCTAGGTATGCCTACACTTTGCATCTAAGCAAGCTAAATGAAGATAAAACATTGTATGAGGAAACTAGGTTAACTGAGGTTGTCCATTCAAACCTAATGGCAATTGGTCAAGCATTTGATGTATACGAGTTTGATAAGGTTGAAATGGACATGTTCCCACGCTATGGCGAGGAATTAGACTACTGTTTAGGTGTAATTAAATCAGTTCTACCAAAAATCAAAGCCGAACGAACTAGGCTATTTACAGAAGCAGATAATGCTATTACAAGAGTGCTAAATGATATTTTGCCTTTGGTTGATTTAGCTAAGAGCGACAAAGAGATTGTTACGTTTATTAATAAAGCTCTATCAACTCGCACACCAAGAGAGCTAAACAAAGTAAATGGTACAAGGTTCATCAATCGCAAGGGCAAAAGCTATTATGTCAGCAAAGACAAGATGAAGCTAAGACCTAAACAATTTATCGCTCGAAAGGTGTTGGAAATCGACTTCTTAAATTTGAGTGAACATCAAAAGGAATTTGCTAAAAGGTTGTTGCTAGAGGTGCAAGCTGATTTTGATAATGGACTGACCGATAATTTTATCTTTGATGAAGATGGATTTATCAGTGGTATCAATAAGCGTCATTATTCTGAAAGAATGGAGCTCAAAGAGAGTAACTTCAAAAATACTTTAGGTAGAATACAAGCAAAGTATCAAGATTATAAGGATTGATATTTTGTTCAAAAAATGAGTAACACTTTTTGTGTATATAATGTTGTTGTGAGGGCAGAAAAATATTGCTCTCACCAAAATTAAAATCATATTTATGTTTAGGTCTTACTAGTACCTGAGCGTAATTCCATTAGACAATCTAACAAATGATAACTACTGAACGTAATTATTTGTCATTGGGGAGGGCTACTTAATTGTAGTCCTTTTTTTATTGAGTTCTATTCAATTTTTTAATCAAGAAGGAGTTTTTAAAATGGAAAATTTACAAACACAGCCACAAGCCACAGAAGACGTTGTAACAGATGTTGAGCAAGTTGATACAGTTGCACATAATGAGGTAGCGAAGGTTGACACAGGACAAACTGAACAGCCTGAGCAATCATTGGGAGCTATCCAAGAGCAAGCTAAACAACTAGAAGCTGAAAAGCAACAGCTTAAAGAGGACACTCTAAAGCTCCGACTTGAGCAAGAAGGTTTAGGCTTTGCCAAAGATTTTGCAACATCATATTCACCATCTGAGAACATTGAAAAGCAAGTTGATATGATTCTTCAATTAATTGCAGAAATCAAGGTAGATATGGGCTTCAAGCCAAAAGAAGTTGCTAAACAAGATGATTATACAGCTCACCAACAAAAAGGTGACGCTAAAAGCATGATTGCCAGCAAGCTCTCGAAGTTATTCAAGTAAGAAAAAACAAAACCAACAGGAAGAAGGAATTTATTTATGTTTAAATCACAATCATTCACAGAATCAGAACGCATTTCATTAGCGAACGAAATCGCAATTATTGGAGTTCAATCAACACCATTTACATCTTTACTGATGGCTAAAGGTAATATCGAGAAAGCTCTTAGCACAGTTTACACATGGAGAGAAAAGTCACTATCAAATGATGATGATATTTCAGCAGTTGAAGGAGCAGACACAACAGTTTTCTATGAATCTGCTAGAGCTGAGCTAAACAACATTCTTGAGATTTTCAAGAAAGGTGTTCAGGTTTCAGGAACAGCAGAAGCAATGCAATCAACTCAGTTCTCATTGGAAGTTGCGGATAGATTACTAGAGCTTAAAGTGAACATGGAAAAGAAATTTATTAATGGTCTTAAAGCTGATGGTTCAAAAACACCTTTCAAACGTCAGCTATCAGGTTTAGTTGAAATGGCTGACGCTTCTAATGGAGTTACAGCTCAGATTGATGAAGCAGCTATTAAACAAATTATGCGTAATCTTTGGGGTCAAAACCTTGCAGAAGGTCAGGTCTACGCTTTTGTGAACGCTGACATTAAGGAAGAGATTGACGCTATCTACAAAGGCAACTACTCATACAACCATGTGACAACTTCATTTGGTTTACTAGTAGATGAAATCAATACTAACTATGGCTCAGTGAAATTTGTTTTATCTAAACATGTACCTGCTGACAAAGTGGTGTTCTTCAATGACGCTTATGTTGATTTAGCTTATTTACGTGAACCACATTTTGAACCACTTGCAAAAACAGGTGATTCAGTGAAAGGTCAAGTTGTTGCAGAAGCTACTCTAAAAGTAGGGTCTAAAAAAGCAGTAGCAGTTTTAACAAAGATTTAATCCAATGGCACTCTCGATAATGGGAGTGCCTTTTTAAATTCATGTCATTAAAATTTTTAACTGAGGAAAGGAAGTAAGACCATGACACAAACAGAATTATTCTTGATGCGTAGACAAAAGGGCATTAAGCTAAATCAAATTGCCAAGTCCATTGGTTGCTCAATCGCTCTACTATCAAAATATGAGCATAACAAGGTAGCGATGGATGCAAGTAAAGTGAACCAATACAAAGACTATATCCTAAGTAACTAGCGCTCAATGGGGCAGAACAGCAAAGAATAGAATGGAAAAGGAGCTTTACATATGAAACAGCTAACTGAACAAGATTTCTTCTTTTGTTTCACAAAGAAACTTTCAATCTTTTTGAAGTCAGAAGGAATCCCATACATTTTTAAAGCTAAAAGCATTAAGGACAATGCGATTTACACAGTTTATCAAAAAACTAATGAACTACAGCGAGCTTTAGACAAATACAAGGAAATCAATTAGGGAGTTGCCAAGAGGGTGACTTCTTTTTTATACAAAAAATACAATCACACAGGAGTTTTTAACAAATGGGAAATTTTACTCATATTCAAATTAACAATCAACTACTAGATGAAAGAACTGAGTTTCATCTTACATCAAATGAGCTATATGTCTACTCGCTACTATCAATTAGTAGAAATTGGAGAGATAAGATAATTACAACACCATCGACTATCCATGACATGGGGCATATCAAGTTAGCTAGTAGCAAAAAGCGAGGAGTTCAAGCCATTAAGGACACATTGATTAGCTTGAGAGATAAAAAGGTTATCAGATTTACAAATGCAGATGGTGAGCTTACAGATGATTTTAAAGCGAATGATACTTTATTAGTGGAGCTATCAGAATTTGACACTAAGTATTTCACTCAACTTGATTTTGAGGTTTTCGATGAAATTAAAGATATTCGCCATTTGCATGTGTACCTAGCTGTTTTCAAGTGGGCTAACAGTGGTGATGGTACATTTGGTTGCACTAAATCTCGTTGGGCTAAAATCTTAAATTGCTCAGATTCAACAGTATTTAAAGTAGTCAATGAAGCTGTTGACGCAGGGATAATTCACAAAAATATCGGTGACTACAACGACACAGGTAAGCAAAATACCAACCAATATAGAACAACACCATTTAAAGATGATGAAATCACACATCATTCATTCAACAAAAAATATGTTGAAACAGAAATTGTGGAAGAATCAAACTTACAGTATTTCACTGTTGAAGAACTCAAAGAAACAGAACAGAGCTTCAACACATTCAAGAATGAAAATGGTAAAGATGTGTTCCCTGTTGAAAAGGATTATATTGCTGTTTTAGACTTGCGAAAACAAAAAAGAAAAGTAGGCTTAACTGACTTTGAGAAAAGAGTTCTCAGAGCAGGGGAGAATCGCATTAAGAAACTGAAAAAGCAAGAAGCTATATTAGACAAAGAAACATTTGAAATGTTTAAAGTGGTTGATAGATGCATTGAATTAGCTAAAATTGCTATTGAATGTAGAGATGGATATAACAGCTAACCACCAACAACTAAGAGAGGAATGATATTAATGGATATTTACAAAGCACTTGAAGTAGTTCCCTACAAGAAAAGGGAATACTTCAAATGGAAGTTTGATTTATATATTAATCGCACCGATGAGCTTACAGAAGAAGAACTATGTCAAAAGCTAGATGTTAAAACATTGAACCACATGAAGAAGTGGGAGAAATCTTCTGAGTATCTAATGTTGACTAATTTGTATCTTGAGTCACGCATGGCAAATGACTTGGAACAAATTTATCAAGTCACAGCACAAAAAGCTCTCACAGGCGATGAGAAGGCTATTAAGCTATTACTAGACCTTCAAAAGCAGGTCAGAGCATTTAACAAGGAAGCTAAGGTAACTAAAGCTTATGAGCCAATTGAGAACGATGGTGCTTATGATGAATTGGAGTTGTCTTGAAAATGGTAACTAAAGTTAATAAACTGACCAAAGTTCTTAGTGAGTTTCCATTATTCGCTAAGAACTTTATTTTTATTACTGACAACGAGAATCAAGTCATAAAGTTTGAAATTAATGAAGCTCAGCAGGAAATTGAAAACTTGATGCTAGACAATCGCTTTGTGGTGATTGGTAAAGCAAGGCAAGCAGGTATTTCAACTTTTGTGCTTGCTAGAGCCTTGTGGCGAGCTTTGACAAAGCCCAATGAAAACATTTTGATTGTTTCCTACAAAGGTGATTCAGCAAAGGCATTATTTGAAAAGCTTAAACAAATGAATGATGCTGTGCCAAGAGAGAAGTTTCCTAATGTGTTTCCGCAGGTTCGCAGGGACAATAGAAGCGAGCTGTTGTTCGCCAATGGTTCAAGAATATCAAGTGTCACAGCAGGGAACAAAGATATTGGGCGAGGGTCAACCTATACCTATGTTCATCTATCTGAGTTTGCTTTCTACGCTTCACAAGAAACTCAATTGCTGTCAGTTGAACAGTCTTTAGCTAAAGGTGCTGAAAGTCAATTGACAATTGAAACAACCTCCAATGGTACAAGTAACCACTTCTATCGCTTGTATATGCAAGCCCTCAAAGGTAAGTCAAAGTATGTTCCTTATTTCATTCCTTTCTATCACAAACTATATAAAAAACAGTTTGCCCATGATTATGATGAAGCTGAGCGATGGTATAAAGCAACTAATGGTGGCAAGCGCCTAGCGTCAGATGATTTAGAAGATGATGAAATAGCTCTACATAATTTAGGTGCAACTTTAAAGCAACTTATGTGGCGCAGGTGGAAGATTCAAGATATGGAGAATGAACAGCAGTTTATGCAGGAGTATCCTTCCAATCCATTAGAATCCTTTATATCTACAGGGAAAAGTGTATTTGACCAAAGTAAGGTATTAACTAGGCTTTCTTATGCAATTGAGCCATTATCTAAAAATGAGGTGCTGTCAGAAGCGCCTGAGAGTGTTCGAAAATACATCGGTAAGGGCTTAGACTTGTTTGAATTGCCTGAGCGTTCAAAGAAATATTACTTTGGTGTCGATACAGCAAGTGGCTCAGGGAATGACTATTCAACAATCACAGCTTTTGATTCAGAAGGTCAGCAGGTAATGAGTTTCTACCATAATAAAATAGCTGTTTATGAATTTGCTCAGGTCATTTATGACTTGGGTATTTTTTATAACTATGCATTTTTAACGGTGGAACGCAATTCCTATGGCTTGCCTATCATTGAGCGCCTACGAAAAGAGCGTGGCTACCTCAATATGTATAAGATGAAAACCTTTGATGAACGAGGAAAGAAGAAGCTTCAAATTGGTTTCGTGACTTCTGAGAAAACAAAGGCAATCATGATTTCAGATATGAAAGAACAGTTTGAGCTTGGTCTTATTAATCTTGAGTGCAAGACCACTTTACAACAAATGCAAATGTTCATTGAAACAAATGGTCGCTTAGGTAACAAGCGTGGGAACAGTGATTTGCACCATGATGATGCAGTAATTTCTACAGCTTTAGCTATACAGGGAATGAAAACTAACAAATGGTATGTATAGAGATAGTCCTTCCTTAAAGGAAGGGGTATCACTAAATAACAAAAGAATGGAGCTAATTAAATGTTAGAAGCATATAGAAAAAGAGTTTTAGCAATGGAACAGGAGCTTGATAAACGAGCGAAAAGAGAACCATCGCTGAGAGAGCAGAAGGAAGCGCTTGAGCTTGATATTAAGTTACTTAAATCTGAGCTAAAATCTAAAGAAGAAATGCTAAAAGATATTAGTATAGCAATAATCAAAAAAGGAGTGGTTGAGTAATGAACCTAGAGCGATATTTACAAGTAAAGCACAAAGGTAGCTCTCATTGGTTCTTAGAGGAAGTTAACACTTATGACAACCAAGAGCGATTGCAGGGAGTGTTTGAAAAGAAGGAGTATTTAGATGGTCAGCACAAGATATTACAGCGTGATTCATTCAAATACAATGGTCAGGTCATTGAGCCTAGAAAGATTGTGATTCAGATGGCTAAGACCATTCTAAACTTCCAAACGCAGTACCTATTGAAGAACAGTGTCAATATCATTGGTGCTGAAAAAATGGTTGAGCAATTTTTGAAGGTCAATAAGCTAGGTCGCTTTGATGATAAGAATGTTATTATCCTGAGCAAGCTTATGAAGTTTGGTCAGGTGGCTGAGTACCTTTTCATTAATGCTAAGGGGCGCATTGATTCGAAAATCATTGACGCAGAAGATGGCACACCTGTATTCAACCATCATGGGGAAATGATTTCCTTTGTAGAGCATTATGTCTTTGATGGAATTACTTATTACACTGTCTACACAGATAGCAAGGTTGAAGAGTGGTCAAATGAGGGTGGCGAGCTTAATCTAATTGATGAACATGTCAATCTTAGTGGGCTTCCTATCCTTTATAAAACAGATAATGAATTTAGCAACACAGAAGGGCGCTCAGAACTTGATGATTACATGGGAATCTTAGACAACATGGAAGATGTGCTTTCTAAGTATGTTGATTCAATGTACAAGTTCATGAATCCTATCCCTGTAGCTGTTGGTCAGCAACTTAAAGACTCTCTACCTAGTGAAATTGTTGGTGGTGGCTTGAATCTTGATGATGGAGCTGATTTCAAAATGGTAACTAACCAATTGGATTCTAAGTCATTTGAATTAGTCTACAAGACGCTACAGCAAGCTCTATTAGATGTGAGTTCAACACCTGCTGTATCAATGAACAAAACTGATGTGAGCAATCTGTCAGAGGTTAGTATCAAGCTGTTGTTCTCACTTGCAGATACAAAAGCAGGTCTGAATGAAACTTACTTGAAGAAGGGCTTCTATGAGCGTTGGGAGAGAGTTTGTGAGCTGTTGAAATACAAAGGTGTTCATATTTCAGATGATGATTTTATTACGCTTGAATTTAACTTTCAATACAATACACCATCTAACCATGCTGAGATTATTGATAACATGAGCAAACAACATGCAATGGGAGCTTTAAGTGTTGAAACTATCTTAGAACAATCACCTTATGTGAATGATATTGCCCTTGAGATGAATCGCATACTAGATGTGAAGCCATTTGAGCAGATAGAACACAGTAATTTGAGTGGCTCTAATGCTGAGATAGATAAGGTATCGTAAAGATGGATATTATAGGGCTAAAAGGTAAGTCTATTGTTTACTAAAATCTTAGGGATTTTGGTTAAACATAGGCTTTTTATTTTTGGTGTAAATTAGTGGTTTTTCGGGTGTGGAAGCTTGGAGTGTATATATTCAAATTTTCACGCCTGTTACAACTGTTGTATTGGAGGTGAATGAACATGGAGAAAATGAGCTTATTCACCATCCTAGCGCTAACAGGAACGTCACTATCCTTCTTGATTGGAGGGTGGCATGTGTCACTGACTGTTCTTGTTGCGTTTATGATTATTGATATTGTTACAGGTGTCGTTATGTCACTTGTGCAAAAACGTCTATCCTCAAAGATTGCTTTTGTCGGCTTCTTAAAGAAAGCTACTATCATGATTGTAATAGTCTTAGCTAACCTTTTAGACGTACTCACAGCGTCAGGTGTTCCTGTCTTTAGGACAATGGCAATTTACTACTATATCGGTATGGAAGGATTGTCTATCACTGAGAACCTAGCTAGGATTGGTGTGCCATTGCCTAGAGGTGTCAAGGAACGGCTATTGCAATTAGCAAATGAGGAAGAAACAAAAGAAAAATACTAATGTATAAAATCGCTGTTTTTTATGCAAGATTTTATACAAACTTCTGAGCATGTAAGTGTTAGAAACCTTGATATATCAACGATGTATAAAAAACTGCATACAAAATTTCAAGGTGAAAGTTAAGAAACCATTGATATAAGGCTATTTTGATTAATTCTAGTTTACATAAGATAGGTTATAGGAAGCTAGAAACGAATATTTATACAAAAAGATACGGAGTGGTAATATATGAATAATATAGAACGATTACAGTTAGAAACAAAAGGAATTGAGCTTGCACCTGCTGAGTTGAGCGTGTACCTGCTAGAGAACGGATTGGACGCAACAGCACCTTATGATGCAACCTCACAAGCTAACACAAAGGCTATCTATCAAACAGCGTTGAGTGTGCTTGAGAGCCTTGCAAACAATCCTCAGCTCATGAAAACGATTAAGATTGACGATATGACCGTCAGCGAGTTCCATGAGAACCTAATGAAGCGTATTGACCAATTGACAAGAAAAGTAAGAACGATGAAAACGGAAAATGATAATTCTAGCTTTTTCATTTTCTATAATTGAACATATTAATAGGAAGGAAGTCGATTCAGATGAACATATTTGACACTCAAACGCTTACAGATACGCTCACAGTCATTTCAAAATCCTATGTGATGAATGAACTGACAGACACACCAAGCACCGTAGAAGGCTTTGTAACGAACTCAGAGCTTAATGATGAAAGCAAGTTCCATTTCCATTCCTTGAGTCAGTTCAAGCGTGGTGACTATATCAGTATTGATGGTAGTTACTACCTTGTGACAGGTGATGTAATAGCTCACAGGGGCTTTAAATACAAGTCAGTAGTAGAGTATTGCAATGGGTTCTTTGAGCTTACTGAGGAACAGCGTATAAAGGTAGGCACTGATGCAGTTGGTAGACCAATCTACAAGACTGAGATTGTTGTAATTGGGCAATCACCAATAATCGCAACGTATCGAGATATGAAGCTAACTGAGGACAGTATAACAACAGCTTCTAAGAATTTGATAATCACTATGCAGGACAACCTTAGTAACAGGACGAACTTCCAAGTGAACGCTACTGTGAGCCTGTTTGGTAGGTCGTACAAGGTGATTGACAGTGAGGTTGCTAAGGTTGGTTTGCTACAGCTTAGAGTGACGACTGAGGATGTTATGTTGCCTGTTAAGTAGCTATAACGATACCCCTAGTTGAGTAAATCTTACCTTACCATGTCATTTTTCACACGCACATAAAAATGGCGTAGTGTGGTCTTAATGGATATAACGATATACTAGTAGTTGAGTAGGGAGCTAGAAATGGCTCTCTTTTTTTGTTTGGAAAAGCTTAGGCACGTCTAAATTATTGTGAATAATAGTGTTGTAAAACACCCTCTAACCTGCTACAATTAAGCTTAGAAAACAGTGTGGATTTAAGAGTTGCACTGATATTTGAACGGACAATAAACCCTTATGTAAACGGCATTAACCGCGTGCTGTATGATATTACATCTAAGCCACCTGCAACTATTGAGTGGGAATAGAACTGTTCAGTAATATAAACTAAACAGGTAATAAACGCAGTCAATGTCTAACGTACAACTATTTATTTTTCAAAAATTAAACTCTCTTTTAGTTATTTAGAACAAATAACTGGAAGGGGTTTCTTTTTTTACTAAGTTTTTAACGATATATGCAAGGTTATGCAGTACACTAATAAAGTAAAAAGGTGTACATCTGTAAAATAAGGTATATTATATTTGTTGAATAGATTCTCTTTAAAGAAAAGAAAAGTAGGTGAACAAAGTGGGGAAATATCAATTGGATACCAAAGGTAAGGTGGCTGTGGCAAAGTATCATGAAAAACACAAGCCTGCCAAATTTGATAAAAAGCAGCAACTTGAAAAAATACGTGCGGAGTATTTGAAAAAGAAGCAAGAACAAACAGATAAATAATATGAATGAAAACATAGGAAGACTAAAATCTCCCTATGTTTTTCTTATTCGAAATTCTTTTTTTCAATTGATGATAGAGTTTATTATTCTCCTAAATTTCAGATTCGGTGACAAAAAAACTTGTCATCAGATATCCATTCCTCACTAAGCGCCCAAAAGGTAAGAAAGCCTAGTGTTTTTACAAAAAAACATTAAAATGAGAACTAGCTCTGGTTAGATTCTTGACCATAAGCTGTAGTAGTTATATATACAAAAAGAGTTAGATGCAAACAAAAGTTACGAGCTAAAGATTGGATAATCTTTTAACGAATCTGCACCGAAAGGATGATTTACTATATATAGCCAGCTTCCATCAGTTTGCATTCTTACGATTTCCGAAGTATGTCCTTGGAGTTGTACAGATCTCCCGTCATTGTCCACCGTATGAAGGATAAAATGAGCGCGTAGTAAAGCGATATTTTTAAAAGGAATGCAATATATGTGTTTTTCGAGACTATAGTACCTTGCAGTTGTAACAGATTCTCAAGTGTGAATCGTAGATGATTGATACCTTGTTCTTTGCCACCGTTTGGGTTAATCAGAATGCTGTTCTGTTCGTATAATGCAAGAAGATTCTCTATGTTATTTGAGTTATATGCATTAACAAATGCAACATTCATATCTTCCGGATTCATGACAGGACGTTTTTGTATAGGGGATGTCATAAATATCGCCTCTTTTCATGTTATTTATGTTACACTACTAACTTATCTTAATTTTTGTAATTATAATAAGTACGCATAAAAAGATGACATAGTCATAAAAATCTAACTAGTGGAGGAAGCTATGCCGTATCAGGATGATGTTTTTGATTGCCCAGTAGAAGTGGGTCTACATATGATTAGTGGAAAGTGGAAATCTCGTATCATTTTTGAACTGTTGAAGGAAACTAGACGTTTTGGTGAGCTTCATCGTCTAATTCCCCAAATGTCCAGGAATGTTCTGACAGTACAATTGCGGGAGCTAGAGAAGAGCGGAATAGTAATACGTACAGTTTTCCCTTCTGTCCCACCAAAGGTAGAATACACCTTATCGGATTTCGGAAAAAGTTTAGAACCTATTCTTGAACAAATGATAGTAATGGGTGAAAAATATATCGCTTTACAAAAGAATGAAACGGAAGATAATACAGAAAGGTAATTTTACCGTTACAAGTAGTTGACCCTTCCACAAAAACAAAGGAATTGTAATTGGTGTAGTAGGTTAGTTTATAAACGAGTCTGCTACGCTTTTTCATTTAGCTAATGGTTGAACATACTTTCAATATAATTTCGCATACATAAAATGTACTCTTGAACAACATTATGAGCATATGGATACAATTTGCCAAATAAAGAACATTTAGAGTTGTGGTTGTGGTAATATCTGTCCCTGGTACTGGATTTACAGGGGATGTAGCAATCATTAGTCTAGGGATTCAACGCTTGCATTGAACACCTTATCGTTACCTTTTGATATGCCTGACTACTTTTAAAAGATAACATTGTTCGACTACTGGTAGCTTTACTTAAATATGGTCCACTATTTTTCGTTGATATAACAATAAAAAAAGCAGTCCAGAACGCTATGCGAATTAGTCTGCTAATTAATACTCTATTTGTAACGTTTCTCTCCATTATCGGAACCCGTTATCATTTGGATGCAGTCTTATTTTTTTCTAATCAGTGTATCCACAAGAGGGATTCCAAACACAACAACAAAAATCGTTAGAATTAACATGGCTTGAAAAATAAAATACGCAACTTGATCGAACATCATATCACTCCTTCTTTTCTTGATAATTCCTACCTTATATTCTGTAATTATCCAGCTCCTATTGAAGAGTCAAACTAAACTAATAAAACACAAATCATTTGTGCTTTTTATAATATAGTTTACTTCATTACAACGTATGTATGCGGTCGATACTATTTATATTTTGAGAATTGCAACAATAGGGCACGATTGTTGAATAAGCTTCGCTGTTCTTCTTAAACTAACTGAGGGCTTTACTTGAAGATCATTGAGTTGCAATTACAAATTTTTTTATTGAACAAACTGGAGTTTTTTTAAAACGCGATGGGTGATTTTTTTCAAATTTTGCTACTAAACTTTTCGGCAATTATTTGGTCATGTAGACAGTAATTTGAGAGAACTGCTCCGAAAGAGGTGCCTTACTTCAAGATGGGATTCCACAGAGATCCCATCTTTTTCTTCTTAAAATACGAAGCAAGTTAGTGCATTAAGTACAGTTTTTGGAATAGTGAAACGTATAGTTCATATGATATTAAGAATTATACGAATCGGAGGAGTTTATATGAAAGCAATTGTATACACAAAATACGGTCCCCCCGAGGTTCTTCAACTGAAAGAAGTTGAAAAACCTGTTCCAAAGGAAAATGAAATTTTGATAAAAATAAAAGCGACGACTGTAACAGTAGCAGATATTCGATCACGAAGTTTTACAGTTCCTCCTGCTTTTTGGCTGCCTGCCCGAATCACACTCGGTTTCAAACAACCCAAAAAAGAGATTTTAGGGATGGAGTTAGCTGGAGAAGTTGAAGCAGTAGGGACAAAGGTAAAAAAATTTAAGGTAGGTGATCAGGTTTTCGCGGCATCTCTGATGGGTTTTGGTGCTTATGCAGAATATAAGTGTCTGCCAGAAGATGGCCCTGTATCTCTTAAACCCAACAATATAACTTTTGAGGAAGCTGCGGCCATTCCAATTGGGGCACGTACAGCCTTATTCTTTCTTAGAAGAGCGAACATTCAAAGCGGACAAAAGGTCCTTGTTTATGGTGCTTCAGGAAGTGTAGGAAGTTATGCAGTACAAATTGCAAAGTTCCTAGGAGCAAATGTTACAGGGGTATGCAGTACCTCAAATTTAGAAATGGTAAAATCTCTAGGAGCCGACAAGATAATTGATTACACTGTAGAAGATTTTTCAAGTACAGGAGAAACTTATGATCTGATTTTTGAAGCAGTAAACAAAAGTTCATTCTCTGCTTGTATGAAGTCCTTAAGAAAGAGCGGTACCTATATAAATATCACTGAAGTGTTACCCGATATTCGAATGCTATGGACTAAATTGACAAGTAGGAAGAAACTGCTTTTGAGTAAAAATGCCCCTGAAACTCCCGAAGCATTAAACTTCCTTAAGGAACTTGTTGAAAAGGGAAAGTTAAAAGTGGTAATTGATAGGTCCTACGCATTTGAAGAGATTGTGGAAGCTCATCGGTATGTGGAGAAAGGGCACAAGAAAGGAAATGTCGTCATAAATGTGGAAGAAAACAAATAAATAAAAAACTAATGATTGAACGCACTAGGCAATCAAATATCATGGGCCTGTAGTGTATATGATCATATCGGTACAAATAATATGAAGAAGTGTAATTCAACTAAAAACAGTGGTTTTTGTTGAATAAAGACCACTATAAATAATCACAAACTTTGTAAAAACTGTATACCGGTAATGCTAAAAAAGATTAGTTGCTTTTTTATTCTAAAACTAAATTATTTAACTTCGAAGAATGAACCTAAGTACCAATGCATCTAAAACAGTAGCGACTATTATCCCTACTGTGTATCGAGCCAAATCCTCTACAAGAAAACCTTTCCCAAGTATCAAAGACCCGAGCGTTGTCCCGCGGATCTGATTAATCCAGTCTTCCTGATACAACTGACTAAATTCAATGCCGAAGCTAAACAAAAAACTGAGCCAAATGGCTGTTAGGGTGCTCTTACGCACTAGCAACAATCGAAATCCGAAATAGACCATCATAGCCCATAGCATATCCCCAGCGTTCTGCGCCACAAATGACGGAAGTAGGTTGCTCCATTTTCTGGAAGTTAGGCCTAATATGATAGTGATAATAACAGCAATCATATAGCCTATTCGCATGTTACGGTAGTGCAAGTTGCTAGATTTATGCTCATTAGTCAATAAGATCACTCTTTCGGCGTGTTGATATTAATGCATTAAGATTCATTATCTCATAAATGGTGTCAGCAAGATTATGTTTTTATGCACTTTTGAAGAAATGGTCAATTTGTACAATACATTATAAGATGAAACTAGGTAAATAAGAGTCATAATTCATTATTTATCTACGTTGTACTCTTCTTGAAGTAATCCGTATATTTCTAAATCCACAACACCTTTACCAGACCATAAAGTAGCTTGTCTTAAAAGTCCTTCATGTAAAAAACCATTTTTCAGGAGCACCTTTTTAGATGCTTCATTTAATGGCATAATCTCAGCCTGTATGCGATTTATATTTACTTCCTCAAATAAAAATTTGACAAGTATTTTAACTGCATCCGTCGCAAGGCCCTTACCCCAAAAGTCCTCTGCGAAAAAGTAACCAATCGTCACCATATTCACTTTTTGATTAAAATCCATTGCTTCGATAATGCCTACTAATTTATCGCTTTGAGACTTTTGAAAAATGCCCCATTTAACTCTGCTTTTCTTCTGATAATCCCTGTGGAAATGACCAATCATTTTACCTACTGTTTGGATATTATGTTTCGGGATGATCCCGCAATATTCAAAGACTTTTTCATTATCATAGATCGCAAATACTTCCTGTAAATGTGCATCTTCAATTTTTTTTAACACAATATTTTGGGAGCTTAAGATTGGGAACTCTGCAAACACTTTTTCGATATTCATAGTATTCTCTCCTTATTTATTCTCCGTTTAGTTAAGGGTAATATTCAATTGAGTTTTGAATCCTTACCATAATTCCTCACTATTGAAGATAGAATATTTTTGGTAATTTATAATATTTAGTACATTATATTGTAGAATTGATTGAAAATAAATACATTTATAGAATGGGAATCTTTAAATAAATCAACCACAAGCTATGTTGAAGATTGAAATATAAAAATTGCACTATCTCTCTGTAATATGTATAATTTTACTATATTATACAGAAAGCGAGTGATTCATGATGAAAGTCAGCTCTATTTTTCCAACAAACAAATATAAGGTGTGGAAGAAGTAAGAATAATAGATTCTTCTGCACGAAATCGGAGGAATTGAAATGTATAGTAATTACGGACCTTTATGTACAGAAGTTTATGATTTGACAAAACCAGTAGGATATGCAATTGGTGGGGATATTGAATATTATCTTGAACGATTAAAAGGAACTAAGGGAAAAGTACTTGAAGCGGGAGTAGGCTCTGGACGCTTCCTAATTCCTTTACTTGAAAATGGATATGATGTTGAGGGAATCGACTACTCACCTGAAATGTTAGATATATGCCGACAACGCTGTAAAGATAGAGAGTTCACGCCAAATTTATATGAAGGTAACTTGACCAACTTTTCATTAGACTCAAAATATGAAGTGATTGTTATGCCGACAGGTTCGTTCTGTTTAATCGAGAATTCAAAAGATGCGATGGATGCATTAAAATGTTTGTATAATCATTTAATACCTGGTGGCCGCCTAATTGTAGACTTGCTTTTACCTACAGACTGGCAAACAGGGGAAATTACATCATCCTACTATGAAATTTCGCAAGAGGAAGGAATTGCACTAGAAAGAAAAGCCGTTGAAATGAACTGGATCGATCAATATACGCTAACCGTTTTAAAATATGAAAAATGGAGAAATGGGAAATTAATAGACACGGAATTACAAAGGTTCCCATTAAGGTGGTACGGAATAGAAGAATTCCAGCTTCTATTAACAAGCTTAGGTTTTTCTGATATTACTTGCTCCGTTGAATATGTTTATAACAAGAAGCCTTCAAAAGAGCATTCACTAATTACATTTGAAGCTGTTCGGTAAATAAATAAACCTGCTAGATTTTAGCTAAGAAAGTAGCTAAATATCTAGCAGGTTTTTGTTTTAATCATATTTCATTTTTTTGCTCCAAGCAGTACACTCGCTCATACCTTGTCCAATGTTAAGTTATTGACTTCTTGTGCAGTTGATCGCTGAATGCTAAATTCATTCCAGATTGAGTCTTTTTCATTCAGCAATTCTTTTCCACCCCAAATGATGTCGTAAATGTCACCCTCATAAGCAATAGCTCGACCAAAGGCAAATGAAATAAAATAGTCTTTCCAAGATTGGAAGAAATGGCTACCTGCATCTGCTGCTCTTGCAATGTAGCCCCATGCCTGATCCTCTGTAATATAACCTAGTATGTAGCTCCATCTTGCAATATTTACAGCTCGGTCAAAATCCCAGGCAGCAATAGTGTCCACCTTGTCAAAATCGGATTTCGCAATGGAAAGCTTTTTCATCATCGCTTCTTGGGCTGATTCGTAGCATATCTGCGATTTTCCCACTTCCGCCTCTGTAAAAGATTGGCCAGCTTTCAACGCCATAAAAAGCTGATCATACCTCGAACGATGTCCTTCAGTAAGAAGCCATTCTAGGGTTTCTACAGCCTCTTCCGGATTACTAACGTCCCAGTATGAAGAAAGACCTTCCTTCAAAGTTTCATGATCTACTTTTACTGATAGGATCCGAGGCGATTCAGACCGATAGAGAGCGAGATTGGCACCGTAGGCAAGCAAATGCTGTTTCTCCTTCGGTAAAGGGTTAGCCATCTCCATGTCTACTCGCATTTTTTTAGCATTCTTCTTAATTCGCTTGCTAGTTGTGATTAAACCTACAATAAGTAAAAACACAATCACTACAATAATTCCTACAATGTACATAAAGGTCTCCAAACTATCACGTTCCTCTCCATGTTTTTATTTCGTACAATTTAAATCAGAATCATTCACTTTGAACAAAGGACAGTAAAATTATATATTTATAGGTAATAATATACAATACGACTATTTTATTACTTGTTAACGTAAGTGAAGATGACATTTGTAGGCGTATTGGCTTTGGCACGAGTGATTGAAAGGAACTAAAGAAAGGGGACATAAAACGGGAGTTGATCCTGGGCATTTTTAAAAATTTTACTTGAAAAGGGAAATAAGTTTTGATTAATGCTGATAGATCTGTTCTGTTTAATAGAAAATTCAAGTGATGCTTATATGTTTTTAAACATAAAGCTAGCGAACAGGAGAGATTATTACATCACTATCGAGTGAAGAAGGAATTGCATTAGAAAGCAAAACCATTAAAATAAACTATAACTGCTAGATTTTAGCTAAAAAAGTCGTTAGTTTTGAATAATAATCCATTTTTTTCTTGTATTATTTTTACTGTATAAAGGAAAAATATGATTGTCTACAATTCAATGAAGGAAGAAGGGTTTCCCATGCATAAAGATATGAATTATGGTAGCGACTTTAAATATATTCCAGCAACTTCAATATGGAGCGGAGATGGTGTAGAAGTATTGCCTGATTTATACCAACATACGATTCAATTTGTTAATATCGTACTCTACGGTGAACCTCATAAGAGAGAGTTCGTATTAGTTGATGCAGGAATGCCAAAAAGTGCAAAGGAAATTACTTCAATAGTCGAGGAGAGGTTTGGGTCAAATAGTCGACCTAAAGCATTAATTTTGACACACGGTCACTTTGATCATGTAGGGGCGATAATTGATCTAATTGAACATTGGGGTATGCCAGTTTATGCCCATCCTTTAGAACTACCTTATTTAACTGGTCAAAAAAATTATCCTGAACCTGATCCTGTTGTAAATGGTGGCTTAATAGCCAAAGTGTCATCCATTTTCCCGAATGAAGCTATTAACTTAGGAAACAACGTTGAAGCGCTACCGTCCGATGGCAGTGTTCCATTTATGCAAGGTTTTCGTTGGATTCATACTCCGGGTCATACGCCAGGGCATGTATCTTTATTTCATGAAGAGGATCGGGCGTTAATTGTTGGAGATGCATTTGTTACGGTTAAACAAGAGTCGCTATACAAAGTGTTGCTACAAAAAAGGGAAATTAGTGGGCCGCCACGATATTTCACGACGGATTGGCAGGCTGCTTGGGATTCAGTAAAAAAATTAGAAGCACTAAAACCTTCAGTTGCTATTACAGGACATGGATTACCAATGAAAGGGGAAGAGCTTACTAGAAATTTGCATAAGTTAGCGACTGAATTTGAGCAGATTGCTTTACCAAATCATAGCAAATTCCTCAATTAGCATTTCTAAATTAATTATCATAAAAAAGCTGCATCTTCAATTGTTAGATGTGTCTAACTATTGGAGTGCAGCTTACTTTGTGTTTGTCTTATGAACTTGGAGCTTTCAATAGTATTTACTTATAAACGGACGTATTTTCCTTGTTCACCTCAATGTTATTTTCGGGAATAATAAGTGTGAAACCAACAATAACAACGAGTCCAGTAATTAAACCATAAATAATCGGTAGTGTAGAAGTAATTCCAAAAATTATAAATGAAACAAAGATAACTAGTGAACTAGCGATAATAGAATAGAAAGCAGCTTTACTTGTTACACGCTTCCAATAAAGGCCGACGATGAGAGGTACGAAGATAGCGCCTGATAAAATTGCGTAGGCCATATCTAATGCCACTAATATGTTTTGAATCCATACTGAGAAAATGATGGCTAACACACCTAAGCCAAATATGACAATTCGCGATGTATTAATAATATCTTCATCAGTCATATCTTTTTTAACGTATACCTTAATAATATCGTTCGTAATTAGGGTCGCAGAGGCAAAGATAGCACCTGAAGCGTTTGACATAAGTGCAGAACAAACACTAGCAAGAACAAGCCCTAACAAGCCTGGTGGAAGAATTTCTAATGCAAGACTAGTAAACGCTGATTGGGAGTCCCCTAGATTTGGAAGTAGTACAAGAGCGCACATACCTACAATACTTAGTACTAAACCATATAAAACACTGTATAAACCGGCCGAAATGGCACTCCTTTTCGCTACTTTTTGATTTCTCGCTGTAAATACACGCTGCCAGATGTCTTGAGAAACCATTAGACCAAAGAAGTACAATAAAAAGTATTGGAAGATACGATCCCAGCCGATATTTGTAAGGCTAAGATGTGCTTCTGGCACACTACTAAATAAAGCTGTTAACCCTCCGACACTGTTTACACTAAACGGGAACATAATAAAAAATACACCGATAGTCATTACTATAAATTGTATAATATCAGTTAATGTAATACTCCACATACCGCCTAGGATTGTATAAAAGAGCACGATCCCTCCGCCAATAATCATAGATGGAATAAGGGACCAGCCCAGTAACACGTGAATAACATTTCCCATACCAATTACTTGTGTTACCACGACCATAAGGGTATAGATGGCTGTAACAATAGCACTGATAAGTTGAGTACCTTCTCCAAAGCGCTTTCCAAGTAACTGACTAATAGTAAAAACCTCATAACCGCCAATTTTATTAACGACGAAAAGACCCAAGGCAGCTATACCAAAGCCCATCATCGAAACAAACCAAAGACCAGAAACCCCGAAATTATAGCCTAATGTCGTGGAGCCCATAGTAGCTGCACCACCAATAATAACTGCCGCTAAACAACCGACATGACTGTAGTATCCTAGTCGACTTCCTGCGAGGACAAAATCCTTTTCAGATTTCGCTTTTTTAACTCCAATTATTCCGATAATCATTAAGACACCGAAATATAGTAGAAGAACAAAAGTATCCAGTATATTCATTTATTCACCCCCGAAACTTAATTCTAATTCGTATTCGGTAATCGCTTCGTCAAGTAAAGAAATTCCTAAGTCTAAATGTTCTTTATTTATATTTAATGGAGGCATCATTCGGATTACCTCTCCCTTGTTACCACTCAAATAGTAAATAACCCCTTTGTCCAGACACTTCTCCAGGATGTTCATTAAGCCCTTACCATTTGGTTCTCGTGTTTCAGGATGAATAATTTCAATTCCTAGCATCAAACCAATTCCACGAACATTTCCAATCGTGGGATGTTTTTCTTTTAAATGTATTAATTTATTTAATGCATAGTCACCTAATATTCTAGCATTTTCCACTAAACCTTCTTCTTCCAAAACGTCTATTGTAGCGCATGCGGCTGCACATGCGACAGGATTTCCGCCAAATGTAGTACTATGGCTACCAATTGTCCATTGTTCCATTAACTCCCTTGAAGCTACTGTTGCGCTAAGGGGCAAGCCACTGGCAATTCCCTTTGCAATCGCCATAATATCTGGTGTCACACCAAATCGATTTGCCGCAAACCAGCCACCAGTTCGACCAAAACCAGTCTGAACTTCATCAAAGATTAATAAAATTCCGTATCGGTCACAGATTTCTCTTATTTTTTGTAACCATGCTTTTGGAGGGATAACATAACCGCCTTCTCCGAGAACAGGTTCTAAAATAACAGCTGCTACTTCATCCGGAGACACTTGATGATTAAATAAACGTTCGAAATCTTTTTCAACATGTTCTGACCAATATTCATCATGGTTTAAACCATCTGGTGTTTCCGTTAATTGAGCATAAGGTAATTGATATGTCATGTTTGCTCCAACCGGTAAATTCCTTCTGTATTTACTTTTCGATGTAGTAAGACTTAAGGCGCCCATCGTTCTTCCATGGAATCCTCCAAGGAAAGAAACAATATAAGGTCTCTTGGTTACATGTCTTGCTAATTTTACTGTACCTTCGATTGCTTCAGCTCCGCTATTTCCAAAGAAAAAACAATCTAATGGGTCTGGTAAAATCTCTCTCAATTTCTTAGCTAATAGAATAATTGAATCGTAATTAATAATACCGATAGGACCATGAACTAAATGATCGACTTGTTCTTTAATAGCTGTAATTACCTTTGGATGTCTATGCCCCGTATTTTCTGTAGCAATACCTGAAGTAAAGTCTAGATACTTTCTACCGTCGACTCCTATATAAAATAATCCCTCCGATTTTACTACCTGAAGATTTGGAAAATCCTTTGCCATTGTAGGTGCTAATAAACCTTCTTCGTTAATGTTTTTCCAATCAATCATAATCTCATCCCCATTCCGTTAATGTTGAAAGAATTTTCTCTTAATTCAGAAAAAACGTCAAATGCCAACCATAAGAAATTTTAATAGTTGAAAAATAGTTGATATAGCAGGATAGAAAGAAATAATATCTAAATCGACCTTGCATAACACTCATAATTTCTTAAATGGAAGAAGACTAATTATTACTTTATAATGGAAATATATCTTGGGTTATTATGTGGGAATTAGGGGAAAGTAGACGGTGATTTAATGGAACTAAGGAATTTGAAAACCTTTCAAGTGGTTGCAGAAGAATTAAATATCACAAAGGCTGCTAAAAGATTAGGGTATACACAGCCAACTATTACGCTACAAATACAATCGTTAGAAAAAGAACTGAAGCACACACTTTTAACTAGAGTTGGTAAAAAGACTCTTCTAACTACTGCTGGAAAAAAGCTAAAAGACCATGTCGATAGCTTATTTATCTTTATTGATAAGATAGAAAAAGACATGGAAGAGCTACATGGACCGTCTGGCATTCTTACTATTGCTGCCTCAGAATATTATTGTACTCAACATCTTTCACCGATTGTAAAAGCTTATTTGGAAATCTACCCGACTGTGAAAATAAGTCTTCTTCCACTAAATAGTGTACATGCTATTAAAAGTGTGAGAGACCACGTAGCGGATATTGCTATTATTGCGAATGAGTGTAATGATATCGATATTAGTAAAACTTTTTTAGAAGAAGAAAAGGCTTTCTTAGTTGCTTCTTCTGAAATTAGCAAAGAAAGAAGTTTTCATGAAATTCTAAGAGAAGATACCTTTATCTCCTACGACTATCATTGTAGTTTCAGTAATATCATAGAACAATACTTCAAAAAAGCCGAATTTCAACCTCAGTCCACTATTATGGTAGGTGGCAGCGATGAGATGATAAAGCGTGCTGTGTTGAACGGAACAGGCTATGCGATTTTAGGTCAAAATGCTATTGAGAATGAAATACAAGATGGTTCGATCAGCATCCTCCAACGTGTTTCAGAATCTATCATTACATCAGCCATTAATTTAAAAGTTCGCTCAAATGAACCGAATATACTAAGGTTTAATGAATTTTTACAAAATGCCTGGCCAGTTAGCAATAATCTTAGTGAATCTTTAAATTAAATTGCAAAAAAGATAATTAGAAAATGGGGAATGCAAGTTTGCATTCCCCATTTCTTACTTTCTATTCTGGATATATTTTACTTATTTCAGTAAAATAAAAAGACTGTAGCAAAATTAAATTTGCTACAGCAGGAATTGGTTTATGCCCTTTGATAGTGCAATACCATTCATTTTACCATAAAAAACATTATTATGATGTATTTTGTTTTTTTTGAATAATGATTATATAGTAAATAATTAAATGGCTTGACAAAAAAATGCAGAATCGTTATATTCAATTTATTCAACGTTGAATATAAAAAGGTGATTATTATGACAAGACTATTAGTTCTTGCTATGTTGGGGCTAAAACCAATGACTGGCTATGATATTAAAGTGATGCTTGAATTAAGTGACGCTGAACGATGGGGTGGTGTACTAATCGGCTCGATCTATAATGCTTTAAAGAAGCTTGAAAAAGATGGTTATATAGAGGTGGCTAGTATTGAATCCACGGGTCATAGACAAAAAGCAATTTACCAAATTACTGAAAAGGGCAAGGCACATGAGCAAGAATTAATTATCGAGGCTCTTGAAAAATCCTCTGTAGCTTATCCTACAACTTTGTATTCTGGAGTATCCTTTGCATTTAAACTGCCAAAAGCTAAAGCTGTGGAAGCATTAGAAAAGCAGAAAATAATTTTGGAACAAGAAGAAAAGGCAATCCATACTGGCTATGAGGCGAAATTGATTGCTATGCAAGGGGAACTGCCAGCTTTAACCCAACTAGCATTTGATAATATGCTAGAAATTGTGAAAGTACAATCAAAATTTGTCCATCAAGCTATTGAAATAATGAAAAAAAGTAACTCTCTCGAATGAGGGAGTTAAAAAATAGCCATATATTCAACGTTGAATATACAATATGAAGTAAGGAGAGAAAATATGAAAAAGCTCATTAGCGCTAGTCAATTAACGAAAAGTTATAAAGCTCGGTGTGTCGTTGATCATATAAATGTTGACATTAAAAAGGGGGAGGTAATAGCTTTGGTGGGCACAAATGGTGCTGGGAAAACTACAACAATCGGTATGCTTCTTGGCATTATTCCTCAGGACAGTGGAACGATTGAATACTGGACATCAGATTACAAAAAGGAAATAGGTACGCAGCTTCAATCAACCCCATTTTTCGAAGGCTATTCTGTAGAAGATAATGTGAAATTATTTGCGGCATTCTATGGAATATCGCTAACAAAAAATGAAATTGATGAAAAACTCGCCACTTTTGATTTATTACAGGTCAAAAAAACGCCTGCTATCAAATTGTCATTAGGACAGCAAAAACGGCTAGCAATTATCGTGACAACTTTGCATAATCCTAAACTAGTAATTTTGGATGAACCTTCTGCAGGATTGGACCCTAGGGGACAAAGGGAAATTCAACAAATCATTAAACGTTTAAAAGATAGCGGAGTAGCCGTCTTATTTTCTTCCCACGATATGTTGGAGGTAATGAATGTAGCTGACAGAGTGTTGATTATGCATCACGGAAAAATAGTAGCAAACGGCTCGCCTGATGGATTAATGGAGCACTACCAAACTCAAAATTTAGAAGAGTTATTTTTTGAATTAACGAAGTGAGGAGCGAGAAAATGAAAACTGTTTTCGTATTAAATTTGAAATCCAGTATAAAGGATATGTATTTACTATTTTGGTCTATACTAATGCCATTTGCTGCGATTATTGCTTTAAGGATATTTTTACCGAGCTATGCAGGAAATTATGTAGAAGGAATCATTGCCGTTAGTGTATTTTTTTATTCATTTATGACCACTGCTTTTATAGCGTTATCGCAAAGAAAACGAGGTGTTTATAATTTACTTCACGCTACACCTATGCCTTTATGGAGATATATTGTCAGTATTTCGAGTTCATGGGCTATAGTAGCAATTATCTTATCTTATATAGTGCTTCTATTCTCTATTGCTATCAATCATCTAAATTTTTCTTTTAATATCCTCTTCTATATGGCACCGATTATTCTAATAGCTTCATTAAGTTTTGTTTTTTTAAGCTTTTTTATTTCAAGTATCGTGAAAAATGAAGGACATTTAAGTATGACTGCCAATGTATTGATGATACCAATGCTACTTTGTAGTAATGCATTTTTTACAATGGAAAAAGCGCCAAATCTTATACAATATATTAGTTTAGTAAATCCATTTGAATGGTTTTTAAATGGCATTAAAGCCGCATTTCTAAATAATTTTAGTATATGGGGGGAATCTTTACTCCTTTTAATAGGATGCTTTGCATTAACACTTATTATTTCCTTAAAAACATTCAAGTATAGTGACCAATAAAACTGAAGTTATTTAATCTTTGCTTGAAATTATGGAACTGCCTTGAAGGGATAAAAAGGCTAAGAATTGAATAATTCAGTAAAGATACTGGAGAGGGCGGATTAGATGAGTGAAACGTTAATTAGAATAGGAACTACTTATATTCCAGTTAGCAATGTAGAATTATCATGTAATTGGTATGTAAGTAAATTGGGAGCGGAGTGTAGTTACCAAGATAGTGATAAAGCTATTCTTAATTTTGCCAATCAAAGTATTTTTCTTGTTAGATCATTGAACAATCAAAGCTCAAATTTCATTGATTGCTATGGCGAAGAACATTTTTCGATAACCTTTGAGGTTGATGGAAAAAGTGCATTAGAGATGATACGGAAAGTTTTTTTCGATAAAGGAATTAGAGTTGGAGAAGTTGAAAATAGGGGAAATGCGGGGAGAAATTTTGTTTTTTATGATTTAGACGGAAATAAATTTGATGTGTGGAGTGAGCTGAGTCCTAAATTTAAAGAAAAATACGAGGATAGAAAATAAGATTTGAAAGAAGTAGTTCGATTCCACTAAATTTCCTAGGCAATTATTTAAATTCTTTCATTTTATGTGATCCAGATGGAAATACACTAGGGGTTTGTCCAATAAACTATATAGAAACACTATTTTCTGAATAGTGGATTTATAGAGGGTCACTTATTATTATAAGTGACCCTTAGTAACAAGCCTTGGAGGTGTAAGACTAAACCATCTTACATTACTAAAATATGATACGATGTTATTCTTGCATAGTTAATTGCCTGAGAAATAGTTTGAAAATATTAGTTCGTCATTTTAAAGGCATAAAAGCTGCGGGATTTAATTGTTCAGATTCTATCACGATGGCAATTAATCCTTTAGCCGATTTTGTTTCATGCCATTCGTCCTTCTCCCAAAAAATCGCGTCACCAGGCTGAACTTGAAAATATTGCTTCTGTTCATTTCTTACAAATCCTTCGCCTTCTACAATTAAGAGAAGTTGGGGAACTACAGCTTGGTGATAGCCAATAACACCGTTTTCTTCTAAATACATACAACCGATACTAGCTGATGCTTCAGTGTTGATAATGCGAGAAATAATGAAATTTGAATTAAACTGTGAGATGTTTTTACCATTTATATTAGAAAATTGATAAAACTTCATTAGATTCCTCCAAAATTCAATTTATTTTTTCACAGCATGAAGGTAGTGAATCGTTTCAAAGGCTGTTAGATCATCTTTACGATTGTTAAAATAAAGCCCATTAATTGTATCTGGAGATAAATGCTCATAAATTAGTAGCCCTGAGTTTTCTAACATTTTTTCCATTTCTTTATAAGTAAAACATGATTTCATTGGTTCGCCACTTGCTGCAGCCATTTTCACCATGTTATCTACTCGATTCGAAATTCCTTTTTCTTTAAATAAATTATCATCTGCATAATCCAGTACGATGGAACTTCCTGATGGAACATTGGCAAACAAATGGTCGATCAAGTTTGAAGTTTCCTCTTTCGTTAAATAATAAGAAACGCCTAGTAGACTAAAGAAAGTTTTTTTATTGTCAAAGCCGGTATCCATTAGATTTTGATATGAAAACTTTTTAGTGAAATCCATCGAAACGAAATGTACATTATTAGGAAGCTTTAAATTAACTTCAGTCAGTCTACTCTTCTTAAATTCCTGTGTTGCAGGGTGATCAATTTCAAAGATTTCCAAAATATTTTCAAGTTCCGGATGTCTTAAGCTAAATGTATCTAACCCTGCTCCGAGTATGACATATTGCTGTAAACCTAACATGACTTCATTCAGTAAAACTTTTTCACAATATGCTGCACGTGCCAAGGGTGTAGGGGAGAGCTGAGTTTGCACAATCCATTTTAATAGCTCTTCAGTATTTCCATTTAATTTTTCTTCGATTTCTTTGTTAAAAAACTGTATGCCTTGAACCATATTTGTTTGGATATCATTGAACTCTTTTTCTGTGATCAATTCTTTTGCAAGGTAGTCATCAAATATTTTATGGCTATCAAATTGACTATGATAAGCTCTACTAAAAGCCGAGATTAATGAAGTTAAACTGGATTCACCTTTATTCATACAAATACACTCCTTCAAAAAAAAATAGGATTCCCCTGGCCAGGAGAATCCTATTGTATAAATAAATTACTTAAAAGTAAATTATTGCATAAAAAAATTTTTTTGTCAAGTATTATGTGTTATAGAGCAACTGAGTAAAGAAATCTATCTAATCAAATTTTTGGATAAATATTTTACCATTCGGTTGAATTTCTGCATAGAAAACTTCTTCAATTGCTTTTATATTTGCCTTTTTTAATTCACTATCTAGCCAGTCTTTATTTTTTCCAACTTCCAGTAAATTTTGTGGCAATAGCTTCCCATCTGTGATGATTTCAATGGGAATAAAAGCCGGAGATGAAGGAGCGAGTTTTAAATCAATCTTTTGGGTGCTTTGAAATTCAGGTTTTTTCAAAATACTAAGCATGCCATTCGGTTCTAAAATAGCATAGTCAATTTCTGTAATTGAAAAAACTTGATACTGTCTAATCATCATTGTTAGATCATCAATATTAATTTTAGTGTTTGCTAAAGCTTTTCTATCTATTTTGCCTTTTTTAATAACGATTGTCGGTTGTCCATCAAGTAAAGTTCTTGCTTTTCCGGATTTTAGAGCGATGTAACTAATTAAAGTAGTAAGCGCACACCAAACAATTAAGCTTACTAAAAATTTTGTGTATACAATTGTTTTTAAAACTACCATATTGGCTGCCATTGAACCAATTGTAATGCCAGTTACATAGTTAAAGAAGGTTAAGTGACTTAGTTGTTTTTTACCTAAAAACCTCGTAAGTGTCAGAAGAACAAAGAAACTAATAATCGTTTGAACAACTACTTGTAAATAACTTGTGTACAAATTCCCCCACCCCTTATCTAACTCCTAGAATACCCAATGAATTTTTAAAAGATACTCCAATAAATAAACAGAGTGGAAATCGAATTGATTAGTCTATTTAAGTGTTATAAAAAAATAACTGATTCAGAATCAGTACATTATTGATTCGTTTTCAAAAGTAGAAATAACATTTGTCTAAGGCTAATGCCATGAAAATCAACCCTACTTTTTGATGATAACCGCATAAATAATGGAAAATGTAGCGAGTGTTTTGGTAATATAAGTATTATTTGATTAAAAGGAGAGTTTTTATGAATTCTAGAGTTCCTACTCAGGTTCAAAATATTTTAAATGAATATATAAACTTATTTCAAAATAAACTACCGAATACGCTTGAAGGGTTCTATTTACACGGCTCAATTGCTCTTAACGCTTACATAAACGGTTCAAGTGATATCGATTTTATGGCAGTTGTCAATAGATCCTTAACCGAAGAAGATGCGAAAGTAATATCCGATCTTCACAAAGAATTAAATCGAAAATATAAGGATACAGGAATGGATGGATGTTATTTACTAGTTGAGGATCTTGGGAAGAAACAGAATGAGGTAAAAGGTTGTTTAAACGTAAACGAAGGTAACACAAATTGGAGTAATGATAATATTAACCCAATTACTTGGTGGATTTTAAAAAATAAAGGGGTTACTATTTTAGGACAGGATATAGCTACATATAGTTTTAGTGTTGATGAAAGAGTGCTTGAGGATTATGTTTTAGAAAATATGAACAGTTATTGGTCAAATAGATTGAAAAAGATAAAAAAATATAAAGCATTTTTAATACCAAATAAATTAGTTGATTTAGAAGTAGAGTGGTCAGTAACAGGGATTTTACGGCAATTTTACACGCTGCAAGAACAAGATATTGTTTCAAAAGTAGATGCTTGTAAATATGCATTGCATCATTTACCAGAAGGACTTCACAATATTATTAACGGAGCCATCAATATTCGAGAAGGTTCTAATATACGCTATTGTAATTCGAAAAAACAACGCATTGATGACACTATTCAATGTATGACTTACATAATTGAGCATTGTAATAGTGTAAAAAATTAATGAAATGTGGCTCATCATTATATGTTTTAGTGATGAGATTGGAATATTTTACCTTACCTATCATTACCTTTCATGGGAGATGTGATAAAATTAATTAGTCTTAAATGACAATATCATTTAGGGGGTAGATATTATGAAGGAAAATTATGCTAGCGTGATAAACAAAAAGGGGAAACCGTCTAATTAATATTTATATAACGTTTCCTCAAATTGAAAGGGGAAAATTATTTGAAACAAGCACTACTTATTATTGATGCTCAGCAAGAATTAATCGATGGCAATGAGAAAGAAAAGACTGTTTATAATAAAGAACAGCTTATTAGAAATATCAATTTAGTCATTGACAAAGCAAGAAAATCCAATGTTCCAGTAGTCTTTGTAAGGGATCTTGATATTGCTGAAGGTAAAGGGACAGGGTTCGATATTCATAATGGCATTAGCATACCTAAGGAAGCAAAGATTTTCGATAAAAAAGCAACGAATTGTTTCCATGGAACTGAACTTTTAAATCATTTACAATCTCAAGAAATTAAACATGTTGTTGTAATGGGCTGTTCGACACAGTACTGTATCGATAGTGCAGTAAGAACTGCGACAATTAATGGTTTGGATGTCACGTTAGTGGGTGATGGTCATTCAACTGCGGACAGCGATATTTTAAGTGCAGAACAAATTATAAAGCATCATAACAATACACTTCATGGTCATTATAATGTAGAACACTTTTCTGTTGTCAGAAATTCAGAAGAAGATTTATTTCAACCTACACATGATTCGTATAGATAAGAAAAAGTTTGTAAAGGCACTCATTTGATGGGTGCTTTTCTTTTTGGCCATTTAACATTACATTAAATAGAATAGATTTTGCGCAACTAAAGCTACTAAGGGATCTAATATATGTGCAAAATTTGATTTTTAAGAAAAAAGTATGAACGTTTTTTGTAAGCTAAATCGCTGACATTGTCTTTGCTTTTTAGTTAAACGCAATAACCAGTTCATAAAGCACTGACATTTGTTGTTAACTTGTAAGATTTATTTAATTAAACCGAGTGCAGAGATAAGGAAAAATAAGCTCAGAAATTATTGTGTATTATACCACTTATTGAAAAATGCATTTAATATGTTTAATATATATTAAACGTGTTAAATGTAAAGAGGTGGACGATATGGAAAACACTTTATTAAACGGTCAACAGAAAGAATTAATAGAGGATTTTGGAACTTATATAGAATCCTCAGGTGGTGCAAGAACACTTGGAAAGATATGGGGGTACTTGTTGATATCGAGTACGCCAAAGTCACTTGATGATATGGTGAGCGACTTGCAAATTAGTAAAGGCATGGCATCATTGTCAGTTCGACAAGGAGTTCAAATTTCTTTATTTCGGAAAGTAGGGATTCCTGGTAGCAAACGAGATTTCTATCAACTACATTCAGACGCATGGACATCGACTTTACATACGAGCATTGCACAAGGCGCAATGATGACACAATATTTGCGTAGAGCGAAGGAGCTAGTTCTTGAGGAACAAGCTGTATCAACAATCAATGAGAGTATTGAGTTTTTTGAATTTGTGATCCAACAGACAAAGCAAATTTTAGTTCAGTGGGAAGAACGTAAGAGTAGTAATACAAAGTAGGGGGAGTATTTATGCCAAAAGTTAATGCGAACGGTATCTCAATCCATTACGAAATTATAGGTCAAGGGACGCCTATTTTGTTTTTGCACGGTAGCGGAGCATCATGGAAAATGTGGGTGCCTCAATTTGAAGTATTCTCATCACGCTATCAAATGATTTTGCCCGATTATAGAGGGCACGGTGATTCGACAAAGGAATTTCCTAATAATAAATATGATCATCATATCATTGTGGAGGATATAAAATGTTTTTTAGATGTACTTGGAATTAGCAAAATTCATGTTGTCGGTGTATCACAAGGCGGTCAATTGGCTACGCTGCTTGCAATAAAGTACCCAACATACGTAGACAAACTCGTAATCTCTAATAGTTATAGTGAGATGCCAACAATCGCGGCTAGCTGGGTATTGTCGATCTCAAATTTTATTTTTAGTCTGCTTCCGTACCGTACTATTATAAATCTCATGATGAAATTTTATAAGGAGGATCTTTATACTCAACGGATTCTAAGAGATTCTTTTTCGATTGATAAGAAGATGTTGCTTGCAATGAAAAAAGCACCATTTCCAACCCATACGGATCAATTGCATCGAATAAAGTCACCTACGCTTGTAATGGGTGGTGAAGGAAAAGTTATTACCGGTGTTGATGAAGGAAAAGGATCCCGAACTATTTTCAACCATATTGAAAATGCAAAACTAGCATTATTCAAAAATGCATTCGATCCTTTAAGTACGATGCGCAGAGATATTTTTAATGAGATGATCATTGACTTTCTAGAGGATCAGCCTTTACAGCAATATAAGGATGTTGCTATGTTTAACAAATAAAATGTAGATAGAAAGGCGGATAGTATGACCATATATATTGCACTACTTAGAGGAATTAATGTAGGCGGGCATAATAAAATCATCATGGCAGAATTAAGAAGTTCTCTTGAGCAACTAGGATTACATAATGTGAAGACATATATCCAAAGTGGAAACATTCTTTTTGAATCAGGCGAAAACGAGGTGCTTTTGCAAAAGAATATTCACAATAAAATTAAAGAGGATTTTGGCATTTCCAGTGATGTTGTTATTAGGACAGCAGAAGAAATACAGCAAATTATTAGTCATTCCCCTTTTTCAGATCAGGAGATTTCCGAAGCGAATCATTCATGTAAAGGGGAATGTTTGCATGTTGCTTTTTTGCCGACAGCTCCTACTAAGGTCAATAGTGACAAGTTTTTATCGTATACAAGTGATCGAGAACTCAGTGTCATAAATGGAAGAGATGTCTATCTTTTATTTTATGATAGCATCCGGAATTCCAAACTTGGTAATAATATAAAAAAGCTTGAGGTTCCAGCAACTATCCGTAATTGGAAAACGCTCATGAAGCTTTCAAGTATGGTAGTAGAACTCAAATATAAGAAAAGTGAATAGTAATTATAAAACTTCACGGTTTGTTCAGAAATTATTGGGATTTATGTGGTAAACTAGTAATGTCAAGGTTAACAAATGTACACGCATAAAAAAGTCTAGGTATTCACAATTCTTTTGTGAGCCTAGCTTTTTTGTGTTGATGAATGGAACAGAACCCCAAATGTTAGTAGTTTCTAACATTTGGGGTTCTGTTTATTTTGTAGATTATCCCTACGAGAGATTTACAATTAATAAATTTGTAAGGAATGAGTAAGAAAAAAGAGATGATCGATTCGTACAATTAAAGTACATGAAAGGGGTCGTTTTAGTGTAATCAGGTTTGTGAAGAAAGGTGTGAGGGAACTGCCCGTAAAAGCTTGATTGTGAAGACTAATCGGAGGGGAAGATGAAAATACCAAATACCCACTGATAAAAGTTTCACATGAAATATTAGTTTCTTTGCAAAAAACACTCAATAGGAATGCCATTGAGATTGAAAGTATCAATAAATAGTGTCGCTCTTTTGAGGAGTATGTCTTAAATAAACGAACGGAGAGAGAATCCATGCTTAAATTGATGGAACTAGGATGGAAAAAATATCACTTATCTAACTATTTTATAAGAATAATCATTTGTATTGTGGCAACCATCCTCCCGATTGGTCATGTGCCATGGGGGGGTAAAGCAGAAAGTGGACTGATGTTTACAGAATATATTGGACAAATATCAATATTGAACATTCTTATTAAAACAATATTGATCATTATTTTAGCTGTTATTTTAATCCGTTTAAAAATGGATGAATACAAGAATCATTATAGTCCACCAATATTCAACATAATGAGTATTGTTTATATCATCATACAATAGGCTAATAAACTTAAGAGGAGAGATGATGCTATGTTAAAGTTACTAAAGCTGGAAATGAAGAAATTTAATTTACATTGGTATGTAAAAGGTGCGATTATCGCAAACATCATTATTACAGCAGTAGTGTGTTCCGTTATTTATATAGCACAAAGAGAGGGTGATTTACCCATTTCAACGTATCAAGATGTTTATGTACTGATAGGCGCAAGCGTGAGAGCAACGTTTATTGTGTTTGCCTCTGTATTAATTGCGAAACTAGTTATTGAAGAATATAAAAACAGGACAATTTTGATTATGTTCTCTTATCCTGTTAGTCGGAAGAAGCTGATCGCTAGTAAACTGACCTTGATAGCTTTCTTAACGGTTAGCACTATGATAGTGTCTAATATCGTTGTGGCTGGTCTATTTTTTTTCATTAATATTTATTTTCCAATCGTTCCATTTACATTAACTGCAAATCAGTTCATAGGTGAAGTCATAAGCATGGTTCCATTTGCTATTGCCTCAACAGGCACAAGCTTAATCCCTTTATATTTTGGGATGCGTAACCATTCTGTTCCTGCCACTATCGGTTCATCGTTACTCGTTGTGGCAATTGCTTGTTCTTATAACCCAGATATTTCTTTGGTGACCTTCATTCCACTTCAATTAGGACTTTCAGCAGTTGGAGTAATAATTGCATATCTAGGTATTCGTAATATTGAAAACGTGGATGCGATTTAAAGTGGTCAACAAAATCAGAAGACCTAAGTGAAACAGAAGAGATTTTGTAATAAATACGACAGAAAAAAGCATTGATTTGCGCACACAAAAAAATGTAAAAATAGAAAGCGACAAGAAATGGGAATGATTAAAAGTATTTTTTCAGCTGCAGTTTTGGGTGTGGTCTTATAAATTAAGTAGCATGATTTCAATTTGGAATAGTAAGAGAAAACAACAAGAGAATTGCTATGCAGTATGGATCATGGTGGAGGTTTTATAGCGTTAATTACAGCTGGAAGCAATGCTTTAAGGTATTTCTTATAAGGAAATATATTTTGGCTCAAGTCATATGTTGAAGGGGATATTTAACGACTTGGATGTTCTGTTTGATAAGAAAAAATTATGGGTTTACATAAAAAATCATATATTCCCTTTATGTGCTGTATTTGATAACGTAAAAGAAAGGAGGCGGAAAGATGAGAATTTTTGATGCACACTTTCACATTATTGATTTTGATTTTCCTATTTCCGAAAATCAAGGATATGTGCCACCAAGCTATGTTGTTGAAGATTACCAAAATGAAACAGCAACATACAAGATTGTAGGTGGTGCAATTGTTTCAGGTTCTTTCCAAGGTTTTGACCAAGATTATTTGGTCAATGCTTTAGAGAAAATGGGTTCTGCATTTTGCGGTGTTACGCAGCTACCATTTTCGGTGACAGATGAGGAGATTATGGATTTACATAAAAAAGGTGTACAGGCACTACGATTCAATGTGAAGCGTGGCGGCTCTGAAGATTTATCTAAGCTCGATTACTTTGCGAGACGTGTTTATGATTTAGCTGGTTGGCATAGTGAACTATATATAGATGCAAAAGATTTGCCTGAAATTGCCTCAACGATTGAAAAATTACCGGCGATATCTATTGATCATTTAGGGTTATCCGAGGAAGGCTTACCTCATTTGTTGCAACTCGTAGAAAAAGGGGTACGAGTAAAGGCGACAGGATTTGGTCGTGTGGAGCTAGATGTAGAAAATGCTTTGAAATCCATTTATGCTGTCAATCCAGAGGCGTTAATGTTCGGCACAGATTTGCCGTCTACAAGAGCAAAAAGGCCTTTTGCTTATGCCGATATTGAACTGATTCAAGAATTGTTTGATTCCAAGTCAGCTGAGAAAATTCTATATCAAAACGCGATGAATTTTTATTTCAAGTGAGTTTTTTTGTAGAAGTACCCTTATTCCGCATATTAAGTGCTATTGCCTTTCACATCAAATGTGGAAGGTTTTTTATTGTGCGATTTGAGAGTAATCGAATTGGTCAACAATTCTTTTAAGAAAGGTAAGCCCTTTCTTACTGCTACCTTAATAATAAAACTAGGATGTTTTCGAAATAATTCAACTAACGGAGCAATTTAGTTGAAGAATGTTGTTTAACTTTTAACAGTTTTATTTTGTTTCCTTTTGTTATGTCTCCCAGATATCTCCTAATACGGGTCTTTGTTATTTTAAAAGTCAGATTGTAAAGTTTACTTGACAATTTTAGTGATGTAAAGTAAACTTTACTTATCAAATAATGTACAGTTTGCTTTACATTTTAAAGGAGGCAATATGAAAAATAGAATTCGTGAATTGCGTAAATTGAATAAGATTACGCAGGAGGAATTGTCTAAACAAGTTGGGGTCTCACGGCAATCAATCATTGCAATTGAATCTGGAAAATTCAATCCATCTATAGAGCTTGCCTACAACATATCAAAAGCTTTCAATTGCACGATTGAAGAAGTGTTTATATTCGAAGAGGGGAGAATGTAATTATGGAGGTTTCTATCGGGGGTATTATTGGATTGTATGGAGGAATGATTTGTGGGATCCTTGGCTGGTGGTTCGGACGGAAAAAAGCTAGAGAAAACAGAGGTTTAGATGAGCTATACTACCATATTTGGCAAAATGCAAAATCCTATTCATGGTATGTGACATTAGGAGCGATTTATGTTCTCTTTTCTTTAATCATGTTTGGGATTGAATTAAGCAACGCAATGGTTTTAGGTATCCTTCTTTTAACACACCTAGGGAGCTGGGGTATAATTGGGATTATTTTGTCTATCAACATGTCCAGCACAGTCCCGTTGCAGCCTTCTCGTGTGAAGTTTGGATTAATCGTCATTGCTACGTCTATTATTGTTTTTACGATTATCTCGATCATGACGAAAAACTGGATGTTTTTACTATTAAGTATACTACCTAATTTAATCGGACTTTTTTCTGCATTTATACCAAAGAGAGAAGATTCCAAGTTAACCAAATAGATTTAAAATAAAGTCGTACCGTTTTACTCCTTTGGATATGGTTATCTAAAGGGGTGTTTTTATTTTGAGAAGGAAATGAACATCTAAATTGAAAGATCGATTAGGAAATTGCAGGTAAAAAATGAACTAAACTAGAATGAGACCGAGTTACTCATAAATATTTGAGTACTCGGCTTTTTTTATTTGTATGGATTGTCTATCGCTATTTCTCCAACCGAGATCATTAGATTAAATTCTGAGCATTCTTATTTTCCTTCATAACATTTTCTTTCTTAATATTTGCAATAAATACACCTATTAAAGTAATAAAGCCACCTGTTACGGCAGAAGAATGCGGAACCTCACCAAGCCAGATCCATGCGATAAGAAATGTAAAAACAGAGGTTAAATAAAGCGTACTTGTTGCTTCAGCTGCTCCTGTTCGTGAAGTAACAAAGGCTAGCGTAAAATAAGGAATGATTGTTGGGAAAATGCCAAGATATACAATGACTAATGTTGCATTTATCGGGGCATCCATTATGGCTTCACCTAGTCCGGGTGAAAATATCAACATGAAAATAGTGCCAGCCCAGATTGCGTACATTGTAAAAGGGATTGCCCCATATTTCTTAAGATAATGATGTTGAAAAACAAAGTATATACTTTCTGAAAGAGATGCTACTAAAACTATAATAATCCCGGTATTAAATGAAAAGCTTGTAGTTGAATCTCCTACGGAAATAAATGCTACACCACAAAAACCAACCAGAGATCCTACCCATCCCCATAATCCAAGCTTCTCACGATAAAAGAATACAGCTAACAGAGCAGTGAATATCGGTGTTGTTGAAACAAGTAAACTAGCAACGCCAGCACTAATCGTTTGTTCTCCATAATTTAGTGCTATTTGATACACGGAGAAACCTAAAAAGCCAAGTAATAATATAATTGGTATATCTTTCAATGCAGGTAAAGGAATTTTTGTGATAACTGCTATAATTATTAATACGAATGAGCCGATTAATAATCGTAAAAGTGATATATGTTCAGGGGAGTATGCTGTCAATGCAACTCGTATTCCTGGAAAAGCTGAAGCCCACAAAAAAATTGTTATGAAATGAGCAGATATAATTTTGAAATCTAATGTTTTTAACATGAATACACCTCGTTTTCTTTATCAAACAATAAATTGATGTTTTTAATGTTAATAGGACTTTGGTGAAATTTCTTCAACAGGTTAAAATAAAAAAAACCAACCAGTTTAAATGGGGTATACATAGGGGAGTACATATGAAAAAGCCAAAATATCAATTGATTATTGATTTTATAAAAGAAAAAATTGCTAAGGGAGAATGGGCAATAGGAAGTAGCATACCTAGTCAACGTAATCTGGCAAAACAGTTTGAAGTTAATCGTAGTACAGTTATAGCTGCATTAGAGGAACTAATGGCAGAAGGACTAATTGAAGGTAAAGCAGGGAAGGCAACAGTGGTCACCAATAATACTTGGACTTTGATGGGGGCAAAATCTTCGACTAACTGGAATGAAAATATCACTTTAGGAATTCATAAACCTAGCGTTTCTATGGTACAAGAGATTAACGAAGCGGAATCGAATACGAATCTTATTCAACTGAGTAAGGGAGAATTATCACCTGAGATGTTTCCGTTAGAAGAGATGAAATTCATTGTTCAAAAGGTATCAAATCAATTAACCTCTTTTGGATATGAAGAACCAAAAGGAAATATAAAATTACGCCAAGCAATTAGTGATTATTTAAATGTAAGAGGAGTCGAAGCATCACCGTCGTCGATTCTTATAGTTTCTGGTGCACTCCAAGCTCTACATTTAATTTCAATTGGACTCCTAAAAAGAGGTTCAACGGTATTGTTAGAAATGCCGTCCTATCTTTACTCGTTGACTGTTTTTGAGTCTGCGGGGATGGAGTTGCAAGGATTAGCGATGGACAATGAGGGGATAATAATAGATTCAATTTACCCGATAAAGGAAAAAGGAAAGAATATTATTTATACGATTCCAACCTTCCACAATCCAACAGGTGCCTTAATGCAAGATGACAGACGAAAAAAATTAATGGTATATTGTGAAAGAGAGCAACTGCCGGTTATAGAAGATGATGTGTACCGTGATTTATGGATTGACAATCCACCACCTAAACCACTGAAAGCAATGGACTATTACGGAAATGTATTATATGTTGGGAGTTTATCAAAAACCCTGAGTCCGGGATTACGAATTGGTTGGGTAGTTGGTTCGGAGTCAGTCATTAATCGATTAGCAGATCTAAAAATGCAATCCGATTATGGATCTAGTACGCTTTCCCAGCTCGTTGCAGCAGAGTGGTTATCTAGTAATTTATATGATGGTCACCTTGAAAAGGTAAGAGAACAACTTCGGATTCGAAGAAAAGTTGCTTTAGATGCAATGGACAAATTTTTAAGTCCTTACGCTACATGGGACATCCCAAAAGGTGGATTGTTCATTTGGGTCAAAATTAAGCCTGAATTTAGAGTAAAAAGGCTATTTGAGAAAGCATTATCCTGCAATATCCTTCTAAATCCTGGTAGTATTTATGCTGAAAAATCAGGACAGTTTATACGAATCTCTTATGGATATGCTTCACTCGATGAAATAAAAGAAGGCATATTCCAATTAAGTGAAATTATTAAAGATCAATAGAATTATTATGGAGCAAGATAGTATAAAATTTCTCGAATGGAGGGGTTAAATGAAAATATTAAAGAAATTGCCGAAAAGTGACCCCAATTTACATTTAGATTTAGTTAAAAATGGCTGGGTTCCGATGAAAGAACCTAAGAATTTAATAAGTGTTATATTTTTATCGATCCCTTTAATGATGGTCGCTTTAATGATCTCTATTGGAGTAATAAATATTTATTCCGGTATTTCTTTGAGCGGTTTTGGATTTAAAAAGTAAAGGAGCAAACACTTATTGGAAAAAAGCTCAGACTGAACAATACGGGTAAAGATAACGAATTTCATCTTAAAAGGAATAATACTGTTATAGAAACAAAATTTGCAACTTCAATTGTTGGTTAGTGTGTTATTTCCATTTATTAGAGTAAATTCTATTGATGTAGCAATTGAATATTCTTTTACAATAGACGCTGTTAAGGCATATGTCCGTGGTCTTTTTTGGTTAACAGAGATGAATTACTACAAAATCTCGAGGCGCACTACTCGAATTCAAAAGCATCCATATGGCTACATTGCAAACAGAGTGGTATTAAGGTTGGTGTGGAGAACAATTATTAAACGTAAAAAGGGGAGATTTTTAGAGTTGGAAATAGTAATATATTTAAGCTGATAGCCAAAAAAGTTTTTGTTTGGAAATTTTACGAGTGTAAACGAAAATGAACAAACACTTCGAGGTTCTTGTCAGTGGGATAATGAATTAAACGTGAAGGTGGGACTATTGGAATTGTTTATTGTGGCAATATTGATTACATTAATTTTTGGCAGTATTTCTTATATGCTGTTGAAGCATCCTGAGGGTGCTATACAGATGAGTTCCTTTTCAGATAAATTCAAAAAGAAACCATTTTTAGAAATGTTACTAAAGTTTATGGGTTGGTGGTTTTTATTACTTGTGATAGCAGCGTGGATTGTTGCATTCATCTCCTTGTTTGAATGAGGTTATAAACTTTTTGAGGAAATTTGACAGAATGAAAAAAGCCGTATCGTAGTAATACGCTACAGCTAAGAATGGCAAGTAAAGCTATATTTGGTTATTAAACTCATATTGGAATATACACATGCGAAGGGCGTCTCGATATTTACCTTCAGTAAAAAATTCTTCTTTAAGTTCTCCCTCAATATGAAATCCAGCTTTTTTATAAATGTAAATGGCTTTTTCGTTTTGTTTATCAACAATTAAATATAGTTTGTGTAGATTTAAAATATGAAAAGCGTATTTCATTGCCAAAATAGTAGCAGAGTAGGCATATCCTCTTCCTTGGGAATTAGGATCAATAATAATTTGAAATTCTGCATTGCGATGGATCAGGTCGATTTCAACTAATTCCACTAGCCCAAGAATTTCCTTATCTTTTTCAACAATAAAACGTCTTTCACTTTGTTTATGGATATGCTTTTCAAATAAATCTTGTAGTTCTACAAAAGATTCATATGGTTCTTCAAACCAATATGACATGATTCTAGAATCATTATTTAATTTATGAACATATTTTAAATCTTCTCTTTCTAACGGTCTTAACTTGATACTTTCTGACATAATCGATGTTCCTCCTAAATTAATAAAAGTGTATGTTTTACATACAAACAATTATTCCAGGTATACACTATAAGCTGTATAGTAACTATATAGTCAAGGAACCAACGAAAAAAATACTTTTCAAAGGTATATGGTAAAATTCAGCGAGGAAGTCATTCTGGAAAATGTATTGCTTCATATCTTCAAACCTTTGAGTTTACAATACAAATTAGTGAAAAGAAGGTAGATTAATATTTATGTTCTCAGGATTTGAATGGTTACCAAAAAAATGGGGGAAAAGAAAAGTTTCAGAACAGTTTCATCAAGCAAAAATTGCTGAAGAAGGTAAAGAGATTACGATTAGCACTTATGCTATAGACTTATTTTTAATATCTATTCCTTTAAAAGTGAATAATATAATTCTCTTTGATGTCGGTAAAGTGTCAACTAATTGTGTTGACACTTTTTTCTATACAACTTCTATCAATGTTTTACTCTTAATTTGAAAGGGACGCATTTAAATAAGTTGTTTTTGTTTTAAAATACGAAAATAACAAACATCCAATAATAACAATCAATCCCCCAATCCCTTGCGTCCAAGAAATGCTTTCTCCTAAAAATAAAAACGCTAAAAGTGCTGTGAAAATAGGATTGAAATTAAGGAAAACACCGGATGTCGTAGTCCCTAACTTTTGAATACCAATGCTCCAAAGTACCATACAAACGACAGTAGAGATAAAGCCTGTATATAAAAGGGATAGAATAAAAGAATGATTAACGTTAGAAATAGTAAAATCCTTAAGGTTAAACGGCAATAGTACAAGAAGTCCAAATATACCTGAATACAAATTAGCCATTAGTGGCGAGGTAGTTTTCATTGCCCATTTATTACAGACAGAATAAATACCCCATACACATACAGCTGCAAGCATCCATATATCACCCAAATTAAAATGAAAAGAAAATAATTGGTTGATGTTCCCTTTTGAAAGTACGAGAAGAACACCAAACAACGAAAGTAGCATTGAAAGTGCTTGAAGTATATTAATCTTCTCTTTTAGAAAAATAAATGAAAAAACGGCAATTGAAATTGTATTTAATGTTGAAATGAGGCCAACATTCGTCGATGTAGTTCTTTCTAATGCTAAAAATTGAAAGATATTGAACAATACCACACCTGTAATGCCTATTATCAATAAAGGAAGAAGGGCATCTCGAGAGGGAAGTAATCTTTTTTCTTTCCACCATACCATTGGCAAAAGTACAGCAACGGCAATGAGCCATCTTAAGCTCGTCAATGTTAACGGAGAGGCATGATTAACAAGAGATTTGGCAACTACAAAATTGCCTCCCCAAAGTAAACTAGTTAGAAGCATTAATAAAACATAGACATTCGGCAAATCACGATCTCTCCTTTGATTCTCGTATGTTACATAGGGTATATATTAGATAAAAGAATCATAACATTTTTGCTTTTTTGCCAGTATAATATTTTGTATAATGAATAAAAATCAAAATAATAGTAAATTTAACGGAGTTTTACGGAATAAAATTAATAATGCCCGTCTGAAATAGCGGAATTTTCGAATAAAAAAAGGAGAGAAAATAGCATGAGAGATGTTGAAAGAAAATTGTTAGATAGTGTGGATACTCAAATACTAGATATTTTGCAGAGAGAAGTTCAAATTAGTAATGCAGAGATAGCGAGACGGGTGAATTTGTCCCCGCCTGCAACCCATACAAGGATAAAACGTTTAGAAAGCGAAGGATTTATTGACAAACAAGTTGCCATTTTAAATCATGAGAAACTGGGATTCGATTTACTGTGCTACGTTTTCATGAGTACAAATATTCATCAAGCTAAGGAATTAGAAGCTTTGGAGAATGCCTTAAAAACAATGACCGAGGTATTAGAATGTCATTGTTTAACAGGAGAGTATGATTATCTTTTAAAGGTTATTATTAGAGATCGAAAAGAATTAGATAGCTTTATTAGAAAATTAAATAGGCTGGGCATATCCCGCATTCAAACGAACTTATCTTTAAGAGAAGTTAAATATTCAACAGTCTTACCTATAGTAGAAGATGAACAGTAGAAGTTCTTCCGAGCAATATGGAAAAAGTCAAACACAGAAAGTAGGAGGTATTATGAAAACATTTATCTATATGGTACGACACGGAGATTCACCAAAAGAAGGAAATGAGAGAACGAGAGAATTAACTGAAAAAGGAAAATCAGACTCTCGACGAATAACTGACATCCTACAAAAAGAGGGCATTGATGCTGTTATTTCAAGCCCTTATAGACGTTCAATCCTAACTGTTCAGAAAATAGCTCATCAAATAGAAAAAGAGGTAATTGTATTTGAAGATCTTAAAGAGCAAATATTTATTGCTGGAGATAAACGAATGTCTGACAAGGACTTATTCCCTTTATTAGAAAAGTCATTTTCTGATCCAAGCTTTGCTTTAGAGGGAGGAGAGTCGAATGCTGATTGCCAGCAACGTGCTATAAAAGTTTTAAAAGAAGTATTAAATACGTATCAAGGACAGAAAGTAGTAATTGGCACACATGGGGCAATTATGACTTTAATGATGGGGTTTTATGATAGTAGATACGATTTGAACTTTTTATTACATACAACAAAGCCAGACATATACAGAATGGAATTCGATGGGCAAGAATTGGTCGATGTAAAAAGATTATGGGAGATTTAAGCTCACGTAGAACCAGAAGAAACTGCTTATATTATTGAAAAAGTAGATGGAATAGTTGGATTCTTTGGAGCATCTAGTATTGAAAGATTTGCTGCAGAAAGAGGAATAAAGGAGCAACCAGAAGAGATCTTCTATAACGATTGCTAGAGTCACTCATAAGTAAAAATGAGTGACTTTTTTGTATTCAATAAAACCTCTTTCAATGCGGGGTTAAGAAAGAATAAATGAACGATAAACGATGGTACCAAAATAGAAAGTTGTCAGTACCCCAGAGTGAACCACCAGTTATAAACTGCTGGTTCACATATCACTCCATCCATTTCTACCGTGACGTCGCTATTTTGACATTACATTCCGTGAAATTATCTACTAGCCTTCCACATCAGTTAAGAATAAATGTGGAGCAAGTTAACCATACAGAAGTTGTTCATATTTTGCACCACAAGTAAAGTTGAATCTATCGAGTTCAGCAGTTCCAAGAAATTTTTGGACAGGAACATTCACGACCCAATCATAAACTTATGGAACTACATAGGTCATGATTTTCATCAATATAGTTCATATGTTAATCACCTCTAAACGTGGATTATCTGAGCCTACTTAGAGCTAATGCCATTTGGTAATATCCTCTACTATTTGGATGAATCCCTCCTGTTGATAATAAAAATTTTTCTTTTCCCTTAAATACACTATAGATATCAGCTACTTTTACATTCATTTCCCGACCAAAACTGTTAATCAAGGAATTAAATGCTCTAATCGCCTCATCTGCTATAGGAATATCGATAAATGGATTGTATAAATTTTGTAACCGTAAAATATATTTATCTTGTTTGTCTAGCTGGTGAATTTTTTTTAATATTTTTGAGATGTTATTCTCTGATTGTTTAATAGCTTGAGATATACTTTCTTCGTTTTTATTTATTAAGTATCCTTTAGCAGCGTTAATTAAATCATCCCCACCGGCTGTTATCGTGATGATATTTGCACAATTTACAGCTTCCATAACAATCGGAGTGTCGAGCATAGCTAAAACATCCTCTGTCGTTGCTCCAGACCTTGCATATTTTTGATAAGAAATATGCATTTTTAAAATTTGCTGGCTTAGACTTCAGTAATATTCAACAAACCCAGGATCCAAAAACAGCACACCGATACCTACAGTAAGGGAATCACCTAGCGCAAGATAACGTAAATGATTGAAATCCATATTTCACCTCAATTAATTAGTTATATCTTCTAATAATATTAAGTAAAAGATGAATGGCGAAACGATACCTAGACAAAGAATGCAATTGTCGCATATAGAATCAAAAAAATAATAGAAAAGTCACAGCGTTTGCTGAAACTACAGAATTTGGTAAGAACGGTTTGCATGTAAAAGAGAAAACATTATTTATAACACAGGATACATATTGAGAATAAATTAAAGAAAACAAGTGAGCCAACATTTTTATTGAATATAATGTTTGAAACTAAAAGAATTAGGGAGATGGAGTAGTGAGCAAAATAGACAAACGAAACAGATTAAATGAAGAACCGTTTGATTATCAAATAACGAAAAAAGGAACGGTAGTAATATATTACGAAGATAAACAGATTAAAATTATAGAGGATAAGGAGGCTGAGAGTCTTATCTCAAGAATCAAAGAAGTTGAAGATAATATAACAGCATTACAGTTATTGTTAGCTAAAATTACCGGTAATTTTAAACGTGGTAATGAGAAAATTGGAAAAAATAAAAGAAAATAAACTAACGTAACCCTTTACTTCATAAATTTGCGCAGGTCAAATTGAAAAATTGAAGTACTACTCAGGCTCCATTATGGGAATAGTATGAAAGCAATTGAAAAGTACATGAAGCTTTTTTTAGCATAACAATAGTAGTTCGAATGCTTGAAAGGTTATTTTTGAATATTCCATGACAGGAATATTCCTGTTTAAATATACTGTGATCACGAAGTGAGCGACATGTCAGGGAAAATTCCAGGTGTAGACATAACGACGTTGAGCGCTTTGTCTGAATCAAATCGTATGAATATCGTCGAACTACTGCGCCAGGGTCCTCTAACCGTAGGGGAAATTGCCGATCAGCTTGGATTGAGGCAACCCCAAACTTCAAAGCATCTAAAGGTACTTAGCGACAACGCGATTGTAGAAGTGCAAGCAGAAGCGAACCGTAGAATCTACAAGCTCCGGCCTGAACCATTTCAAGCGCTGGATTCTTGGATTCAGTCCTTCCAGTGCGTAATGGAAGAAAGATTCGAAAATCTAGATGCGTATTTGAAGGTATTGCAGAAAAAAGAAGAATTATAAAATCATTTCATGATCATGGAGGAATTACAATGTCAAATAATTCAATTGTTTCAAGAGTTGAAAACGATCGTATACTAATATTGGAGCGCGTTTTTGATGCTCCACGCGATTTGTTATTCATGATGTTTAAAGAGCCAGAGCATCTGAAATGCTGGTGGGGGCCAAAGGGATGGGAAATTCCTGTCTGCTCTGTTGATTTCCGTCCGGGAGGCGTTTGGCACTACTGTATGAAGTGCGTCGATCAAAACCTAGGTGATTTTTTTGGTATGGAAGCGTGGGGAAAAGGAGTTTATAAGGAGATTATCGAGCCACAGAAGATCAGCTATACCGATTACTTTTCTGATGCTGAAGGTACTTCGAATGACTCCATGCCGACGACTGAGATTACATTGGAATTCGTCGATTTGGGTGGAAAGACTAAGCTGATCAATCGTGCAGAGAATGTGTCTGCAGAGGCACTTAAGACTGTTATGGATATGGGTATGCTACAGGGCATCACTGAAACTTGGGATCGTTTGAGTGAGCATGTGCAGTCGCAGAAGTAGAGTTATCAACCGCTGATTTTAGTGGTTAGAAAAGTTTAGAATCATCAAGTTTAAATATCAATGACACTATGCAGTAATAGTAACAAATTAATTTTTAGCCAATTTACGAATGCGATGCTTGAATAAAGGCATCGCATTTTGCATGCTTGATTGTAGGTTAGAGATTAATTTTTGCCATGTAGCGAAAGGAACAAATGTATAACTTGTACGATAGTATGTTATTGAAAAATATGAAGTAAACTCGGAGGGTAAGACGGTTCAGTAAATATTTCCTCACGGGCATGATCACGAGTAAACTAGCCAGAGTAACGCAAGAGGGAAAGTTGTAAATGACCAAGAGCTACAAAATTCTTTTGGAGTTATAAGCTTTGAAGAACTAATGAAAAAGTAAGCTAATTAGATTCAAATCAGCTTCTGGTTTTTAGCTTTTTTCCGTTGCATCTTTTTTCTTTCTAAGTAGCAATGCCGTGAATAAAAAACTTGCTACCCAGAAGGAAAAGAAAAAATTTTCAAGCAATTGCGAATTTCCATTTTTGAAATAATCCCAAACTGTTGTAAATAAAAACAGTGTTACAAAGAAAGCGATATATAAGCATTTTCCGAATGTAGTCAAATAAAGCACCTCTATATGTAATATAAGTAAATTAAAATAAAGATTGTGGCTGTAGAATCACAAAATAACTATTTAAAGGTCACTGGATGGAATGACCCTAATTAACAAATGGGGAGGCCGTGACGGTCAACCAGCGCCACAACCTAATAAGTGCGTGCGATACACTCAATATTAATCTGTACAAATTAAGGTTTCCTATACATTAAAAAAGCCGCAGCGTCGACTACACACGCTACAGCTCGAATTGGTTTATGCCCTTTTACATTGAGTACGACAACGGTGACAGTGAATTTGTTAAAATTCCAATCGAAGAATTAACGGGATTATTATCTTGATAACTGCCAAATTATGCTGATTAAAAGAAAATAGAGCGATTATAATATCGTACTATGATCAAGTTATGGTTGAAAATTATTTCTTTCGAGTTCTTTGATGCGTTTTTCTAATTTTTTAATTTTCATGTCATTTAGAAGAGCGATGACTAAAGCTCCTGTGGCAAGGGTGGTAGCTGCGAATAAACTCATTGAAATACCTCCTAATATGTTTTAACTAAATTAAGTAAATTAACTAAAGTATAGCAAAGAAAAAGTCGCGTGAGGGTAGTTAATGAGATTGGCTATCCAAACAGTGGCCGCCCTTATGAGGATGAGCTATATTCATTCAGCTTCATTTCACTTATGGATTAGAAAAGTTTGAAAAGGTATATAACCAAAAGAATGTAGCAAAAAAATAGAGGAAGTATACGGGAAAAATATTAATGTGATGGAAAATGATTGGGTAGGTTTTATAAAAAATAGTCAGGTACCAACAAATAAAGAGAAAATAAAAATGACGAATTTTTCTGATTTAACTTCTATTTTACAAAAGAATAATTCGGAATGTGCGGATAATGAAGCATGTTATTTGAATGTGTTATGATCAAATTTGTGAAGAAATGTAAACTACCGTGTAGAATGGTTAAATGAGATAGGGGGGGCAGATGATGGATAACCAATTTTTCGTAGGTTGGGGTACATTGGCGTTGATAAATGCTGCACTTGCACAAGGGAAGAATAGAACGGGGTTAAATTGGTTTTTACTTTCTCTTGTATTAGGTCCATTGGCAACACTAATTTTGTTATTTGTAGAAAAGAGACAGTAACACTACATATTCACAATAAAGGAGAGGTTACGATATTTTAACGTCACTCATTTAAATAATGAATGATATTTTGTTCGAATATAAAATATTGTACCTGCTCGTTGCTTGATTTTTTAACTAATAATTATGTGGTACCCCAGAAAGTACCCCACTTAAAAATGTTTATATGAGTTTATATGGAATTAAGTTACTATTTCTGGGAATCTATTTTTAATTTAAATAACAAGGAAAGTATCCATCTATTTTTCAACGTTCCAATTTCTCTAGAGCAAAAACCCCGCCGAATCAATATTTTTACGCTATAATGTAGGACGAGGTGAAGAAAATGTTTGTTAGTGAAAAACAAATCGAAATTCGATATGCTGAGACCGACCAAATGGGTGTGGTGTATCATGCGAACTATATCATTTGGATGGAAATAGGTCGCTCTCAGTTAGTAAATGATGCAGGCTTTGAGTATGCAGCATTAGAAAGAGATGGTTATGTATCGCCAGTGATGGATTTATCTATTTCTTATAAGGCCGCTATGCAGTATGGCCAAGTGGCAACGGTTCGTACATGGGTGGAAAAGCATGATCGTTTACGCACAACATATGGCTATGAAATTATACATGAAGATGGCACGATTGCAGCGACTGCTCAGTCCGTACATATTCTAGCGCACAAAGATACGTTACGTCCGGTATCCCTAAGTAAAATTGATCCGGCATGGGATGCAAAATACAAAGAAATCGCATGTGAGACGAAATAGGAGAATAATAAATGGGACTTTTATTGGCGATAGGTGCAATTATGGCTTGCCTTGGTGTCGTGCTAGGTGCTTTTGGAGCACATGCACTAAAAGATAAATTTGCGTCACCACACTATGCAGCCATTTGGGAAACTGCGGTGCAATATCATATGTATCATGCATTAGGTTTACTGGGGCTTGGTATTTTATCGAGTGATGCCCTTTTAGGAACATCTAGTATGCTCTCTTGGGCAGGATATTTAATGTTGGCAGGTATTGTGTTTTTCTCCGGTAGTTTATATGTATTAGCTGTTACTGGTGTGAAAAAGCTTGGAGCGATTACCCCTATCGGCGGTATGTTATTTATCGTTGCCTGGGTGCTAGTGGCTTTTTCCGCATTTTCTTAAGAAACGCTAAGATCCACTAAAAAAGCGACAAAAGCATGTAATATAGCTACTTACAAAACGAGCGAGGTAAGTTCCTATGATTTATTCATATGGAGCTACCTCTTTTTTTGTAAGAAGTTTAAAAAATATGAAACAAATTGTCCTTTTTAAGCGTACTACATAATGATTAAATTATTTTTAGCTTATTTCAGCGGATGTCACGAATTTGGAAAGGAGTTCTTATAGAAAGCACAAATCCGAATCCGGACGTAATGTTTATCTGCGCGACAGCGGCATATGCTGAGGCATAATTGATATGGTAAAATAAGTTTAAGTATATAAGTTGAAGGTGGGAATAAATATGGGTTTATTAAAAGCAGGAATTGGTGCATTAGCAGGAGTTCTAGAGGATCAATGGCGTGAATATTTCTATTGTGAGTCACTCTCAGCGGATGTTCTTGTAGCAAAGGGTTTTAAACGTACTTCTAAACGAGGTTCAAATAAAGGCAATGACAATATTATTAGTAATGGTTCTATTATTGCTATAAACGAAGGTCAATGTATGATGATTGTCGAGCAAGGAAAAGTAGTGGAGTTCTCTGCGGAGTCTGGGGAGTATGTTTATGATACATCAACAGAGCCTTCGATTATGTATGGCAATGATTTGTCCGAAGGTATAATGGAAACATTCAAGCAGATCGGTAAACGTTTCACATTTGGAGGAGAACCTGCAAAGGATCAACGTGTGTACTATTTTAATAAAAAAGAAATTGTTGGCAATAAATATGGGACACCAGCACCAGTGCCATTCCGTGTTATCGACCGTAATATTGGTCTGGATATTGATATTGCTATTCGTTGTCATGGCGAATACTCATATAAAATTGTCGATCCATTATTATTTTATACAAATGTTTGTGGAAACGTTGAGCGTGAATTTACAAGAGATGCAATCGATAGCCAATTAAAAACGGAGTTGATGACTGCGTTACAGCCGGCTTTTGCACATATTTCAGCAAGCGGAGTACGCTATAGCGAGATTCCTGCACATACAGTTGCTCTAGCAGATGCCCTTAATAAAGTGTTATCAGAGAAATGGCTAGCAACTCGTGGTTTAGCAGTTGTATCCTTTGGCATTAGTTCTTTAAAAGCATCTGAAGAAGATGAAGCAATGATTAAACAACTACAACGTAATGCAGTAATGCGTGATCCAGGTATGGCTGCGGCTCATTTAACAGGTGCTCAGGCGGAAGCAATGATTGCGGCAGCAAACAATGATGGTGGAGCTATGGCAGGATTTATGGGCATGAACATGGCGACACAAGCAGGTGGTGTTAATGCTGGACAGCTTTACCAAATGAATGAGCAAAATAAACAGGCAGCCCAGCAAGGACAAACAGCGACGAACTCAGCTACATGGAAATGTGCATGTGGTAACGAGAACACAGGTAAATTCTGCTCAAATTGTGGATCACCAAAACCAGCAGAAGAAGGATGGACTTGTACATGTGGTGCTGTCAACAAAGGCAAATTCTGTAGCGAATGTGGAGCTAAAAAACCTTCAGGAGCATTACAATACGTTTGCGATAAATGTGGTTGGCATCCAGAGGATCCAGCAAACCAACCAAAATTCTGTCCAGAGTGTGGCGATGTATTTGATGAAAATGATGTTAAGTAAGGAGATGACTAGTGATGACAACGCAAGATGCTGAAAATGTCAAACAAGTAAAGCTTGATTTTGACGCTGAGTGTCCATCATGTAGTGCATCCATTGAATTTAACCCAGCAACTGGAAAGCTAGCATGTCCTTATTGTGGCTATGAGTCTGAAATTGCAGCCCCGGAAAAGCAAGAGGAAAAAGTTGCCCAGGAAATGGATTTTGCAATGGCTGAAAAACGTGGGAATTTTAACTGGGGTGTTGAGAAAAAAACAGTCATTTGTAAATCTTGTGCGGCAGAAACGATTTATGATGCATTACAGGTAGCTGATAGTTGCCCATATTGTGGTTCTAATCAGGTTATGGAGGCTAGTGCTGAAAATACACTAGCACCGAACGGGGTATGCGCATTTGAAATAACAGATAAGCAAGCCGGTGAGAACTTCCAAAGTTGGATTAAGGGGAAATGGTTTACACCAAGAGCAGCAAAAGATAGTGCAAAGCCTGATTCATTTAAAGGGGTTTATCTTCCATATTGGACTTTTGATACAAAAACAAGCTCAAGGTATTCCGCAAGATATGGTAGACATCGCACAGTTACAGATAAAGAGGGAAATACTCGAACTGAAACAGATTGGTATTCTACAAGTGGTTTTTATCAGGAATTTATTGATGATCATTTAATAAGTGCGACAACTCGTTATGATCGTAATATGATGCGAAAGATAGAACCCTTTAATTTACTTAATAATAAAGCCTATAAACCAGAATATGTATCTGGATTTTTATCAGAACGCTACAGTATTGGTTTACAGGACGGGTGGAGTCAGGCTAAGAGGGAAATTTCAAATCATTTAAATGCACAAATTACCTCAAAAATACGTTGGGAACATAATGCAGATGTAGTATCTAATTTACAATTCTCTACAACTCATGATGATATTACATACAAATATCTAATGCTACCTATTTGGCTTTCTTCATTCCGTTACAAAGAGAAAATTTATCGATTTATGGTAAACGGACAAACAGGTCGAGTAGGTGGAGATGCCCCAATTTCTCCGCTTCGTGTAACAATTGCTGTAATTTTATCATTAATTACAATTGCGATTATTTGGTATTTCTTTATGTCAGAATAGTCATGAGCAGTATTCCTGTAGGGTAAAAACTATACTTTGGAATACTGCTTTTTTATTAAATTTGTGGGGAGTACGTCAGCATAAAAAATGGGCGTACGGCTGAATATTTTAAGGAAATAGGATGAAAACCTCTAGTTATCACGGCTTCACTTTGGATTGTTGCATAAGTTATAGTGAAAAAGAATTTCTAACGGAGTTTTTTACACAGCTATACATGAAAAATTCAGGGAATACATGTTTTAGAGTGACACAGATAAGAATATGTGTCCTTAAGCAACCTATTTTACGAAAAGTCGTTATTAGTGATAAATTATCAGAAAAATATGGGTAAACATAAGCATGTGTTTAGTGTACTAGTGTATTATCAGAAAGAATGATTTTGCTTTTTATCATAGTACGAGTACTTCAAGTATTCTTTATTGTAAGAAGAGTGGAGCAGCAAGCATGTAAAAAGATTATTAGAGGCTAATTTTGTTTTATGTAGAAAACAGTTAAGTGAAAATTTGTTAAATTTCAGGACAGATTTTTCCCATAAAATAACGCTATGTGAAGTTGCCAATTTACTTTAAACAAATTATTATACAGTTAGAGAGCTTTTTTTTCATGTAATGAGCTGTGAGTGTAATGTTATTCTTGAATAACATCATGTATGGAGGTTTCGACAATGGATGCAATTGAAGTGTTAACAAATTTAGATCAAATACATGGGTATTTTCAACCGATATTTAGCGCGGATGCGCATACGGTGATTGCCTACGAAATTTCCGGACAGTTACAAATTGAGGGTCAACAAATTAATTTAAAAGATTTTGTGAATAACGAAGATATTCCCGAAGAATATCGTATTGACATGGAACATAAAATTCTTCACGCTGCATTAGCCAAAATAGAAGAAATCGGACAGGATATTGATATTTATATTCCAAGTAATCCAAACCTACTGATGCAGGATTTCGGTGAAAGTCATTTTAATATTATTCAACAATATCTAAGTGAAGAGGATTTACATCGTATTGTATTAGTTGTTTCTGAGCATCGTTTTTTAGGTGACATTCAAAAGTTACACCATGCAGTACGTTACTTTACGACTTTTGGTGTCAAAATTGCTGTTCAGGAAGTGGGGTCAGAGAGTCATTTAGAGCACATTGCTCTATTATCACCTCAAATTTTAAAGGTTAATATTCGAGACTTAAATTATGATTCTTGGTCTGCACAGTCAGATATGATATCAGCAATAGGTAGTCTCGCATATAAAATTGGTGCAAACCTCTTATTTGAAGGAATCGAAACGGTTTATCAATTGCAGTTTGCCTGGAAGAATGGAGGTCGCTTTTATCAAGGCCGATACTTGGCAAATCCTGCAATGACATTCGTAGAAAAGGATATTTTAAAGGAGCGTTTTAAGGAGGAGTGCCAGCAGTTTATTACCTCTGAAAAGAAAATTCTAGAGGTGCAATATTTTGAGTTGAAAAAGTTGAGGGAGGAGCTAGAAGCGATTGTCCATCGTGTTAAACCTTCTAGTGACAACATCACACATTTAGAGCAACTAGCCCAACTGTTGGACAGTTATTCATTCCGAGTATATATTTGTGATGAAGATGGTTTCCAACTATCTCCTAACGTAATGCGTATAGAAGGCCAGTGGGAGTTGCAGCCAAGAGCCATCAATAAAAACTGGAGCTGGCGTCCATATTTCCTACAAACAATCATTAAAATGCGCAATGATCAAAGCGGAGAAATCTCAGAGCTTTATCGAGATATCGAGACAGGGGAAGTTACAAGAACGTTTTCGATTGCTATTAACGAGCATGAATATTTGTTCGTCGATCTTTCGTATGATTACCTTTATGAGCACAATATATTTAGATAGTTCGATAAATGAATATATCAATGTTTAATGGGTACAAGAATAACTTGTACCCCATATTTGTGCAAAAAAAGAGAATCACTTGAAATTTATTAAAGATGGAAGAATTCTAGTAGCTTTTGATTCCTCACCAATTCAGGTGTATCTCCTATTTTAGCCACCTTTGTAAAAGCAACATCTTCTGCAATTAAAATACTCACAAAAGTGTGTCTCAATATATGGGCAGAAAATCTTTCGATTGGATGCTTATTTTTTATGGAATAAAACATTTTCACGATTGAAATAATTGACTGAATATTATGATAAAAAGAATGATTTAAGGGTCACTAGGTTGAGAGCGACCCTTTGTCAAAAAAAGAGCTGCGAAAGGCTGGTAGACCTGTATGGATATGCTAACAGTTATCTCTATTTACGAAAGTAGCGCCGATAATAATTAGAAGAATAAATAGAACAACGATTAGAGCGAATATTGAACCAGAACCACGGTTATAGCCACCGTCACAGCCACAGGAATAACAATTGTTAAAGTTACCTAAATTTCTATAGTATCCCATAAAAATATCCCTCCTTTCTACAATATATAATATGTTAGCTGTAGAGAATAGGTGGGATATTCATCCATCCCGCTATAGGATTAAAAATTAGTCAATCCATTAATTTTTTGTGAGATAAGACAATAAAAAAGGTCACTTGGGATTGGAGTGACCCTTATTACAAAAAAGGAGGACAAAGGTAATTGTGTTTTACATTATTATTTATATGACGCTATAGCTATATTTGTATAGTTTATTGCCTTTGAAAAATAAAAAAGGATCAACGCTGGTCCAGCTTCAGTGATCCATAGAGGAGAAAAAGTAATATGTCTTTTTATGCTCCTATAGATACGATATATGTAGTTTACATTTTTTTGTAGTGAATTTGTCTATAGATGAATAAAAAAGCCGCAGCGTTATCACACGCTACAGCTCTGAATTAAGGCTTTATTTACTAAAAAGTTTCATTTTAGTGGGATATAAAAACAATAAATTATAATTACTTTAAAGGAATTCCAAGTCCTAAGGCAGAAGCGATCGAGACAATAGAGCTAATAACACCTAGTATACTAGTTAATTTCTCTAATGGTTTTTTAGCTTTCTCTTTATCTCCATTTTCTATATGAGTTTGAAGGAGTTCATAATTAGCCTCTGCAATATCTCGTTGTTCGTCTGATAGATGTTGAATTTCTTCATGAAGTTGTTGTAAAGCATTAATAATGTCATTAGGCAAGCTGCTAGATATCCCTTGATTGAGTGTGCCATTGTTTTCAATAGTTATATTACCTTTGTTTTCTCCAAAAGTTAAACCACCATATTTACTAGAATCACCCATATAACCATCTCCTAAGATAATAGTAACTTTCCCGAGCTTTGAAACTTTGTCTAATAATTGATCAGAATTTTCTTGGGCTAAAATATCGATAATTTCTCTTAAGCTCTCAGGTTTATTTTGATACATTAACCCGACATTTTCCTTTTTGTTATTAATTTTTTTTTTGAAAAACTTTGTCTGAAATCATCACTTAATTCGATTATTGGAATAGCATTTAAAGGATCAAAACAGTTTTCTGTACCACAATACTTGCAAGGAATGGACTCAATATTTTCAAGTTCAGATTTATTAGCAGTTAAAATACTTCTATTACATTCCTCGCAGTGAAATTCTAATTTTATAACGAGCGCTTCTTTTTTTTCTAATTCAGATAATGTATCAATAACTACTCCAAGAGGTAAGTTAGTTATTTTTGCAATATAACTATGGTAAAATTTATCCATTTTACTAATAGCAATTGCCTCAAGTGCATTATCTATTTTTTGAGAAATTTCCCATGGCTTTAAATTGCTCAATACTTTTACCTCGCAGAATAAATTTGGTAAATCAATTTTTTTCTAATATAATCCAAAACAGGTTCAGACGCAAATACATTGAACTTAAATGTCTTTGTATTTACGCCAATTCGAATAGAATATTCTTGTTTCACGCCATCAACACTATGTTCAAATAAGATGGATCCTTTTTGTTTGGATAGATAAGGTTCTAAATAATTGTATAATGGTAAACCTCGTAATTCTCTAATACTACCTAATCCTATTGTTTCAAGACCACTTAACAGTAACAAAGTAAAAGGTGTTGTTTCTAATATCCCGGTAATATCTTCGCTATTTAAATTTTGCTCTAGAACTGATAATTCACCATTAGTATAGTATTCGTCAATTGCAGATAGTATACTCACAATTGATTGACCCTGTGTTTCTTCAAATGTACTGACTGATCCTGCTGGTCTACCTGTAGCATCAATTAGCCTTCCTTGAAGGGTATCAGCTAAAGACTCAAGTGTACCACCATATTTCTCTAATAAATCATACTGTTTAAATTCATATTCTTCATCGACAATTTTAGTTAACCAAGAAATAATTTTTTTGGCAATAGCTGAACTTGCTCGTACTTCAATTATCCCCATTTCTTCATCAATATAAACTGTTGTAATTTCGTGCTTAATGTATTCTCTTCGATTAGTTAAAAAGTAATCAACATTAACACCTGTTCTATGAATAAATCTTAAATAATAAGCTTTAGAACCTTCAATTTCAGCAGCAGCAATAATTGTGGGATCAATAGGAACATTTTCGCAAATTGGAGTAACTACTGTTTCGAACGGGTTAAATGGCATAGTATCAATAATACTTTGTTTAAATCCTATTAAACCAGTATTATTTGTCGCCTGGTACCAAGCTAATGAAACTGCTCCAGAGAAAATATTATTGCTGATCATTTTAAGTACGTCGCAGTCTATATGCTCAAAAGAGTCCCAAACTCTACTTGCTAATTCATTTACATTGCCAGTAGATTCTAAAGTCATTTTATTACAAATCTCTTTGAGTAGAGTTTTATTTAATCTGTTCAAGTCTTGGGGGAAAATTAAAGATTTAATTGTATTCATTTAACACCCTCCAGAATTATATTCCGTGTTCGATGAAAGTATGTCTCTTTATTTATAAATATAATAGTATATGTATTGAATACCCAGAAAATAACATAAAAGTGTCGATTGACATGGAAATATGAATGAATGGGAGCGTATATGAGTCGAAATGAATAAAAATTAATATAGTTCTTTAGACTAGTTGTGTGTCAATCGTTTTTAGAAGAAATTATTACTACTGATCAGGGAGTAGTAAGTTTTTAGGTATCATCTTCAATTCTTTTTGTGTTAGCTTCCACAAAAGCAGATGCATTTATAAAGTGCTCTCATCGTTTTGTATATAATTGAATAGAGCAGGAAGGATGATACAATTTAACGCGTTCCTCTTATTGATAAGAGTTCCTATAATGGTATAATTAACTGCGAGAGAGGATGATCAATATGAGCAAAAATATCGTTGTTATAACAGGGGCTGGCAGTGGTTTAGGGGCAGCACTTGCTAATAAATATTCGTCTTTAGGCAATCACATTTGTTTACTCGGTCGAACGAAATCAAAGCTTGAAAATACGGCTAAAGCTTTAACCAATGGCTATTCTATTTATGAGGTTGACGTTACTTCAAAACAAATGGTCGCTCAAGTAATTCATTCTATCCAAGAGGAATTTGGATCCATTCAGTTATTCATTAATAATGCTGGTGTTGGCTATTTTGATAAAGCTGAAGACTTGAATGAGGATTCAATTCATCAAATGATTGATATTAACCTAAAAGGAACCATTTTTTGCACACAAGAAGTGCTAAAAGGTATGAAAGAACGTAATGAAGGAACGATCGTCAATATCGTTTCTACAGCTGGTCTAGAAGGAAAAGTAACGGAATCTGTTTATTGTGCTAGTAAATTTGGTGTGCGAGGATTTACAGAGAGTCTAGCACTAGAATTAAGCGAAACATCTATTAATGTATGTGCTGTATACATGGGTGGAATGAGCACAGAATTTTGGGACGGGATTTTCCCTGAGGAAAAAACTAAGACATTAATGGATCCTAATGATATTGCGGATATCATTATGGAAAATATTAAACCAAGAAAAGCGTTAGCTGTAACTGAAGTTGTTATTAAAAACAAACGATAACAACACATTTTTTCGTTTCAGCATTCATTAAGAGTATCAGTTTAGGAAAGATTTTAGAACAGAAATATAAATCTTAATACTTATCATAAAAAAGATCAGCTCTCATTTTTTAGAATGGGAACCTGATCTTTTGTGTTTATTCAAGATCCATTGTCCGGTAGTCTTCATTATCAAGTAACGTCCTTAAACTGTACGTTACAAAACTGTCATGTTGTGATGTTTTTAGTCATGTAAAACGATGGATATGGTACTAATTGCTTGTTAAAGTTAACGGTGTTGTTAAGGGATTTTAACCTTGTACCAGCTTAAAGGAGAAATGAAAATGAAACCATCATTAAAAATCTATATGTCTATAATTGCTATGATTGTAATCTTATTTAGTTTAACGCCAACAATAGTAAATGCAGACTCAAATGAAAAAATTCAAAAGATTGATCAATTTGTGAAAGAGCAAAAGGCGCTTAGTAAAATTCCAGGGATATCTTTAGTTATTGTTGAGAAGGGGAAAACGGTTTATGAAAAAGGCTTCGGATACGCCGATGTTAAGTCAAAAACCCCCGTTACCTCTAATACATTATTTGAACTAGGGTCTACATCGAAAGCATTCACAGGACTAGCCATTCTACAATTGGAGCGGGAAGGCTTACTAAAACGATCTGATGATGTCCAAAAGTATATACCATGGTTAAAGTTAGAATATAATGGAAAGCCTCAGTCAATTACTATTAATCAGTTACTATATCATACAAGTGGGATAGCTACTAACACTATATATAATATCCCTAAAAGTAACGAACGGAATGCTCTTGAGTTGACTGTAAAAAAATTGCTAGATCAGCCATTAAATAGACAACCAGGTAGCTCATATGAATACGCAACGCTCAATTATGATGTTTTGGGCCTCGTTATTGAAAAGGTTTCAAAACAATCCTTTGATATGTATATCAAAGAGCATATATTAGAGCCAATCTTTATGAATAATTCATTTGTTGGGCTTCATCAAGTTAAATCTAATGAGATGGCGTCAGGATATAAAATAGGACTGATGAGAGAGCAGGATTATACACCACCTATTTACCGAGGAAATGTACCTGCTGGATATATTATAAGTAACATAAATGATATAGCAAAATGGTTAAAGCTTCAGTTAGGAAATAGCCAAATTTATTCGATTGATAATAAAATAATTCAAGAATCGCATATCCCAGATCAATCTGTGGAGCCTTTCGATAAAGATACATATTACGCTAGTGGATGGGGAGTTATTGAAAGAGACAAAAAACAGTATTTATTTCATGCCGGTGAAAATCCAACATTTACATCTTATTTTATTATGCAGCCTGATGAACAATTAGGAGTGGCTATATTATCCAATATGAACTCGAGCTATACAACGGCGATAGGTCAAAGTGTGATGGATTTATGGGAAGGTAAAACGGTTAATACTATTTATTCTGATAACCTTCAGAAGTTGGATAAAACTGTTTCACTTCTATGCGTTATTGTTGTAGGCTTTGGGATGTTTTTATGCATTTTATTGTTATCAAGTTTGAAGAAAATTGTTAAAAAACAACGAATTAGAACATCTTTAAATCTGAAACGGACTTTTTTATTATTTATTCATTTATTATGTGTTGTATTAATTTTTGCACTTATTACAATGTCCCCAAAAATTTTAATAGAGGGATCAAATTGGGAGTTTATTAAGGTATGGGGTCCGACTTCAATCTCTGTGTTATTTTATAGTGTCATAGTGTCTAGTGTGATTTATTGTTTATTGGGATTAGTGAATATTTTTACTAAAAAGAAAAATGCATTCCATTAGAACTTTCTGATATGAAAAAAAGGTCGCTTTTCCTTAGCGGAAAGTGACCAAAATGAAAATGTAATGGTGGGGGTGTGTTTTTTTCCAATGAGTAGGTTGGAAGCGAATTGGATATACTATCATTTTATGAAGCAGAAAAGCTTTCCGTTAGGTGTTTACCATTTTCTAAATTAATAATAGTTTTCTCTTAGGAGCGCTCCCTAGCATTAGTAGAAGTTATAAGCAAGGAAGGTACTGCCCAATAAGTACCCATACGCCACAACCATTCTAATGGTCCAAATTTAAAGAAATTAAGCCAAATCTTACTAAACAGTAATTGGAAAATGTAAATGCCAATGCAAATCCAAAGAGATTGGATGAAGCGAATATTTTCAATAAGGTGAAAGGCATTGCCTATTATTAAGATTAGCGCTGTTTGCCCTAAATAATTTGTTAATGCCATGCGGCCATAGTCTTTTAATGGTGAAAATAAAACTTGGCATAAAGGGTGTTGCAGTAAAAGTATTAAAAATCCAACATAAAATGCCGATACAAATGGGCTAAATTGAAGCCCGATTAATGAAAATTTTTCAATGTTTATAACATGTTCAGTAAATTCATCTTTTGTCATATTATTAACGTTGACCATTGCTTCTGGGACATAATGCCATTGATACAGCAAGCCACCTATGCTAATAAAGAACATTATAACTGTAAAGATAAATATACTTTTACGATTGTCATGGATCTTTTCAAAAATTCGATACTGCCCAGCAGCTAATCCCAATAAAATGAGTGGAAACGGCATAGCGATTTTGATGCCATAATAAGCAGTTATCGCTAATAGTATAAGTCCTATAGTTACGTTTATTTCTTTGCGAACTTTGTAAAATGGTAACGCCAATAGCCCAAATATTGCATAAACGGTTAATGCTTCTCCAGGTTGAAAATAAAAATGTACAAGACCAATTAATAATAAGATAATCAGTCTTCTAATAAATAAAAGATAGGCGTTATTATATTTAGCCATTGCTCGGGAAATAAAAATATAAAAACCTACACCAAATAAAAATGAAAAAATCGAGAAAAATTTACCTTCCACAAATAATATTAAAAATCTATAATATGCAATATCTATAGATGTGTCTGGTGTATTAATCCATAATAATGCCGGAATATTTACTAAAATAATTCCTAATAAAGCAAATCCTCTTAAATAATCTAATGTATCAATTCGTTTGTTTAATTCAATTGGTTGCAGGTTTTCTCCTCCTCACTTACAAAGTATAAGGAAGTTGCGCATAAAGTAGTAACGATGAATGTAACACCAATCTTACAAAATCGTCATATAATATTAATCATTTTCTGGATACATAGATAAAATGTCTTTTGCCTGCTTTCGTAAAATAGTGATTAATTCTTTTGGTTCTAAAATTTGAGCATGTATACCAAGTCGATAGAAGAGGGGGCTAATAAAATTAAGCTCACCTTTGTCTATGATGGAATCAATATAGCCTGTGCCATCTTGTGTTATGACGATAAAATCCCCCAGGTTTGGATCGCTTTTGCATTGTCTTACACCTTCCCTTGATAATAAAACGTGTAAACGAATGGGTTGTTTAGTTTCATATGGACTGCCAAACCACTCCTCTAAATTTAAGAATTTATCGTTGTTTTCTTCACTTTCTATGATAGAAAGAATACGATCTACACGAAATAGTAATATTTTTTGTTTAGTGAAATCAAAGGCAGGCATATACCATAACGCATCATGTGCATAAACACCTAGTGGATGAATATGTTTCGTAGTAGTACCTGATTTGGATTCATATTGAATATGAAGATTTTTATTTGCAAGGGCTGCCTCTAAAGCATCTTTCAATAAAGGTGTTTCAATTGCTCTTTTAGGATTCCAAAAGGCGATGTAGGATTGAAGTTTATCTACTTTACGCTGCGCTTCCTCTTGAAGTGAGCTATAAAGCTTATGAGAAGCGGATTTAATTTCCGTATTAAAAGGTAAATCGCGGTAATAGTGCAGTGATTGAAACGCAAAGAAAATCGAAACTACCTCATCTTCTGTAAATAAAATAGGGGGAAGAAGTCTGCTCGTTAGGACAGTATAACCACCGTTTCGTCCTTGTTCCGCGTAAATAGGTAAGCCCATATCACTTAAATCTAAAATATATCGATGAACCGTACGAATAGAAATATTGAATTCATCAGCGACTTCTTGTGCAGTAAATTTCTTTTTTGCGCTAACAAAAAGAAGAATATCTAATAAACGTTTTGCTTTTGACATTTTCTCACCTTTTCTTTTAATCGTGACAGTAGTTGTCATGTTTTGTGTATATTATAGATATTGTTCATGAGTTTTACAAAAGAGAAAAGGAGATGACATTATGTCACGAGAAATCATTTTATATATTGCGACTAGTTTGGATGGATTTATCGCGAAAGAAAATGATGATTTACAATGGCTAGAAGAAACAGAGGGGGAAGGGGATGCTGGCTATTCAGACATGTATCAATCCATTGATACCATTATTATGGGTAAAAGAACGTATGATTGGGTTGTAGACCATATTGAGTCTTTTCCATATCCCGATAAGAAATGTTATGTATTCACAACATCACAAAGTGGTAAAAACGAACATGTTGAGTTTGTGAATGAAGATGTTGTAGCGTTTACGAACAGATTAAGGGAACAGGAAGGGTCGAAAATTTGGATGGTTGGTGGAGCAGAAATTCTCGATGCCTTTATGAAAGAAAAGTTAATAGATGAAATAATTATTACGGTTACACCGCATCTTTTAGGTTCTGGAATTCCATTGTTTAAGGATCATAATCCATATCAAGATTTGAAGTTAATCCATACACAACGCTATGGACAAATGGTACAAATGCATTATAAGGTGAAGAAAGAGGCTGAATGATAGCCTCTTTTTCTGTTATTAGTAAAGTGCATGATAGATTTCACCCATGATTCCCTTCATTTGATGCATACCTGTATCAGTATTAGTCATCATAACTATCCCTTGTTCGAGGTATGGATAGGCTACTAGCATACATTGAAACCCAACACCCCAGCCAAGTGAGGAAAATTCGAGCTTCTCGTCCGCGCCATCTAGAAATACGCCAAGGCCCGTCCATTCCTTACATCCCTGTGAGCGAAATAGTTCTTTCATGTGTTTTGTAGTAAGGCCGATTTTACTTTGCCCTTTGATAGCATTCATAATATCCAGTAATAATTTTGTTAAATCACTAGGGGTAGTCCATATACCACAAGCTGCAAGATAAGGGTAAATAGAATATTTCCCTGGAATTAACGCTCCATTTCGATCATGCCCACATGCGAAAGTATCCATATTTGCCGTTGAAAGAGAGGTAGAAAATGTACTGTTTGTCATGCTTAATGGCTTAAAAATAAATGTGTTCATTAGAAGAGAAAATGGTTTTTGTGTTATATCTTCAATTAATAATTGAATAAGACAAAAGCCTGCATCAGAATAGTGAAATTCACTTTCAGGTTCATAAGTCACTTCAATTGAAGTAGGGCAATAAGTGGTTTTTCCATTCAAAATTTCTATCATGGATGGCATTTCCTTGAATGATTCTACAGGCATAAAACTGCCTTCCGGGTCCACAATACCCGATTGATGACTTAGTAAGTTTCGTAATGTAACCTTTTTATGCTTCGTAAATTGATTGTCAGGAACCTTCCATGACACTAGTTTTTTATTAACATCTTCATCCAAGTCTACGATCCCTTGTTCCACCAATTTTATTACTAAAATGCTTGTTAGAAACTTACTGATTGAACAAGCGTTGAAAATGGAGTGCTCATCAATGTTTTTATCGGTACCTGCCTCCAAAACACCAAATTGATCTATTCTACTGATTTTTCCCTTTTCGATAGCTACAAGACTTAAACCTGTTATATGGTAATGCTCCATGCGTTCACGAATGTTTATCATCTATTTAGCTCCTAGCTTTTTTTCTTTATTATAGCAGAAAAGAGAACTGGTGTTTGTGGATAAGGTTTTTATTTTCTTAACCGTGCGTGTACAATCATAGATACACTATCTTTTGTAAAGTCACTTTTGTTCCATGATCCATATATGTGTAACAGTTCGAACCCATTTTGTTCTAATAGCCTCTTCATTTCCATTGGGTATCTATAGCGAAGTCGAATAGCATCTTCGAAAGTAGTGTGTTCTAACTTATTAATAGTACGGCAATTTAAAATTTGTGTGATGGGGTCATATTCTTCACAATGCTGAATCGTTAGTTTTTCACCTTTGTTATTGACTGAACTTTCTTCGTATTCATCCACGTTAGACAATTCACTTAGAAGTGCAGTCCTCGTATCAAATACAAATTCTCCACCTGGATGTAAGTGCTTTTTAACGGATTGGAACAAAGCATTTTGACTTTCGTTACTTAAAAATGTTGAAATGAATTTCCTGTCATATAGATGAAATTTGATGAAATAGGTAATTGAAGTAGCGTGCAGTCTTGCACAGAAAAATACACGAGTACATTTTAATCATTCGCTTTTTCAATTGCCAATTGATACATACCATTCGCTCCTTTAACTTTATCTTAGAGATATTGTATAATAAATCCAATATTCTCACAAATTAGGCATGTATCATAAATATAGGGTTTATTTCCGTTCTACCTGGTCGCTTTCCTGGGGATATCCGATGAGCCGCTGATTCCCCAGAAGTCGCCCAGCCTCACTCCAATCAACTTATAAAATGTCTCTTTTAAACAATTTGCCAACCCTAACTTTTGGTGATGAGCCACAAAATGAACAAAATATAAAGGATAGGAGGGTTCATTTGAGCAATAAATTTCCTCAAAAAATACATATCATAGGCTCTGTTGGAAGTGGGAAAACTACTTTAGCGAAAGAGTTATCTGCAAAATTAAACATGCCTTATTATGAGTTAGATAATGTTGTTTGGAATAGACAAAGTTCAGGTGAAATTAGAAGAACCGATCAACAAAAAGTTGATTATTTAAATAATATTATTCTTACAAATGCGTGGATTATTGAGGGCGTTCATTTGGAGGAATGGGTAGCAGAAAGTTTTTCGAATGCCGACTTAATTATTTTCTTAGATACGAATTATTTCATACGAATCTACCGAATAATAAAGAGATTTACATTACAAAAACTAGGTTTGGAAAAGTCCAATTACAAACCAACCTTTTCAATATTTATTAAAATGTTTAAATGGAATCGTCATTTTGAGGAGATTGGCAAACCTAATTTTTATTACAAATATGGAATGTATAGAGACAAGCTATTAGTTATAAAAAATAAAAGAGAACTATTTTAAAAAGCGTATCCAAAATCAATGGATACGCTTCTTACGTGTATTTTTTAAGCATTTTTCTTCGTTTTCGTTGCTCGTTTTCTCGTTGTTGGCTTTTTCGTTTTCTCTAAGGAGGCTTGAAGTGCTGTCATTAAGTCCGTGACATTATCAGGAATCGGACGATTATCACTAGTTGATATGGTATTTGTAGCTTTTTTCTCTTCTATTAGTTCCATTAAAGCATTACGGTAATCGTCCGTATATTTTTCAGGATTAAATTCTGTTGTTAATTGATCGACTAGCATCAGTGCGGTTTCCAGCTCTTTTGGAACAATGGTTTGTTCGCTTGGAATATTTGGAACATCACTAACACTTCTTACTTCATCAGGGAAATGAATCGTTTCCATTACTAAAGAGTTTTGATAAACACGGACAATCGCTAATTGCTCTTTTGAACGTATAATAATCTTAGCAACGCCTATTTTTCCGGATTGCTCTAATGTTTGACGTAATAGGGAATAGGCCTTACCGCCAGTTGTATCGGGGGATAAAAAATAAGTACGTTCAAAGTAAATAGGATCGATTTCAGTTAATTTCACAAAATCAATGATTTCAACGGCCTTATCTTCATTTTCCTTACGCAAGTTCTCTAATTCTTCTTGATCTAATACGACAAACTTATTTTTGGCATATTCATAAGCCTTGACAATATCCTCATCTTTTACTTCTTGGTTACAGCCTTCACAAACTTTTTTATAGCTAATAGGTGTATGACATTCTTTATGGAGCTGACGTAATTTAATGTCTTTATTTTCTGTTGCGGCATGAAGTTTTACCGGTATATTGACAAGACCAAATGAGATACTGCCTTTCCAAACTGTATGCATTTGTATCACCTCGTTTTTCTTACTATGATATATTTTGCTTATTTTTATGTATCTTAAAGTGAAATCGTCAAAAACTGTATGTAAAAAGCAAAGTAGGTATTCACATGAAACCAATGCTATTAACGGAAGTGCTCGAAACGCCTATTGGTGAGGAGTGGATGTACGAAACAAAATATGATGGATTTAGATGTATGTTAGTTTGGGACGAACAGCCGATGTTAATAAGCAGAAATGGTAACAACTTAAATCACTTGTTTCCAGAGATACTCGATTTTTGTAAAAGTATATTTAACAAAGTTAAAAAGTATTTACCATTAACATTTGATGGTGAGTTAGTTTATTTAACGAATAACTTCAATAGTGATTTTTCTCAAGTCCAAAAAAGAGGGCGGATGCAAAATAAAGAAGTAATTGCTACTCATGTAAAAGCCTTTCCTTGTCATTATATTGTGTTTGATTTACTGAACAATAAAGGGGAGTCGCTGACAAATAAATATTTAAAAACACGCAAACAACAACTTTCTAAGCTTTTTAAGACTTTAAATCTTCCAGTTACTGTCAATTACGAGGATCCATGTCCTTTGCAAGCGATTAGCTGTGTGGAAAATAGTGAATCTCTTTGGCAGGATATTAAAGTTTACAATGGAGAAGGAATGATTGCAAAGAAGAAAACGAGTAAATGGGTTGGAGATACACGCTCAACACATTGGTTAAAAATAAAAAATTGGAGATATGTAACGGTCATAGTGACGAAATATGATCATGGCAATGGTTATTTTCATGGCAGTATTTATCAACAAGGGGAGCTAGTTGAAGTAGTTATTTTTAAACATGGAATGTCAGAGGAAGAGCGGAAAACACTTATTGCATTTTTTCAAGCAAATGGACAGAGGAATAATGAAACATGGGAGCTGGAGCCATCCATTTGTCTTGATATTGCCTGTATAGATTTCGATGGCAGCAAATGTCGAGAACCACGTTTCCATGCATTTCGACTGGAGATGTTGCCACAGGACTGTCATTGGCAGCATATGCAACGTCAACTTTATCCTATCCCAGATTCGGTTCAGATTACGCATCCTGATAAGCCTGTTTGGCCTGAAATCGGTATTTCGAAGGATGGATATTTACATTATTTGCAGATGATTTCTCCGTATTTATTACCCTTTCTTCGTATTCGCCCACTTACTTTAATTCGTTTTCCACATGGGGTACCTGGCGAAAGCTTTTATCAAAAAAGTAGTCCAGAGAAGATCCCTGAATTTGCTTCAACAGGGCGGATGGACGATATTAATTATCTTGTATGCAACAATCTTGAAACATTATTATGGCTAGGCAATCAGCTTGCATTAGAGCTTCACATACCATTTCAAACGTTACAAACAGAGCATCCGACTGAAATTGTCTTTGATCTAGATCCTCCTTCTGTCGATCATTTTTCGCTTGCCGTTTCAGGGGCACTAGATTTAAAAGAAATGATCGATTATTTTAAGCTCCAATCTTTTGTGAAAACATCGGGTGGCAAAGGATTACAGCTTTATATACCGTTACCTGAAAATACCTTTACTTATGAGGAGGTACGAGTATTTACTGAATTTCTCTGTCGTTTTTTATGTGAGCAAAAACCGGACTTGTATACGATTGAGCGTTTAAAGAAGAATAGACATCAAAAATTATATTTAGATTATGTGCAGCATGCAGAAGGCAAGACGATTATTGCGCCATACTCAACTCGTGGGAATGAGAAGGGCTTAGTGGCAACGCCATTACACTGGGAGGAGGTTAATGAGCATTTAACACCAGATCTCTTTACTATCCCAGCTGTTCTGGAGCGAATGAGAAAAGTGAGTAATCCATTCAAAAATTTTCGTCAAGTAGGGGAGAGCCAGGATTTTCAATCAGCTTTAGAACGGTTAAAGGAGCAATGACTTACATTATAAGTATGACTAGAAGTTAGAAGATAAGAGCAAAACTTACGTACAAAAAGCATCGACTAAAGTGTCGATGCTTTTTAAATGGTTCTAATTTATATATAAAACAGCTTACAAAGAAGATAAATCTCAATGGCATCTGTTTTTATTTTTCTTAAATTCGAACCTCTTGCAGAGAAGAAGGGGTTTATCATACTATCCAAAACATAAAATCATTTTTTACCAGTTCAAAAACCCTTTTATTGTATGTTAAGATTTTGATATATTTAGGTTTTTGGAGGTATATTATGAAAAAAATTCACGCTTATTTACTGGCAGTTATTCTTAGTGCCATATTCGCTACATCGGCTGACGCTGCATCGATTTCGCTTGATGAAAAAATAACTGGAACTGCCAAACAAAATCAATGGCTTACATACGATATTACGATTCCAGAGCTTGGCTTTTTAACAATTGATTTTGATGGTGCTCAAAACAAAATGTATCCGGAGTTTGAACTGTATGGTAATCAATTATATTTTTTTATAGATAGGGGAACGATTGGGATAGATGGCCTTTCTGCAACATACGGTGTAAAGGCAGGAACATATAAACTGCGTATCAGTACTTTGGAACGCATCCCTGAAGCCTCCTTTGCTTTTACAACAAGATTTACTGCGGGTCACACATACGATGTTGAGCCGAATGATAGAATATCTTCACAAGTTCCAGAAATTCCTGCAAATACAACTATTAAAGGTACAACAAGTTTAGGCCCTGGCGTAGACTATTACAAAATCACTTCACAAGAAGATCAATACCTACATGTTTCTGGTACAAAGACTAGCCTAGCCGTGTATAGTGATGAAAATAAATTGTTAAGCTATGGCCAAAAGGGTAATTTAACAGTTCCAATTAAACGTGGTACTTACTTTATCGAAGCTAAAGGCAATAACTATGAATTTACATATTCGTTTTCAGATGCTCCAAAAAACAGCGAATTCGAATTCAATAATACATTTGAGACAGCAACAGCTCTACCATTAAACAAACAAATAATTGCGAGCGCTAACCACTACTCCGATGAAGATATGTTTGCATTTTCTATCCCAAAGTTAGGATTTGCTAACATTGATTTACAAAAAGATAGCCAAGACTTCTACAAAGAATATGACTTTTATGTCTATAATAAAAGTGGCAAAGAATTATTTAAATTTAGCAGTAAGAAATCATTCCAAATGGGCTTAGCACCTGGCAATTATTATTTAAAGGTCGTACCAAGATCGGATGATGAAAAGTATGCACTTACTTTATCTTTTGAAGAAAATGCTTATCCTAATATTGAAGATAACAATTCAAATCAAACTGCACAGTTACTTCCCTTCAATACACCATTGCGTGCTATTTCACCCGGAAGAGCAGGAGAATATAATGTTTATAAATTAAATGTTGAAAAAGCCGGTTACCAAGAATTCCATATTGATTTAGACGCTCCGACAAATACATCATTATCGGTTTCAGATGCAAACGGCAACCTTATTGGTGAATGGAATCGTTGGGAAGTAATAAGCGATCTAACGTATTCAATAGGTTTAGGTAAAGGTACTTACTATGTGGGGGTTTCTACATATGAATCCAAACCATATACATTTCAAGTAACGACAAAGAGTGATTATGCAGAACAAGAAGGGAACGACACAAGGAGTAACGCTTCCCCTGTTCACTTCAATAACATGATGTATGGCTATTTCGATGCGCGTCATGACGTTGATTATTACACATTTACAATCGATAAAACAAAAACTATTTCTTGGATAATGGATCCTCTTCAAGTAAGTACAATGAACATACAAATACTTGATGCTTTCAATAACGTAATTTGGGAAGGTAGGAATAATAAACAAAGCGGCGTGAAGGAATTAAAGAAAGGTACGTATTATGTTAAAGCTACTGCAATGAGTAATGGTGAATATACCCTTTTATTTAATGATGGATTATCGGATTTCAAAGATGTGCCAAAAACACACACTTATTATCAAGAAATTATGTGTATTCGTCTACTTGGCATTATTAATGGCTATGAAGATAATACGTTTAAACCAACGAATCCAATGCAACGTCAGCACGTTGCAGCAATGATTGCTCGTGCGAATGCACCTAGTATTCCAATAATGTTAAACCCATATGCATTCCCAGACGTTCCTATTACGCATCCAAATTATACGAATATCCAAAAGCTTGTCAGTGGCGGAATTATCGATAAAAACCCGAATGGTTTTAATCCAAATGGAACAATCACGCGAGCACAAATGGCGAAGATTTTAGTAAATGCTTACCAATTAGAACCAAAGAAAGGTTTCCCGATTACTTTTATAGACGTGTCAAAAACGGATTGGTACTATGAATACGTACAAATTTTAGCTCAATATGGTATTACAACGGGTGAAAATGGCTATTTTAAACCGAATCAACCATTAACACGACAACACTTCTCCGCATTTTTAGCACGAACAATTACTAAATAAAAAAAGGCGCAATGGAAATCAACGTTTCCTGATGCGCCTTTTTCAATTTGTACCTTCCAAATCATAAGAGAATTTAAACATCGTCCTTTAGCAATAGCATTTTCGGGAAATTTTTCTTATCATTGAAATGCATGAATTCAAAAAAACTTTTTGACTGTAATGAGTTTTGTGTGTAAATCTTTTGAAATAGATATCAATGGCATCTGTTTTTATTTTTTTAAACTCAAACCTCTTGCCTTAGGATTGATATAATCAACATATACCCTTGTATTGAGATGGGATTCATCCCTACAACATTAATAAGAAAGGTAGGATAATTCTTATGGTTTATCATTCAAAAGTAGATATCTTTTCTTTAAACTTAATATTCTTATTGATTTGGATATTGGGGGCTATATCAATGCTTCCGATTATATCATTTTCAACAGTATTTATTATGTCTGTAATGTTTATAATTTCAGCAATTTTTATATGGTGTTACGCAAATTCTATTAAGTTTGTTTTCTGTGAAAATTATTTTTTAGTTAAAGGTGGACCATTCAAAAGTAAAATTCCATATCAAAGTATAACAAAGGTTTCTCCAACGATAGATAAGTTTACTGGTTATCGAATTTCATCATCTGATAAGGGTCTTGAAATATTTTATAAAACAGCAGCTCACGGTAGTATAAAAATTTTACCAAAAGATAAAATGAAGTTTATTTTAGAGTTAAAAAAAAGATGTCCTAATGCACAGATTCCGCACAATCAGCAATTCGAGTAAATAGGTTAAAACCCTATGCAAATGAAAAATGAATGAGGTGAAAAATGAAAATCGAATTTTATGATATTGGTTCGGTAAATGATGAAAAGTTAGAATTTTCCGTGATAAGCGCTTATTATCAGGGACAATGGGTTTATGTTAGACATTTTAATCGACAATCTTGGGAGATACCTGGTGGTCACAGAGAACCAGGTGAGAAGATAGATGAAACTGCAAAAAGAGAGTTGTTTGAAGAAACTGGAAGTAGAGACGTTGACCTATTACCAATCTGCGATTATTCAATGGATGATTCCTTAAAAAAGGTTTTTGGAAGGTTATATTTTGCAAAGATTGAGGAAATTGGTCAATTACCTGATTCTGAAATTGAAGAAGTACAACTTTTTAGCAGTCTACCAAAATACCTAACATATCCTGAGATTCAACCCATATTATTTGAAAAAACACTTGCTTTTATAAAAGACTATGGAGATTTGTACTAAAAGAATAAGGATGGGGAACTACATTTATTCAAGTTCCCTTTGTTATTTTTTAATTAACACAGCCTTTTTTTAAAGGAGTCTTTTTAATTTATAGCAGGTTTGATGGGAAGGTTTGTTTTATTGAATTGACACTTCTCTTAGTCGTTTTATATTTTGTTGGAAAATCTCCGGTGAACTCCAATCTTTAAAGATTTCAGGTATTTCTAGTTCCTCGTTTTGGTTACTTTTTTCTGCAATGGAAGTTAATTCTGAAATGTAATTAATTATTTCTGAGATATCTTCTTTTGTACCTGTTGGGACCGTGTCCGGGTACAGCCACGTCAATTTCTAGTCGTCCAACTTTTTTTAAAATATTGCTCCATTTCATAGGATCAGACTCTTCAAAAAACGTTGGGTGACATTTCACAAATAATAAATCACCCATGAATATTACTTTCTCATCAGGTATATAAAGCATTGCATCACAAAATGAATGGCCTCCTCCTAATGTAAAAAGCTTTGCACAACGTTTCGTTCCTTGAAAGGTTATGTCATTTATAAATGTTTGGTTCGGTAATACTAATTCTAATGTAGGTAAAGAATCTTTTAATTCATTTAGAGAATTTATTTGATATTGTATTTTGTTATCGTTGGTTTGATGTAGCTGGTCTTTTAAGGATTGAATATAATCTTTTAAACCTTGAATATCATTTTTTTGTTTACTGACTCTCGAGGGATGAATGTCTCTTATTTTTGAATATGTAATTTGGCTTGAAATAATAATAGAATCTTTAAATGTTTGGTTGCCTCGAATATGGTCGCCATGCCAATGACTGTTAACAACCCATGTAACAGCTCGGTTTGTTATTTTTTCAGCAATGAGCTTTAAGTCTTTAGATGCTTGTTGTGTGTTAAATGTATCAAAAACGATTACTTTATCGCCTAAATACACAAAACCTGCATTTGCTACAGCCCCGCCACCTTCTTGGGCTATTGCTGCATAGATACCTTGACCAATTTGTTCTAGCTGAAAGTGTTTACTATAAAACGTATCGTTCATTTAACTCACCTCTTATTATTTTTAATTCCCTATATTTTCTATATTCTATAATGATTAAAACAATACCTTTTAGATACTAACAAAGCTGTTCTGCATCGGTACCTACATAGTCCGGTGCAATTTCGAGAAAAGATAGCTACATAGAGTGGTAGAGTTAACATTTGAAAGGGAGGAGATTCTGATGGATAAACAAAAGCAGGACATTACATTCCCAACTAAAGATGGGGTGTTCAATATGAGGGTGGGCGCAATCATTCTCCGAGATGGTAAAGTGCTGATGGTTAAAAATAATCGTGACCCTTACTACTACTCAGTCGGGGGAAGAGTGAAATTACAGGAAACTTTGGAAGAAGCCATTATCCGAGAATGCTTTGAAGAAACCAAAGTACATTTTGAAGTTGATCGTTTAGTGTTTATTCATGAAAACTTTTTTCCACTTCAAAGTGATACATATGGGGAAACGCAATTTCATGAAATATCATTCTTTTATTTGATGAAATCAAGTGAAGAAATCGAAGTTAAATGTGAGAGCTGCACCAGTGATGGTATTGAAGAAAGGTTAGAATGGTTACCTATTTCGAATCTTCAGGATACCTTTCTATTCCCAGGGTTCTTTAAATCAGAACTCGCTTGCTTGCCTGCTGCAATCAAACATTTCGTAACCGTTGAAGAAAAATGAATATAAAAAAACAGAGAGGATTACTCCTCTCCAGTTAAGTCTGCTTTAACTATTGGCATTCTTTTTCTCTAAGTAATCCAAAATTCCCATTGCCGAAACAATAGTATCGAAGGGGATTGTTTGATAAACCGGATGATTTTCTGCGATGCCATTTTCCTGTAAATAGTTGTACAAAAGTTCCTTTAGGCGTGTATCTAAAAATTGTACTTGTTCTTTAAAATCACTAGATACCGTTAACGCCTTTTCCCCTTCAGCTAAAAATAGCGGTGTCCAATAGCGCACTTGTCTATAAGCTTCATCTGGATTTTTATAAGCACCGAAATGACCAAAATACAATTCTGTAGCATTTAAGGTTTCATAAAGCTCGATAGATTGCTCCATCGTATCTGGGTCATACTGATTCGGTGAAGTGGAGGGAATAATTAAATCGATCGATTCGCTCTCCATTTCTGGATAACGTACACCAGTTGTATCTCCAACAAACAATCCATTCGTAGCAGAATAAAGCATGGAAACATGATGCTTTGCATGACCTTCTGTATGATAAAACGTTAGCTGATGTTGACCTAAAGATAGTACCTCCTCATGTCCAATTTCTATAATGCGTTCAGCATCAATAGGGACAATTGGATCAAATAGACGATCAAAGTCTGCCCCATAAACACTCTTTGCACTTGCGATTAGGCGACTAGGATCAACCATATGAGATACACCCCGTGGATGTACAACGAATTTAGCGTTTGGACAACTTTGTAAAAATAAGCCTGCACCGCCAGCATGGTCTAAATGGATATGTGTAACAATTACATATTGAATATCCTCTAGATCAATATGTAATTCATTTAAACCTTCTATTATATATGGCATAGAAGGACTAGCAGAAGTCTCGATTAATGTAATTTTTTCATCGATTAGCAAATAAGAGCTTGTACGCTGTTCACGATTTAAATCATGTGTATCAATACAATAAAAATTTGGTGCAAGTTGTTGGACTCTCCCCATTTAATAATCCCCCTTATAGTATCGAGAAGTGTTAAATATTCTCTAATATGCATTTTTTATCTACAAAAAGTAGAAGGTATACTTTATAATAATAGAAAAACACACTGAATGTCCATTCATTTTTAAGGGGGAACTATTTATGGAGAAAAAAATTCGTTACGATACACGCAAAGTCCATCGTGTTAATTTAGCCATCATTTCAATTTTGGCTGTCCTAATTTGTGGACCTATGATAATTTCAAAGGGCATTATGTTCTTATTTGTTGGACTTGCCGTTATTGCATTAGCTGTTTGTAATTACTTCTTACCAATTAACACGTATGTTAAAGGCTTTATTTTTGGAATGATTCCTTCGAGTGTTGTCTTTACGTTATTTTTAGTCGATAGCTTTTCATTAACTAAACATTATATTTTACTTTGTTCGGTAGCCATTATCGCTCTTTATTTTAAAAAAGAATTACTATTATTTTTTGGCATGCTAACAAACATCAGCTTCCTGATTCTTTATATTGCTAATCCTAAATCATTATTAGGTCCATTAGATGATATGACCGTATTCATTACGCTTGTTGCGATTATGAATGGTGTTATTCTTGCACTTTATTTAATAGCAAAATGGGGCAATGAACTAATTGAGCATGCTACTATTCAGCAAAACGAAGTGAAGTCGTCATTACATCAGCTAGAGAATACGTTTCAGGAAATTGAAAAAAGTAGTCAAGCATTGGATGAACACGTTACACAATTCCAACAAACTATGCAGAGTATAACAGGGACGAGTAAACAAATTCTTTTAGCTACTGAGGATATTTCCGCAAGTATTCAGCAGGAGTCATCTAGTCTACAAATGATTCATGGCACGATGAAGGAATCTGTGCATTTTGTTACCGAAACATTCGCTATTTCAAAGGATACTGTTTTTAAATCTACTGATCTGCAACAGGAGATTTTAGTAGGGTGGGAGAAAATGCAGGATGCGATGCTGCAGATGGGAGTTATGAATCAAGCGATGAGTTCTACAGCTGAAACTGTAAATGAGCTACAGACTAGTTTGCAAACCGTAGACAGCTTATTAAAGGGCATACAGCATATTGCAGAACAGACGAATCTACTTGCCCTTAATGCTGCAATTGAAGCGGCAAGAGCAGGGGAACATGGTAAAGGTTTTGCCATCGTTGCAGATGAAGTGCGGAAATTAGCGGAAGAAAGTGCCGCTATTACGTTAAGCATTACGAATGTAACGAGAACCTTGTTCGAAAAATCAACAGAAGCACATCAACGCTCTGACGACGGAGAAAAAGCGTTACAACAAGGGGAAATACTTTTACAGGATGTGAGCAACTTCTTCACTGTTTTAAAAGATTCATTTAATAAAGCCAATATAGATTTAACTAGAGGGATGAATGAATTAAGCAGCGCTATTTCCCAGTTTGAAACAATCCAATTCCAGATTGAAAAACTTAATGACATGACCGAACAAAATGCAACTTCCACAGGAGAAATTGTGCACTCGGTAGAGGATGAACATAATATGCTAGAAATGATGAAGAACACAACTAGTCTTATTCAGGAAATAAGCGATACATTAAAGACACTTGTTATGAAAAAGGAAAGGGGATCCTTTTAATAATCGAGAAGCCTACATCAAGGCTTTGGTAATTATCAATATTCCCAAGCATGGAAGCATTCTTTCAACATATAGGCTCCTATCTCTTCGTCAATTTAGAAATTATTAATTTTCAGACTAAGGATTGATGTAAATAGGTTGAGTTTTTTATATATTATTTCATAAATAATGATGAAACAGGAGAATATTGACATGATAAAAGGTTTATATGAAGCCCATTTACCAGTAAGTAATTTAGAAAACTCGATTGTATTTTATCAGAAGTTAGGGTTAGAACTCGCCTATAATAAAGGAAAAGTTGCTTTCTTTTGGATCATTAAAGGAGAAAGCTGGTTAGGTTTATGGGAAAGTGATAGTGTTCATGTAAACTACCATCCTTCTATCCGACATTTGGCGTTTAAAATTGACGAAGAAGATCTTGAGCATGCAAAAGAGTGGTTGTCTTCACTTGGAATTGAAGTTCGAACTGAATTTGGCCTTACTTCCGAACATCAACCTCTAGTACTATCAAACCATCCTCATGCGCATGCTGCAATCTATTTCTCAGACCCAGATGGAAATTCATTAGAATTAATTGCGCCGTTGAGACTAGATAATATTGAAAGTTTTGATGAGATGTCTCTTGAAGAGTGGAGAAAACGTTATTCCGTTTAACCTTTTAGCGGATTTTGCGTAATTCTTTTGGACATCCATTCGTAAATATTCCTATTACAGTAAAAGAGCCTTATACCATGAACGGCAAGGCTCTTTCTGTTACTAAAAAGTATATTTTACTGTTTCATTGTTACATTTTTCATTTCATTACTGTCATGCTTATATTTAAAAGTTATTGCAAAAATGATGGCCAAAATGAGAGTATACGCCCCGAAAACCAACCAAATGTTTTGCCAATTCCTCACACCTTCAACTGTAAAATAATCAACTACTTTTCCACTAATGATAGCTCCTAAATAGGCGCCTATTCCATTGACCATTGTACTAAATAATCCTTGAGCGCTTCCGCGAATACGGTGATCGACTTCTTTTTCTACAAAAATGGCTCCCGAAATATTAAAGAAATCAAATGCGCAACCGTAAACAATCATTGATAACAACAATAGTAATAATCCTCCGCCAATCGGGCTTCCATACCCAAAGAAAACAAAACGTAATGTCCATCCCACCATACTGATCAGTATTACTTTTTTAATGCCATACTTACTTAAAAAAAATGGAATGGTCAGAATAAAGAATACCTCTGAAATTTGTGACACTGATAATAAAATAGCTGGATATTTAACAGCAAAGCTATTTTTATAATCAGGGTTCAACGCGAAGTCATGTAAAAACGGATCTCCAAATGTATTCGTAATTTGAAGTGCAACACCTAATAGCATTGCAAAAAGGAAAAACAAAGCCATTTTTTTATCTTTAAAAAGAACAAAAGCATCAAGTCCCAAAAGGCTGACCAACGACTTGTCCTTTACTGCATTAGAAGTTGGGCAGGCAGGAAGAGTAATTGTGTAAAGTGCAAGTAACAACGAAGAGCCACTCGCTATCAATAGCTGAATATTACTTAATTCAATTTTGGCAAGACTAATAATCCACATCGCAAGAATAAAACCAATTGTCCCAAAGACACGAATAGGGGGGAAATCCTTTACAATATCAAAACCCTTGTTCTCCAGGTAAAAATAAGAAATTGTATTCGATAAAGCAAGTGTCGGCATATAGACGATTGAGTTAAAGAGCATTACCCAGAACATTGTGGTAGGGTCTGAAATTTGAGCAGCTGTAAATAGGGTAATTGCACCGAGGAAATGCAATATTCCGTATAAAACATTTGCTTTTACCCAACGATCTGAAATTATGCCTATAAGACTCGGCATAATAATGGCTGCAAGACCGTTAGAACTATACACGATTCCAACTTCGGCGCCAGTAAAATGCAATGTATTGATCATATAAGAACCAAATGTAACAAGCCATGATCCCCAAATAAAAAACTGAAGAAAAATCATAATTTTAAGCCGTAATTTTATATTCATTTTTTCCTCCTAGAGAAGGTGATGGAGTTATTTTTACTTTTTCAGTAAAAATGAAATAACAATGATGCTATCCTATAATGTTTGTTTTAATGAATTCATTATGCATGAATCGTTCAATTAAAAATTTTTTTGTCGTATTTGAGGAAATATAAAGCACCTTCTTTCATTAATCGTCACCTCTAGAATTGTTGATATAACTAAAGCATTTGCTCCTAATGTCAGTTTCATGCGAATTTAAATTTGGGGTCGTCATGGTGATATTTGGGTATTGGCTATATTAAGATAATATTGAGTAGGTGAAATAGAAAAAATTTTTGAAAATCCGCTTATTTGCATTTTACGATACTTATACATTCGGGATTTCAACATCTCACGAGTTCATATCAATGAAAGTAATAGCATTGATAAAACTGAACTATTAACATGTTCCGATTTTACTTTAAATTTTTCACTGAATGCATTTTTTCAAAATTAATAAATTCGTAAGAAATGAGTAAGAAAAAAGAGAAAATCGATTCGTATAATTTAAAGTAGAAAATGAAAGGGAATATTAAACGACTCATGTAGCAATTACCTGTTAATGGTGGTATGAAAAGCATATGAAGCTGGGTTTGGTGACTCGGCAGGATAGCTAAAGTGAAGTATGAGGGACGAGGTGCTTTAGGCAACGCTCACGCAAACCGTCCTTTCGAAGTGAAATATGCAGGAAAGTACATATTTTGGTAAAGAACTATATTTAAATCTAGAATCAGAATAAGGGAGAAATTTACATGCAATTAGCAAATTTTTTTTCTATAACATCAAGCACACCATTTTTTAATATTATATCAATAGTATCTATTGCAATTGGATTATGTCTGATCATTTTTGGACTTATAAAGCAAAGAAAACATAAAAAGAGTACGCTAGCGATATGTTGTATTGTTTTTGGCTTTTTAGTTATTATTACACATACAATTCAAATCATTGTGAGAACAATATAAAGCAATGGTATTTACAACTTAAGGAAATAACAATATTAAAAAGCCCATTTTCTCAGTATAAAATTGAGAAATTGGACTTTTTTTATTATCCCGGTAAAACGGTTGATTTTAGAACATCAGAAATTACCTTAAATGGACTGTCAAGAAGAACGGCAGTCTTTTCTTATTGAACTAAGGACTTATTTCGAAAAAATAGACAGTATATTGACTAAATTAAAAAATATGATACGCTTAATTTAGACAGTAAACTGTCTAAAATGGAGGATAAATATGGATATTTACAAAGAAATTTTTTTAATGCAGCAAACTTACGCTACTTTATTTTCTCTTGCAAATAAAATTCAGGTAAAAGGTGATAAATTCCTTGAACTTTTAACATCAAGACAGTATATGGCAATGGTGGCAATTGCGCATTTACCTGAAGATGAAACTACTTTGAATAATATTGCTAGAAAATTAGGTACCACAAAACAGAGTACGAAACAGTTGATTACAATCATGGAAAATAAGGGTTACGTTAACGTAGTTCCTAGTAAAAAAGATAAACGTGCGGTTAACGTAATAATCACTAAAAATGGAAAAGAGGTATTACTTGTTGTTGCGGAAAAAGGAATCTACTTATTGGAAGATCTTTTTAAAAAATTCTCAACTGAGGAATTGGAAACAATGTGGGACCTTTTAAAGAAACTTTATAGTTTTGACGGTGAAGAACAAGATGGATTTGAAGAAGAAGGTAACTTAAAAATGGATGAAGATACCAATGAATTACAATCGAGAGTAATGAAGGAATTTGAGAGACGAAGAATTCAATCAATTAATAATGGAAATTAAAATTCGGATAGGTCAATTATCTTGAAGAAAATAAGTATCAATATAGAGGAGAGCGATCATTATGTTTGAAATAAGTGATGAAACGCTAAGATTAATTAAAAAGACCTGTAAAGGAAAAAAAGATATAAAATTAACTGTAGGCTATTTAACAGACAACAATACAGTTATAAAAATTTATAATGAAGATGGTGAACTCGATTCATCAAAAAAATTTCATTATGAAATTGGTTCTATTACAAAGACTTTTACTGTATCTTTGCTATCAAAATATGTCTTTGAAAACAAGTTGTCTATAAACGATTCAATACAAAAATATATAGAAGAACTTAAAGAAGACGAGTATTATCCTACATTGCTCCGTCTTGCTACGCACTCTTCTGGATATTCAGAAAGACTACCATTAAATAAACGGGAATATTTTAACCTAATTTTAGGTATGATTAGTGGTGGTGATGATTTTAATAGGAATAATCCATTAAATATGGACTTTAACAAAATGAAAATGCTAATTGAAAAAAATAAAGTGAAAGAAATGGATTATTCATGTAAATATTCAAATTTTGGTATGTCACTTATTGGGTACGGATTGGGAATTGTATCAGGCAGGGGATATTGGGACACTATGAATGACTTTCTTCATAATGAGCTCGGTCTAAGCGATACTTATTTAGGTACATTAAATAATAATTTACATGGTTATAGCAGAAAAAATAATGATTGCGGCAACTGGAAATGGAACAAAGAAAATCTTATATCACCGGCGGGTGCAATAAGTTCAACTGCTGCTGATTTACTTAAATATGCAAAAATAAATATTTACGAAGATAAACCTTATTTGTCACTTTGTCATAAAAAACATGGAAATGGAACAAAGAAGTATGATATGGGTCTTGGGTGGTACCTTTTAAAGGAAAACAATAATGTTATGTTGCATGGCGGTGGAACAGGATGCTTTAGTTCATTTTTAGGGATAGATAAAGAAAAGAAAGTTGCCTCAGTAGTTTTGGCCAATTATCAATTAGGTAGAAATGATGATGAAAATATAGGAATCTCCTTATTAGAAAGTCTACAAAAATCAAAAGATATATAAGAATTACCAACAAAAAATGAAAATGAGTAAAAAAAACCCCCTAATCAGGGGGGGACATAAGATATAAAGAGGCTGCCGGAAATTAACTTACTACACACTGTTCATTCAACACCAAGGATTTTCATTTTTTCTTTTTACTTTTGCGATTAGAGGCGAAAATTGCGATAAAAGTACCTGAAAAAACAGTAATCCATAAAACTAAACTCATTTTTATTTGCTCCAATCGTTGGTTTAATAAATTGATACGCAATAGAATGATAAAAAATTCAAGAAGTTGAAAGTAATGGTAAACCAGAAAATATGCACAATTAAATTATCTCGTTATGTATTTTATGAGGAAAGAAAAAAATTTGGTGGGAATATACCTACCAAACTTCAAGGATTATTTAGTTCGAGATTTTTTTAAAGAAAATACAGATGACAAGAATTATCCAAAACAGTTTATATTCCGTCATCACACGCTTCCGTAAACTAATGAACAATATGAGAAAATAAACTATACAAAGGGTCACCGGAGGAATGTGACCCTTTGTAAAGCTAAGACGGGAATGGATAATAATATCCTAAAAAGTTATGAGCATTATAGGTGGTATTGGGTATTAATAACCTCTATGCAGGAAAGCAGCGCCGACAATAATCAAAAGAATGAATAGAACAACAATTAGCGCAAATGCTGAACCAGTCCCACTTCCATAATATTCGGACATAGTAATTTACCTCCTTCCTATAATCCATAATATGAATTGTTGTTAAAAGGAACCGCGATATTTATCTACTTAATAAATTGAATTAATAAAATAAATATCCTAGTTATACCTCAAGAGATTTAATGAAAAAGGTCATTCTTCTAAAAGTGTAATATGGTGATGTAAAGCTCAATATGCTTTACATATTATTCTCGTTATGTGTGATTGGCATTAACAAGGGCTCTTTAGATTAATACATGAAAGTGGTGCCGACAATAATTAAAAGAATAAATAGAACGACAATTAGAGCGAATGTTGATCCACCATAACCGCCGCCGTAATAGCCACCGTTGTAATAACAATTGTAATTGTAATTACCCATATTACCGTAGTATCCCATGATATTTACCTCCTTTAAACAAGGCCATGATATAGCTCGTGAGATATAGGGGAAGTCCAAAACGAACGTAAATCGTTACCTCGCTATTAAATTAATATCTTTTTGAACAACGTTGAAGATATAAACATTTCTTAACCAATACTTCAGTTGTAAATTTTGCGTTTAATAAATCGGTAATTTTAGGGAAACTAAAGGATGTTTGGTCAAAATCTACGGAAAAACGGGCTCATACCTGGAAAAAATGGCCTACCTGGAAAGAATGGTCTGCCTGGAAAAAATGGCCTGCCGACTGGGAAAAACGGGCTCATGCCTGGAAAAAATGGCCTACCGATTGGGAAAAACGGGCTCATGCCTGGAAAAAATGGTCTTCCGACTGGGAAAAACGGGCTCATGCCTGGAAAAAATGGTCTTCCGACTGGGAGAAACGGGCTCATACCTGGGAAAAATCGACGTCCTACATCGAAACGCATTGGAAAACGCATTGGATTTACCATTTTTTTAACTCCCTTCAATTGATATAGTATAGGCTATGTTCAATCATTGAAATGGCTTAGACTAAGACACAAATTTGGGATATTTTAAAGGACTGTTATGTAGAATAAATGTATTCAATTTCGGTGGGTTATAAAAATTATTATTAAATGTAGTGAGTTGGATATTTAGAAAAAACACTCATTTTTATTAATAAGTAACTTACAAAAATATTAGTTGTTGTAAATTACTAACTTTGTTACGATTTCTATTATAATTATGTACCTGTCCCAAACGATTAAAAATAAACTCGGGCACATTTAAAAACTACGAGTGCCCCAGAAAGTACCCCAGTTAATGACATTTATATACACTTAAATTAAAAGGTATAAAAATGTCCTTTCAGCGAACCCTTCATATTATGCACATCAAAAAATTGAAAGCATTATGATACAAACCAAGGTCATAAGGATTACTTATTGAAAAAGATAATATTAATGTAATTTACTTATGAATATAAATGAGCTATCATGGGTGTTGGAGAAAAGATGCTTTAAATTTTTTATATAGGCCTTTTCAAAAAGATATTTAGGGGGATCCGCAAATGGCACAAGGTAATTTACACAACAGCCGCGCATCATTCGAAGTTAATGGTAAAACTTATAATTACTATGACTTAGCTGCGATTGAAAAAGCTGGCGTTGCAAAAGTTTCAAACCTTCCTTACTCAATCAAAGTATTATTAGAATCTGTTTTACGTCAATATGATGCATATGTTATCAAAGAAGAGCACGTAAACGAATTAGCAAAATGGGGTAACGGTGCAGATCCAGAAGCTGAAGTACCATTCAAACCTTCTCGCGTAGTATTACAAGACTTTACTGGTGTACCAGTAGTAGTTGACCTTGCTTCTCTACGTTCTGCTATGAAAGAAATGGGCGGAGACCCAAGCAAAATCAACCCTGCTATTCCAGTTGACCTTGTAATTGACCACTCAGTACAAGTTGACAAATACGGTAATGCATCTGCATTAGCAGCAAACATGGACCTTGAATTCGAACGTAACGCTGAGCGTTATAACTTCTTAAAATGGGCTCAAACTGCTTACAATAACTTCCGTGCTGTACCACCAGCAACTGGTATCGTTCACCAAGTAAACTTAGAGTATTTAGCTCCAGTTGTACACGTAAACGAAAATGCTGACGGTACTTTCGAAACATTCCCAGACTCAGTAGTAGGTACTGACTCACATACAACAATGATCAACGGTATCGGCGTTCTTGGGTGGGGCGTTGGTGGTATCGAAGCTGAAGCAGGTATGCTTGGTCAACCTTCATACTTCCCAATCCCAGAAGTTATCGGTGTTAAATTAGTTGGCGATCTTCCAAACGGAACTACTGCTACTGACTTAGCATTAAAAGTAACTCAAGTATTACGTCAACGTGGCGTAGTTGGTAAATTCGTTGAGTTCTTCGGACCTGGCGTAACAAAATTACCACTAGCTGACCGTGCGACAATCTCTAACATGGCTCCTGAATATGGTGCTACATGTGGTTTCTTCGCAATTGACGAAGAATCATTAAACTACATGCGTTTAACTGGTCGTGACGAAGAGCACATCGCGGTTGTAGAATCTTACTTAAAGTCTAACCACATGTTCTTCGATCCAACTTTAGAGCCAGTTTACACTGACGTATTAGAAGTAAACTTAGCTGAAATCGAACCAAACCTTTCTGGTCCAAAACGTCCACAAGACTTAATTCCACTATCTCAAATGCGTACTCGTTACAAAGAAGCAGTAGTGGCACCACAAGGTACACAAGGTTTCGGTTTAACTGAAGATGAATTCGCAAAAACTTCTGTAGCTAAATTCGCTGAAGGTGATGTAGAAATCCCAACAGGTGCTGTAGCAATCGCTGCAATCACTTCTTGTACAAATACATCTAACCCATACGTATTAATCGCTGCGGGCTTAGTTGCGAAAAAAGCTGTAGAAAAAGGTTTAACTGTGCCTAAATGGGTAAAAACTTCTTTAGCACCAGGTTCTAAAGTAGTAACTGGTTACCTTGAAGATTCAGGTTTACAAACTTACCTTGACCAAATCGGTTTCAACACTGTAGGTTACGGTTGTACAACATGTATCGGTAACTCAGGTCCATTACTTCCTGAAATCGAAGACGCTATCAAAGAGAACGATTTATTCGTAACATCAGTTCTTTCTGGTAACCGTAACTTCGAAGGTCGCGTACACCCACTTGTAAAAGCTAACTACTTAGCTTCACCACCACTTGTTGTTGCTTATGCACTTGCTGGTACTGTGGATGTTGACCTACAAAAAGATTCATTCGGTAAAGACAAAGATGGCAACGAAGTATTCTTCGCTGATATCTGGCCTACAACTGAAGAAGTTAACGCAGTATTAGGTACTGTAGTTAACCGTGAATTATTCCAAAAAGAATACGAAACTGTATTCACAGCGAACGAAAAATGGAATGCAATTGAAACATCAACTGAGTCTCTATACACATTTGATGACAAATCAACTTACATCCAAAACCCACCATTCTTCCAAGGTCTTGCAAAAGAGCCAGAAGCTATTAAAGGCTTAGACGGCTTACGCATTATGGCGAAGTTCGGTGATTCAATCACAACTGACCATATTTCACCAGCTGGTGCAATCGGTAAAGATACACCTGCAGGTAAATATTTAATCGAAAACGGTGTTGCAATCCGTGACTTCAACTCATACGGTTCTCGTCGTGGTAACCACGAAGTTATGATGCGTGGTACATTTGCAAACATCCGTATCCGTAACCAAGTTGCTCCTGGTACAGAAGGTGGTTTCACTACTTACTGGCCAACAGGTGAAGTAGAGTACATCTATGACGCATGTATGAAATACCAAGAGCAAGGTACTGGCTTAGTAGTACTTGCTGGTAACGACTACGGTATGGGTTCTTCTCGTGACTGGGCTGCGAAAGGTACATTCCTACTTGGCGTGAAAACTGTTATCGCACAATCTTACGAGCGTATCCACCGTTCTAACTTAGTAATGATGGGTGTTCTTCCACTTCAATTCATGCCAGGTGAATCAGCTGAAACTTTAGGCTTAACTGGTAAAGAAGAAATCTCTGTTAACATTACTGACAGCGTAAAACCACGTGAAATCTTAACAGTTACTGCGAAATCTGAAGACGGATCAGTTAAAACTTTCCAAGCTTTAGCTCGTTTCGACTCAGAAGTAGAAGTAGACTACTACCGTCACGGTGGTATCCTACAAATGGTTCTTCGCGCAAAAGCTGCTGAGTAATCATTAAAATATAAAAACCGATCTCTTAGGAGGTCGGTTTTTGTCTATACATAGAAAATAATTGTATTGGGGCGCTTTGTTTGCAAAAAGATAAACTAAAAGAACGAGTTTTATCAATTGTTCCATTGCCAAGTAACTATAAACTAATCATAGCAGAGTATTCTGAAGACGGAAGAGTACTGTTCTCATGGGCGAATGAACAACAAGATGAAAGTGTGACTGTTGAGTTAGACTGCAATGGAAACCTCATATACTTATCAATTGAAAAAAAGGATTCTGTTTCTGAGGCAGATTCTTTATCTATTGATGAAAAAAGAAGATGTGCCGAACAATTTTTATTTAGTCATTATCCACTTGCACTGGAAGATTTAACGTTTTCAAAAGCTAAAGAACTATCTGGAGTGGAACGTTTTTATTTTGAACAGATTGTTATGGATTTACCGTTAGAACATGCTGGTTGTTTTATAGATGTTGATGCAGTGGGTAATATTGTCAGATTTAAATACAACGGAGTGAAAACGAGTCCTGAAATCCCTTCAAAGCTAGTTTCTAAGGAAGCTTTAATGGAGCATGTACGAAATACATTAGTGCTACAACTAGTAATTACAAATCTAAGTCATGATGTTTACAATGTGAAGAAAGACGGACTTCATCTAGTTTATGAAGTAAATTCAATTTTTAAGTATCATGCAGATTCGCTAGAACCAACATTAACGATTATTCGTGATGAAAATGAGCCTGAAAGCTATGCTGCTCTTCCGCCTTTACCGGCTAACTTATTTGCTAATGAATTTACGAATGAAGAAATCATTGGCATAACAGATGAACTAGAGCTGATTCGAGAAGTAGACATGGGACCAGAAATAGGGATTGTGTGGCGTAAGCGGGATTGGAAGATGAGTGATAAAGATTTATCGGTGAACAGCTTTTTTAAAATGCAGTCAGAAGATACAGTAAAAGCTATGATTTCAAAGAAAACTGGTAAAATACGAAGCTTTGGGTGGATGCATGAACGTTTAGGAAATCTACAGCTTAGTCAAGAAGCATGTTATCAAATAGCAATAGACTTTTTACTGAAAATAATTCCTGATTACTATCCTTATCTTCAACGATTAATTCAAGAAGATGAGGAAGAGGATGAAAGAAAATCAAAATCATTTATATTCCATGCCCATAATCAAGGTATAGCTATTCTTGATATGGTTATCATCGTTGTTAATCGTACAACAGGTCACATTGATTACTATAGTGGACCGAATTTTGATTTGGATGAACTTAGCCAAATTCCTACAGTTCCAGCTATTTCTATGGAAAAAGCGTATCGTCTATTTCTAGAAAATGTCGATTTTCAATTGGTATGGGATAAAAATTATGATGACGAATTAGAGTCTTATCAACTTGTCTATCAAGCTTGTGATCGACATACTAGATCACCTATCCGGTATATTGACGCGACTACTGGCGAAATTATTGTCAGTAATGTTTAACTTTTTTCGGTGGATTGTTTTTTTGTTGGCTGATGAGTAATCATATAAAATATAAAACCGATTTCCTGGGAAGTCGGTTTTTTTATCTACTTCTGTCAAAGTGAAATGGTCTTTTAAGAAATTAATCGAATCGAAGCGACGGAAAGAATCTCCAACGACGGAAGGTCCCGCCGAAGTGACGGAAAGAATCGTCAGAGCGACGGAAAGACCGGCCAAAGCGACGGAAAGAATCTTCAACGACGGAAACTCCCACCGAAGTGACGGAAAGAATCATCAGAGCGACGGAAAGACCGGCCAAAGCGACGGAAAGAATCTCCAACGACGGAAGGTCCCGGCGAAGTGACGGAAAGAATCGTCAGAGCGACGGATGGAACTATCGAAGTGATGGAAAGAATCTCCAACGACGGAAAGACCGGCCAAAGCGACGGAAAGAATCATCAGAGCGACGGAAAGAATCATCAGAGCGACGAATAGGACTATTGAAGCGACGGAAAGAACCCCCAATGACGGAAGGTCCATCGAAGTTACATCATTTATTATCAAATTAAACGTAATGAAGCTGTCTCAACTTAACGCTAAGACAGCTTCATTTAATTATTTAAACCCCATTAGGTCTTTTACCTTTTTTGTATTTTCTTCAGAGGTCAGCATTTCCAGTAAGCTGAATGCAACGTCGAATGCAGTGCCAGGATTTGAAGATGTAATAATATGTTCAGTTCGAACAATCCGCTCGTTAACAATGTTTGCACCATAGGATTGTAGCTGAGTTAATCGTTTACTAGTTGGATGATTATAAGTTGTAGCTTTTCGATTATGTAGTATTCCGCTATGACCTAAAATTAGGGAAGCTACACAAATCGTCGCAATAGGTTTTTTGTGTTCATCAAAATGACGAACAACTGCCTGAAATTCCTCGCTAAAGGCATCATCATAAAAACCAGCTTCCTCAAAGCCTCCAGGAATTGCTAGTGCATCAAAATCCTCTAATGAAATTTCATGAAGTAATTTTTCTGGGGTAACGTTAAAGTTCCATGTACATTTCAATTGATGAAGTAATCCTACGGTCACGACTTCTGTTGTCCCATCGCCCTCCCATTTATTCCACCCAAGAACATCTGTAAAAACACTCGCTTCAACAGCTTCAAATCCATTTGCTAATAGTAATAATATTTTTTTCATGTTGTTAATGCCTCCTTTATATGTTTAATTGTAATGAAAAAGGCTATTCAACGACAGAATCTGTATAATGTAATTTAGAAGAATTGCTTTATAATAAAAGGGATTTTATTAAATATAATTTATTAAAAAAGGTGGATACACATATGGATCAAATAGATACAGAAATATTACAGCAATTGCAGCGAAATGCAAAAATGTCGATGAAAGAATTAGCGGCTACAGTTCATTTATCATCCCCAGCAGTTATTGAGCGTGTCAAAAAGTTAGAAGAACAGGGGATAATTGAAGCATATAGTGCAAAAGTAAATTTAAAAAAGTTGAATCGCGAAATTCAAGCCATTATTTTATTTAAATCAATTGATTGTAAAAGTCTTTCAAATTTTTGTAACGAACATCCCGATGTTCTAGAATGCTATCGTGTGGCGGGTGAGATCAGTTATATTGTCAAAATCGCAACCTATTCAGTGGAAACATTGGAGCAGTTTATAGATGAAGCCATGCCTTACGGAACGCCATCAACAAATATTGTGCTTTCTTCAAATGAAAAAGCGGTCATTGCTCCTTTTTCTGATAAAAATTAGAAAAGTCATTTCGGAGTTGTGTTCGGATAATGAGAAGAGTAGAGTAGCTTTTTTTAAGCTGTTTTTATATTTGGATTAGTGTACAATTATTGTAAGTATTTGTATGGTCAAGGGTGTAGTAAATGATGATTATGCAAATTCATAAAAGATAAAGGGAGAAAGATTGGCTATGATATTAGATAAAAACCTACTTAAGGAAATTGAATTAAAAGAAATACTAACAAACATAAGCAGTGGAAATAAAACGTGGCAACAAGAAGACCAAACACATCTCATACAATCAATGATGCTACATATCGGCTCACTAAATAGTGAACTACGAGATAACTTAATTTATGGATCGTTTTATGAATTAATCCGTGAAAAAAACTTACTAGAGCATTCACTTTTAACGGAGCTTTTAGAGGAATGTTTGAATAATTTATTATGTAAGGGTATTGAAGAAAGTGAATCAGATTTAGTTTTTACCCGTACATTTACGTCGCTATTGATTGCCCTAATATTATTTAGAGATAACACAGACGATTTTTTATCCCAACAGAAAATCGCTGATTGTAAAGATAAAGTACTAGCTTATTTAGCGGCAGAAAAGGATGTAAGAGGCTACGTGCCGGTGAAAGGATGGGCTCATAGTGTTGCCCATATGGCTGATGCAATCGATGAATTGGTGAAAAATCCGAAATTAAATAAAGCTTCTTATAGTGAAATTGTAATTGCATTATGGAACGCCATTTCACAAGAAAATTATGCTTTTATACATAATGAAGATGAACGGATTTTAGTACCTATTTTCACAATGCTTGAGCATGGTTTAGAGGAGCAAGTGATCATAAAATTACTGCAAGAATTACCTGCTTTTTTAAGAGGAAAAAGGGAACAGCTCGATGTACAGCATCACAGAATTTTACTTTTTAACTGTAAATCCTTTGTAAAAAGCTTTTATATTAAAACAAATGGGAAGCCTAAGTTCGCAACTCTTCATAAAAGCATCGAAGCATGTCTTGATGAATTATAGGAAATCACTACCAATATTAGTGCTTTGAAATTATTGACAGACAAAAATTTGTTTGTTAAGATGAGTGTCAATAAAAGCATACAAATTCGTTGATGAGAAAGAGTAGTGTTTCATTTTGTTCTACAGAGAGCCGACATATTGGTGGAAGTCGGTGTGCAGGTGTTACATGAAAATCCTCTCTGAGAAGATTGGCTGAATATAGTAAGCTAATCCGGGTGTCTACCGTTAAAAAGAACACGTATGATTGTACGTTGCTGAGAGCTATTGAACGTTGATTCAATAGAATTAGGGTGGTATTCGCGGTTAACCCCGTCCCTTACTTGGGACGGGGTTTTTTGTATGCCTTTTATACAAACTGATTGTATAGGAGGAACTAATATGCTAGCAGAACAAAAAAAGGAAACAACGGTTGAACGAGAAAAACGGATTCGCGCATTGTGGGAGCAAGAAGACACATTTGCAACATCCGTGACGAATCGTGTTGGACAGCAGCCTTTTGTATTTTACGAAGGACCGCCAACAGCAAATGGTTTACCACACGTAGGTCACGCATTTGGCAGAACGATTAAAGATGTCGTGGCTCGTTATAAAACGATGCAAGGTTATTTGGTTGAACGTAAAGCTGGCTGGGATACACATGGTTTGCCTGTAGAGTTAGGCGTAGAAAAAAAGCTAGGCATCTCTGGCAAGCAAGAAATTGAGAAATATGGTGTGGAACAATTTATTCAGGAATGTAAGGGAAGTGTCTTTACTTACGAAAAGAAGTGGCGCTCCTTTACAGAGCAGCTTGGCTATTGGATTGACATGGATGACCCATATTTAACATTAAGTAATGATTACATTGAGTCCGTTTGGAATATTTTAAGTCATGTGCACAAGGAAAAGCTTTTATATAAGGGGCACCGCGTTTCACCATATTGCCCTAGCTGCCAAACATCATTAAGCTCACATGAAGTTGCACAGGGCTATAAGGATGTAAAAGATTTATCTGTCACGGCAATGTTTAAGCTAAAGGATAAAGATGAATATTTTCTTGGCTGGACAACGACTCCATGGACATTACCTGCCAATGTTGCATTAGCCATGAATCCTAAGCTCATGTATGTTCGAGTGAAGCAGCACGATAAAGTCTATATCTTAGCAAAATCACTAGTGAATAAAGTTTTTGTTGATTCTGTTGAAGTATTAAGTGAACATAAGGGGCATGAATTTGAAGGTGTGTCGTACACTCCACCATTTTCTTATGTCACAGTTGATAAGGGGCATGTCGTTGTACTAGCGGATTATGTTACAGAGCATAGTGGAACTGGAATTGTCCATATCGCACCTGCATACGGGGAGGACGATTATAAAACGGTTCAGCAAAATGGGCTATCCTTTGTAAATGTTGTTGATTTAAAGGGTTGCTATACAGAAGAGGTTCCAGCGCTTGCCGGTAAATTTGTGAAAGATTGCGATGTCGATATTATTAAAATGCTCGCTAAAGATGCGCTATTGTTTGATAAGGAAAAATATGAGCATAGCTATCCGCATTGCTGGCGCTGTGACTCACCTTTGCTTTATTACGCAACTGACAGCTGGTTTATCAATATGTCAGCACTGAAAGATAAGCTTTTACAAAATAATGATCAAGTAACATGGTATCCTGAGCACATTAAACACGGTAGATTTGGTAATTTCTTAGAAAACCTAGTGGACTGGAATATTAGCCGAAATCGTTATTGGGGTACACCACTCAATGTCTGGGTTTGTAAGGATTGTGGTCATGAAGAGGCACCAAATAGTATTGCTGCCTTAAAAGAGTTAGCGAAGGGTACTTTATCTGACATCGAACTTCATAAGCCATATATTGATGAGGTTATGTGTACTTGCCCAACATGTAATGGCGACATGGAACGCACACCGGAAGTGATTGATGTATGGTTTGATAGTGGTTCAATGCCATTTGCTCAGCAGCATTATCCTTTTGGAAATCTTGATACGTTTAACAATCAATTTCCTGCAGATGTTGTCATCGAAGGCATCGACCAGACACGAGGCTTTTTCTATAGTTTATTAGCTGTATCAACATTATTTACAGGCAAGGCACCTTATAAAAATGTACTATCTCTAGGGCATGTTTTAGATGAGCATGGACAGAAAATGTCGAAAAGTAAGGGAAATGCATTAGAACCAGTTGAACTGATAGAGCAGTACGGAGCGGATGCTTTAAGATGGGCATTTTTAGTCGACAGTTCACCTTGGAATCCTAAACGGTTTTCAAAAAAAATAGTGATGGATGCGAAATCAAAGCTAGTCGATACACTAGATAATACGTTCAAATTTTATCAACTATATGCAGAAATAGATGGCTTCCAGTACGATGCAGATAAGACTGGTACACGTACAAAACTAGATCATTGGATACTATCTCGATTACACCATACAATTCAGCTTGTGACAAAATCTATGAATGATTATCAATTTACACAAGCAACACGTGAAATTGGCAAGCTTGTAGAGGAGCTAAGTAACTGGTATATCCGTCGCTCACGTGCAAGATTTTGGGCTAACGGATTGTCAGAGGATAAACGAGGTGCCTATAGTACACTGTATGAGCTACTAACGACGATTTGTCAATTACTAGCACCTTTCACGCCATTTATCTCAGAGGATTTATATCGACAATTATCAGGGAAAAGTGTTCATTTACAAAACTACCCAACTTACAATGAACAACTAATGAATCCAAAACTTGAAAAAGAGATGGCAAATATTTTAACAGTTGTGGAGCTAGGCCGCAGCATCCGTAATAGTCAAGGCATCAAAGTTAAGCAACCTTTAAGTGAAATGATTGTCTCTGTTGACGGTGAGCTAACAGATTATCAACTATATAGCGAGCTCGTGAAAGATGAATTAAATATAAAAGAATGCGTTTGGACAAATGATTTTTCAGCTTACGAAACCGTTCATTATAAGCTTAATTTTAAAACGTCTGGTGTAGCATTTGGACCAAAAATCAATAAAGTAAAAGATTACGTAGTGAATTTAAATGAAGAGGAAAAAATTATATTACAACGTAAAGGTTCAGTTGCGTTCACGATTGATGGGGAACGGATAACATTGTTAAAAGAACACGTGTTAACAGAGTCCATTGTAAAGGATCAGTACATTTTAGCTGAAGATGCTTCATGTCGAGTCCTTATGAATGTTCATTTGACGACTAATTTACTTGAGGAAGGGCAAATTAGGGAACTAATTCGCGCAATTCAAGATACACGCAAAAAATGGAAACTTCCTGTTGAGCAATATATTTCAATTTCGATTGCTGGAAGTGCCAAAGCAATAATGATCATCCAGCAGCACGAAGCACTATTAAAGGCAAATGTGTTGTTAAATGATATTCATTATGTGAATGTCGATCAAGGTGAACGATATATGGAGACGGTCGTGTTTGATGAAAAAGTTACTGTTTATTTTAAGCTGTAAAAACTATATGGCTCGGGAACTGCTTAGGTCAGCAGAAGATGTGTTCCGCTAAGCTCTGCAAACGCTCGGTAGACGGAGGAAACGCTCAGGTATCCCGAAGATTTGGGTATCCTGAGCGTTTTTATGAAAACAAAATTTACAGTAAGCCTGTTAAAAGATAAATAGCGGTTGCCCATATGAATATAGCGGAACATTTATTAAAAATATTCATAAGTTTCCCAGAGCTATCAAGTCTTTTCAATGATGCTCCAGCAATGATAAGACCGAAAAACCACAACCAAGAAATCAAAACACATGCTGCAGTGAACAACATTTGCTCCGTCCCACTATATTTTAAAGCGCTCGTCCCGATAACACCTATCGTATCTAAAATAGCATGTGGGTTTAAAAGAGAGACAGAAACCGCAAATAAAATTTGTTTTTTAACAGGAAGTGCTTCGTTATTATCGGTAGATGCCGGATTTGAGCGCCAAATTGAATAGCCCATATAAAGTAAGAAAAGTATCCCAACACTCATCAAGGCGATACGTAACCACTCAAATTGTAACACGACTATAGATAAACCAAATACCGCAAGAAGTATCAAAAGCGTATCACAAATTGAGGCAGTGATGCTGGCGGGTAAGGCTCGAAATAGATGTGGCTGTGTTGCACCTTGAGAAAAAACAAAGACATTTTGTACGCCTAAGGGCAAAATAAGTCCAAATGCTAAAATCATGCCATGAAGAAATGCTTCCAATTGAAAATCCCTCCTTTCACTAAATATTCTAGTTATGTTATAACTAAAAGAAAACGACCAATTGGATGGTTTTTTAGCCACCCAATTTCGAGTGTTTGAGGTGATAAGGATGAGCTGCCAGCCAAGTAGACAGGGTGAGATGACATTACAGCAGCAAATTATTCAGTGGATTACGCAACATATTGAGCGAGGAGATTGGGTGGCAGGAACAAAACTGCCAACACAAAGACAGCTTGCCATGCAGTTTGGGGTAAACCGAAGTACTGTTCAGCAGGCGTTAGAGGAGTTAAAAGCGGCAGGAATATTGGAATCGAAGGTAGGCTCAGGTATATTTGTAGCTCATAATTCCTGGAATTCATTAATTACACAAACGCAACCAAATTGGCAAACCTATATTGACACAAGCCTTCATAAGCCGAATTATCATACCATTCAATTAATTAATGAATACGAGCAGCGTGATGATGTCATTCGATTAGGAACTGGGGAGCTAGCACCAAGTTTATTGCCAACTGCTGAAATTGAAGCATCATTGAAAGAACTCACTTTACAGCCGAAAGCTTTAGGCTATTCATCACCACAAGGTAGTGATAAACTTCGAGAAGCGATTTGCGAATACGTGAAAAAAAGGGGGATCCATGCAAAGCCACATAATGTTTGTATTGTCTCAGGTGCACTACAGGCATTGCAACTCATTGCTGTTGGACTGCTTGAGCAGGGTTCTATCGTATTCCAGGAACAGATGTCTTATTTAAATTCAGTCCATCCTTTCCAGTCTGTTGGTATGCAAATGATAGCTATCGATCGTGATGAACAGCTTGCACAAACATTGGCTCAGCGGAAAAGAAAAAGGCAGGCTGTATTTTATGCTGTTCCTACATTAAACAATCCGACCGGTGGGGTATGGACATCGCTTGAAAAAAGGCAACTTTATCAAGCCTGTAAAGCGTCTCGCATTCCTATCATTGAAGATGATGTCTATCACGAATTGCTCTTTGAAGCGGCAACGCCTCCAATTAAATCAATGGATGATAGCGGTCAAGTCCTTTATATTGGGAGTGTCTCGAAAACATTAAGCCCTGGACTTCGTATAGGCTGGTTAATCGGTCCAACAACAGTAATTGAGCGGTTAGCAGATATAAAAATGCAAACAGATTACGGTTCAAGCTCCATTTCACAGGAAATTGTGCTGCATTGGCTGCAATCAGGGAAGTATGAAGAGCATATCGTCAGCTTACGCCAAAAATTACAGCAAAGGGCAGATTATGTAGAAGCTATTTTACAAGAAAAATTCTATAATATTGCTGAATGGAATAAGCCAAAAGGTGGCTTTTATATTTGGCTAAAGTTTCATGATCCAATCGTTGATAAAGAGTTATTTACTAAGCTTTTGCATCGACAAGTCCTCATTAATCCTGGCTATATTTACGATCCTCAAGATACCCAGCATATTCGATTATCATATGCCTATGCAACAGATGAAGAGTTGGAAAAAGGATTAAATATCCTATTTGAAATTGCAAGAAAGAAAAAATGAGGTTTTTAGGTAGATTCTAAAAGAAATCTCCATTGTGTAATGACGATGGGGATTTTTCATTCTTAATATAATAAGAAGAATACATAAATTATGACAGCACTAGCGAAAGTTGGAGAGGAAATTTCGTAAGTGTAGCCTGAACACTAATAAAAAAACTGACAACATCAGTTGTCAGTAAAAAGAATGATATTACCTACCTTTATGTTTATTTTTAGATAACCGAAACTGAATGTGTAATGGAATAGTCTTTTCTCCGTTTTACATATTTATAGTTCATGCTTCGTAGAAAGACAAAACAGCGCTCATGCTTTAGAGAGTGCTAACAGGAATAAATGCGTAATTTGGAGTTGATAAAATGGAAACCGAAAAATGCCCTAACTTTGGAAATAAACAACTAATCATTGTTGCGAGGAGTTAGTAGAAAGAGATATTCGGTATTAACAGGTAAACTTTTATAAGTTAGCGGTGTGTCAGGCACTAAATTGTTGAAATTATAAATGTCGGTGTTGTTGGTACAGTGAATTATATACGGAATAACTGCACACTTTGAGGAAAATTTAAAATAATAGTGGGATAGCAAACTACAATGACGTTTTGGGGCGATGCATAGGGTAAGCTATCCCAAAGTAAATATATGTAAAAGGGCTTAATAACATTCCAGCTGTAAAAATGTTTGAAAAGAGATTTTTAAAATAAAGGTTATTACTAAACAAACAAAAACTTTTCAAAAAAGCGTATAAAAAATAATAATTAATCAATACTATTAAAGATTTCACTTCAACCAATATGACTGGAGGGTTAACCCGATGAGTACGATTGATCGTTTACTCTGAATAACCATCAACTGAAAGCTAAAGCGGTTGTCTTAGGTTATTCTTAAGATTGAATGCGAAAGCGAGACAGTGTGTCATGGAGGAAAAAAAGTAAGTGTTAATCAGCCCGGAATTATTTCCGGGTTTTTTGTACTTTAAGAAATCGAAAGAGATGGATCAAGGTAATGTTGCAGAATAAGAAAAGCCCCAATACACACCTTTTTCTAAAGTGAATATTGGGGGCTAGTTTTTATACTAACGTTTATTTGCATTTTGAATTTGGCTGAAGTCTACTTCCTCACCGAACTCTTCTCTGTTTTCATTTTTACGTTCTCTGTTAGCATTTTGATTTTGATTCTGCTGTTTTTTGTTGTCTTGAGTTTTATTATTTTTATGTTTATTATTACCCATTATCATCTCACCTCCACTATTAGTGTGAGTGAAAGATGATTTTTTATCCGCATAACTTACAATTAATTAATGAAATATATGTGATGAAACAAAAGTTAGGATAAAGTAAAAATTTCACCTCCACAACACTAGCCGGAAAAGGTTTTTCTAACAAGATTAGAACATGATTTGTCACACTTGCATTTGTAGAAGCTCCCTTGGATTGAGGAAATAGAAGTATACAATTAATGGGTATTAATGTTAAATTGATGTTTGCTTTTTAGAGAAATTCTTTATATCGAATATACTTAATAAGAATAGACAGTATTTCTAGATGAGGTGATTGAATAAGATAAGGATATGAGCATCTTACGAAAGAATGGTATCGTGATTTAGTTACTAAACATCATCAGATGGCTGACTCTTTTTCTCGGTCAGTATGAAACAGTTTTACATCATTCAATTTGGCATGGATGCTCGCAATCACTTGATAAACAAGTTCTGTGGTTTTATTTGCACCAGCCATATGACCAACATTTTCGCGATTAAAAAGAGGAACAAATTTAGAAGGAGAATTAAATGCTCTAAGTGAAGTTAAGCGTGCAGTCGTTCAATATTTTGAAATTGGTAGGCATCAGTCAGTGCTTACTGTCGCTAATGGTTCCTTTCTTACTCCAGAGAATTCTATGATAACAATTAACGCCCATGCTTCAAAATAACATTACGACAATGGAAAAGAGCATAAGGGACTCGAGCTCCCTTATATACTTTCAGGTAAATAATACTTATACATTTCCAATGCATCTGTATGCTTCTTTAATACAGCAATGGTTTTGTGGTTTGGCTTTATAAAAATAACAGGATAATCTTTTTCACCAAATTCCATGTTAATTGGAAAAGCTAATTTTTCTTCATCTATTGAAAATTGAGCATTAACACCAGTTTTGTTTCCACGAGCATCTAATCGTATCCACTTATTATGGGATTTAAGATATACGGCATTCATTGCGTGAATCGAATATCCTTTTTCTGGTGTATCAAACAACATTAAACGTTGATAACAGAAACCTGTTGGAATACCTTGTGAACGTAATAATGCTGCTAAAAGGTTTGATTTTGCATAGCAAATACCTTGTTTATACTTCAATACATCTGATGCATGACAAGTAACTTTTTCTCCTTGAATATCCCAAGAATGTGATATCTCATCACGAACAAATTCAAAAGCAATTTTTGCTTTTTCAATATCTGTTTGAGTTGAGATAAATAGTTCTTCAATTTTCTCTTTAATAATGGGGTTAGAGTAATCAACCACATCTAATTCAAGTAAGTAATCTTCTAAAACCTCTGATTCAAATATAAATTCCATAAACCATCTCTCCTTTGTATTTTTATTTAATTATAAGTATTATTATACAATAAATTAAGATGTTTCATATTTATTTTTTTTATAGATGCAAGCCTCTATTTTGGGGTGCGATGTTTCAGTTTATTTTAGCTGATGCAGCAGCAGCTAAAACGATTGAAGGACTACTACTATTAGAGGTGTTAGCTGTTGGAGGTATGTTAGTGATGGACGATTTTACGCCAGAAGAACATTTTCCAGAAGAATGGAGAGGAAAGCCTGATAAAGTCAGAGATTTTTGGTTAAATCAAAAAGAATTGAGAGCTACAGAGATTTTATTTAACACCAACATCCTTTGCTATCATTGCAACCAAGCTAAATGGAAAAGAATAATCATAATAAAGAATCCATACATATTTAAGTAACGATTTCTTTATGAAGAGGTGAATAATTGGAGAACATGCCAGAGGGCTATTCTTATGTTCCACAGCCTATTCGGAAAGATGGGGCGGGTTGGGTGGATAAAGGGCCGAGAGATATTATGAGGGATCTGGAAAATCCTGATATGCTTGTCCCTCCAAAAACAGATGCTGGACTTGTACCAAATTTAAAATTTTCTTTTTCTGATACGTATATGGTTTTAAAAAATGGCGGCTGGTCTCGAGAAATTACTGCTCGTGATCTGCCAATCGCCACTACATTAGCAGGTGTCAATATGAGTTTGACACCGGGTGGAGTACGTGAGCTCCATTGGCACCGACAAGCAGAATGGTCGTATATGCTTCTTGGTCATGCACGCATTACAGCGGTCGATCAAAATGGGCGTAACTTTATTGCCGATGTAGGACCGGGGGATTTATGGTATTTTCCACCAGGAATTCCCCATTCCATACAGGGTCTTGAAGATGGCTGTGAATTTTTACTGGTGTTTGACGATGGGCATTTCTCAGATCTTAGTACATTTTCAATATCTGATTGGTTTGCCCATACTCCTAAAGATGTACTATCCTCTAATTTTGGTGTTCCAATGAGCGCTTTTAAACATATCCCTAAAGAACAGGTCTATATTTATCAAGATAAGGTTCCAGGACCATTAGATACACAAAAAGTACAATCCCCATATGGTACAGTTCCTCAAACATTCAAATATAGTCTACTTGCCCAAACTCCCATTAATACACCTGGTGGTAGTGTCAGAATTGTAGATTCCACTAATTTCCCTATTTCTAAAAATATTGCAGCAGCACTTGTCGAGATTAAACCTGGTGCAATGAGAGAGCTGCATTGGCATCCGAATAATGACGAATGGCAATATTACCTTCAAGGAAAAGGACGTATGACAGTGTTTACTGCCAATGGTGTAGCTAGAACATTCGATTATCGTGCAGGAGATGTTGGATACGTGCCGTTTGCAAGTGGTCACTACATTGAGAATACCGGTACTGAGACATTATGGTTCCTTGAAATGTTTAAAAGTGATAGATTTCAGGATGTTTCATTAAATCAATGGATGGCTCTTACTCCATCTGAGCTAGTACAAAGCAATTTAAATATTGGTCCTGAACTTCTTAATGTATTAAGAAAGGAAAAGTGGCCGGTTGTAAAATATCCTGGATTTTCTTATTATCCAAGGTGAACATATGAACATATAGAAAAGCAGATGAGATTTTTTTCACCTGCTTGTTTTTAATATTGATATTTATTTCTAGTAGCAAGCAGAATACCGATTGCCGGAACAGTACAAATAAGCATTGCTGCAAATGATAGTCCAGGCGAAATCTCGTATAAATAGCCGCCTAAAAATGTAAGGATAGCTGTACTTAATCCCTTTACTCTTTTTAGAATTACATATTTTTATTAAGATTTTTTTTTTCCAATAATGAAACAATTAATAATAAAACGATAATAAAAACAAAGGGAATAGAATAAGGGATATTTGAAATAAAATCAGGGATATCAATTATTTTTAAAAAGGTTAGAAGCGAAAAAAAAGCCATTATGCCTAAAACTCCTGATAACATTAGTCTTATTTTCTTAAGCATAATTTATCGTTCCTTTCGTTAGTAGTTTCCGTTTGCTTTACCTACGCAATACATAATATCTGCTTCAAATACTAATGCAGCTCCTACAGCACATGGGACACAAAGTACTGCTGTAGCACAGGCAATTCCACAAACTACTGATAGTGTTTTATAAACCCAACCTGGAACACCTTGATCATCTAAACAATTAAAAAATTTGGATGCCCAACCTGCAGCTTCTGCAGTATCAAGTTTTAAAATTGATAAGATTGAATCTGAATTTTTTTCTTTTTCTGGTGTAATCATAAAATCTTCTTTTGTTAATTGTACATTTTCTGATTTAGTTAATACTCCATCAGTATAGATTTCTATTTGAGAAGTATAATTTTTATCATCTGCTACAATTTTTCTTTCGTCATAATTAACAAGTTCTCCTTTGTTATCAAAGATAACTGTAAGGGCCGAAATGTTTAGCGTAGATTCTATGTTTTTGTATTCTATAGGCATATATAGCACATTATTCTCGCCATTTTGCTTTGATTGTATGTCTTTGAAATCTAGTTCACCATTTGACTGTAATTTAATAGTTCCTTGTTTTATTAATGTAAGTAATTCTTTCTTTAAATCGTTTGTTTTTTCTTCAGGCATTTCTGAATAATTTTTATTAAAATCCTTAAAAGTTTCAGCTAAACCATTGTATTCTTCGGGTATTGATGTCTGTGCTAGAGTTAAAGGAGTAATTGATGTAGTAACAAATAAAGTGGCGATTAGTAAAAAAGATAGAAAAATTTTTCCGAACATTTTTTTGTTCATTGCTATCAATCTCCTTTTCATGTTCCTCTTTTTTTTTACTTTTCCCCGGGTATGTTAATAACATATCATTAGTTATGAATATTAAGAAATCAATTTTTGTTGATAATTGAACAAAAATTGAGAAAAGTCAGTAAATTAGCTATTGCTTCCGAGAAATTTGTTTTAATTTTGCTTGTTTTTATAGTGTAATAAGTTACTATCTTTCACTTAATCTGTATTTTGTGTTCATATCTACATGAAAATAGTTCCCAATTTAAATCATGTTTTCCGCCTTCTTTGCTTTTTATCAATTTTTGTCATAAATAGAACAAAAATTGATAAGTTCAAAAAATATTCATCGACAAAAATTTGGGGTGACAAAATCGGCGATCTGTTTCTATACGTAGCCGAAGTAATAAGCTATTACTGAAGATCGCTATGTCAGATATAATAACAAAAACTCTTTGATTAAAGCTGCTTTCGTATAGATTGTTGCTCTGAAAATACTGATTGTTTAAGAAGAAGTCGGAGAATTACAAAGTGCAGATCAACTAGTTAAGGCAATGAAACAAGATCTATATAAGGAAATTACCCAATTTTCGATTCGCGAAAAAATCAGCCTAGAAAAAGCAAATATGTAATTTAAAATCCTAAAGGTGGTTAGTTTTTATGTTAACGAAATATCGCTCCAATACATATATTCCGGAATTGGTGAAGGCTAGTAAAATGTTAGCCCAAAGACATAATTTCGAGTATTCATGCTCAGATGAGGCCGGAAGATTGTTGCCAGTGCTTGTTGGTCAAATCATGCATGGAACAATCCTTGAAGTCGGGACTGGCTACGGGGTAGGCAGTGCTTGGATTCTTTCTACCATTGCACCAGATGTACAGTTTGTTTCAGTGGATCATGCAAAGGAAAAAATCGATGCTACTGCTCAAACAATTCGTCATCAGCAGGCAGAATTTTTAGTAGGTGACTGGAAAGAAGCGGTAGCAAAAGGTCCTTTTCAATTTATTTTTGCTGATGTAGCTGCTGCTAAAACGATTGAATGTGTACAACTATTAGAGGCATTAGCTGTTGGAGGTATGTTAGTGATGGACGATTTTACGCCTGAAGAACATTTTCCAGAAGACAGATGGCTATTCTTATGTACCACAGCCTATTCGGAAAGATGGGGCGGGTTGGCTGGATAAAGGGCCGAGAGATATTATGAGGGATCTGGAAAATCCTGATATGCTTGTCCCTCCAAAAACAGATGCTGGACTTGTACCAAATTTAAAATTTTCTTTTTCTGATACGCATATGGTTTTAAAAAATGGCGGTTGGTCTCGAGAAGTTACCGCTCGTGATTTGCCAATTGCCACTACATTGGCAGGTGTCAATATGAGTTTGACACCTGGTGGAGTTCGTGAACTGCATTGGCATCAACAAGCAGAATGGTCGTATATGCTTCTTGGTCATGCACGCATTACGGCGGTCGATCAAAATGGGCGTAATTTTATTGCTGATGTAGGACCGGGGGATTTATGGTATTTCCCACCAGGAATTCCACATTCTATACAGGGTCTTGAAGATGGCTGTGAATTTTTACTGGTGTTTGACGATGGACATTTCTCAGATCTAAGTACATTTTCAATATCTGATTGGTTTGCTCATACTCCTAAAGATGTGCTGTCCGCTAATTTTGGTGTTCCGATGAGCGCTTTTAATCATATTCCAAAAGAACAGGTCTATATTTTTCAAGATAAAGTTCCAGGACCTATAGACACACAAAAAGTACAATCACCCTACGGTACAGTTCCCCAAACCTTCAAGCATCGCCTGCTTGCACAAACTCCTATTAAAACTCCTGGTGGTAGTGTTAGAATTGTGGATTCGACAATCTTTCCTATTTCTAAAAATATCGCCGCAGCGCTTGTCGAGATTAAGCCTGGGGCAATGAGAGAGCTACATTGGCACCCGAATAATGACGAATGGAAATATTACCTTCAAGGTCAAGGACGTATGACCGTATTTGCAGCAAATGGTGTGGCTAGAACATTCGATTATCGTGCAGGAGATGTAGGATACGTACCGTTTGCAAATGGTCACTACATTCAAAATACCGGTACTGAGACATTATGGTTCCTTGAAATGTTTAAAAGTGATAGATTCCAGGATGTTTCGTTAGATCAATGGATGGCCCTTACTCCAACTGAACTTGTACAAAGTAATTTAAATATTGGTCCTGAACTTCTTAACGTATTGAGAAAGGAAAAGTGGCCGGTTGTAAAATATCCTGGATTTTCTTATTATCCAAGGTGAACATATAGAAAAGCAGATGAGATTTTTCTCACCTGCTTATTTTAATATTGATATTTATTTCTAGTAGCAAGTAGAATACCGATTGCTGGTACAGTACAAATTAGCATTGCTGCAAATGATAGTCCAGGTGAAATCTCGTATAAATAGCCGCCTAAAAATGTAAGGATAGCTGTACTTAAGCCCATTGCTAATGCAGAGTAAAGGCCTTGTGCATTCGGAATTTGCTCCTTCGGCAATGTTTTTGTTAAATAGCTGATAAAAGCGAAATGCGCGAGAGCAAAAGATAATGCATGCAATGTTTGAGAAGCGATAAATACCCAGACATTCGGGAATAGGTAAATTAGAAGCCAACGTAGTGAAGAACCACTTGCTGCTAAAAGTAATAAAGAAGACGAGCGCCATTTTTTAAATAGTGTATCAGCCTTCATAAAATATAAAATTTCGCAAATAACGGCGATGTTTATAATCATCCCCATATAGAATGGATCTACATGTAAATCACCTAAATATATATAGCCATAGCTGTAATAAGAAGCATGTGCGCCTTGCAACAGAATAACGACTAATAAAACAATAGGGAAGCCTTTAATAGTCCATAATGTTTTCATCGACAATGATTTTGCACGTTGTTCTTTCGTCGGTACAACGAGTAACTCTTTTGGTGTAGTCATTTGTTGCATTAACAGCATACCGATTAAGCCGATCACCATACTCCAAAAGATAACCTCATTACCAAATGCACCTGTCAGCATACTAATGATTAATACTGCAATAACAAAGCCAACGGAACCAAAGGAGCGGCTTTTACCATAGTGTACATGTCCATGTTGTACGAGTGTTGCTGCACTACTTTCAACTGCAGGGAGAAGAGCTGGATAAAAAACGTTAAATACAAGAGTAACAATTAAAAGCGAGATGAAGCTCGTGCTTGGTATGTAAAGTAAAGCTGTGATCAGGGCACCTATTGCCAGAATAGTAGTGAGTCGTTTATTATGCACATATTTTGCAAGCGTCGGGAAGAAAAATAGATTTGAAGTTGCTCGTGCTAAAAGACCGCAGCCCATTACGACGCTAGCCTGTGAAACAGTAAGATGTTTGGCATCTACAAGCCAACCTGTCCAATAAGGTAAGAAAATACCCCATGTAAAAAAAAATGCAAAGAAATTTTGAGAAAGCCATCGTTGATTGTTCATAAAATTACGTACCTCCATTAACTATGTTGAATAATAGCACGTTCATCGATACAATAATGTGAGATATCTCACATTTTTTCGGAGGAGAGAGTAAAAAATGCATATACTGACAGCTGAGGAACGTTCATACTATCTCGATAAATATCCAATAGATGATTTTTTTTCTTTTGATATTGATCCATTTCTGGAAGTATGTAAGTTTGACAAAGGGGAATGGATTTTTCAAGAAGGATCATTTCCAGATACGTTATACTACATGATTGAAGGAAAAGCAAAAATATATATGACGCATAAAAACGGGAAGGTCTCGCTTATCGAATACCCAGAGGCACCGCGTTTTATGGGTGAAATTGAGTTGCTTAATGAGGCGAGATATACGAAGGGAGTTCAGACAGTAACCGAGACAATTTGTTTTTCGATTACACAGTCTTGCAAAGAAAAGTTACTCACGGATGTACTATTTTTACGTAAACTTTGTGTGTTTTTAGGCGAAAAGGCGACCAAAATGACGTCAAAATATACTCAGAATCAAGCTTATCCACTTGAAAATCGACTTGCTGCATTTATCCAATTATCGTCAGATCAAGGAATCTATAAAGAAAAACATACGGAAATCTGTGAATATTTAGGGGTTTCATATCGACATTTATTATATGTACTTGCACAATTTTGTGACGAAAAGATTTTAGAGAAGAGAAAGAATGGCTATCACATTATGGATGAAAAGCGTCTTTCCGAATTGGCACACGAGATACTGTAGGGAATACTACAGCTTATTGTATTCACTTTTTTTAACTAACCAGCGTGCAATCTCCTTGCCGCTATGATAGAAGTTAATCTGATGGACACTTTGGTTTTGTGAGGAAATATTCAGGGTTTCTTCTATAACGCCAAAAGGTATAACCCCAATACGTTGGTGTTTGTCGGGTAAAAATCTTTTGTTCTTTGCCTTAGCTTCAATGTTTTTACGAGCTTCAGCAGATTTTTGTGCATTTTGGAATGGACGAGCAAGTAATTCTCCTTGTTCTAATGTTGTGCTAGGTGAATAACAAATACCTTTCATTCAACATGCCCCCTTTGTCGTTAGTTTTATTGTACAAGACATGCAATCGGAAAAGTATTCATTTACAAGGCTTTAACGAAAACTTAAAAGTTAGTCAATCAATTATGCCTCGGCTTAATTGCGTCCGGAATCGGCTTTGTGCTTTGGCCTTGTGCGAAAGCGAAGCGACAGCAACAGATGAATTGCCGCAGGACGTGGCGTTTTTAGACTGCGTTCCTCTATTTCAGCGGATGTTTGTACACCCACTGAAAGATGTTAGATTAGTAAAATGTAACCGTATTCATACCATTAACGAATAGAAATCATAGAAAATTTGTATAATTTAAAGAGAAAAACACGTACTCGAACTATTGTGAATTTTCCCAACACAACGTATTATAGTAGTAGATTTAACGTGAAGGACTTCACATTGTCACGTAATCGTGAGGAGGAATTTTTAATGAGTGCAATTCGAGTAGGTATTGTAGGTTATGGAAATTTAGGGCGCGGTGTAGAGTATGCTATTTCACAAAATCCAGATATGGAATTAGTAGCGGTATTCACACGTCGAGATCCTTCAACTGTAAACATTGCAAGTAATGCAAGCGTATATTTAGTGGATGATGCTGAAAAATTCCAAAATGACATTGATGTGATGATTTTATGTGGTGGTTCAGCAACAGATTTACCTGAGCAAGGACCACACTTTGCACAATGGTTTAATACAATTGATAGCTTTGATACACATGCGAAAATCCCTGAGTTTTTCGAAGCTGTAGATGAAGCGGCACAAAAATCCGGTAAAGTATCAGTCATTTCAGTTGGCTGGGATCCAGGTTTATTTTCATTAAATCGTTTACTCGGGGAGTCGGTTCTACCAGTAGGCACAACTTATACTTTCTGGGGAGACGGTTTAAGTCAAGGTCACTCAGATGCTATACGTCGTATTGAGGGTGTTAAAAATGCTGTACAATACACATTACCTATTAAAGAGGCTGTAGATCGTGTTCGCAACGGTGAAAATCCTGAGCTGACAACGCGTGAAAAACATGCACGTGAATGTTGGGTAGTTCTTGCAGAAGGTACAGATGCAGCAAAAGTTGAGCAAGAAATCGTGACGATGCCAAACTATTTTGATGAGTATGACACTACAGTAAACTTTATTTCTGAAGAGGAATTTAAAGCAAACCACACAGGTATGCCACACGGTGGATTCGTTATTCGCAGCGGTGAAAGCGGCGCTAGTGATAAACAAATTCTTGAATTCTCATTAAAGCTTGAAAGTAATCCAAACTTCACGTCTAGTGTTCTAGTAGCATTTGCTCGTGCAGCACATCGCTTAAACCAAGCTGGAGACAAAGGTGCAAAAACAGTATTCGATATCCCATTCGGTCTGTTATCACCAAAATCAGCTGCTGAATTACGTAAAGAACTTTTATAATTGATTGTTCAAAAGCCCGATTATCTAATTAATGATAATCGGTTTTTTTTTGTAAATAAGTCATTTTTATATTTGAAAAAGTACTTTTCTTTTATCCTAAATAGGTATTTAGGGAATTACATTAAATGAATATCTCTTTAGTTTAATTGTTTCTATTTAATAATTATTATAAAATATCTAGTGCAGATAGCCGATAATAGCTTTTGTATGAAAATAATTCTAATTATTAAAATATAAAGGGTGTTATAATTGAACGAAGAAAAAGTTTTGTTGGAAAGAAATAGCCTTATTTTAAAAATTACAACTGCTGTGGTTGTCCTTGCGATTATTGTATATGTAATACATCAAAGTTATAATTTTTTAGAGGAGCATACAATCTCATTAAATGGCTACATAGATACATCAGCTTCTTATACAATTTCTTTATTAATATTACTTCTATTTCCCATTTTTTTATGTCTAGCCTCTTGGATATTATATGTAAAAAACAAAAAAAGTGTCCACTTACCTTTTTTACTAATGTTAACATTGACATTTGGAAGTATTGCCATAATTGCATCGGGTAACGGATTAGTCGAGTATCACTTCTCAATCTTTATGGTACTGGCTTTTATCGGTACATTCCAAAATGTTCGCTTAGTTTTAGTGAGTACAACTCTTTTTGCCATTCAGCATTTAGCTGGTTATTTTATTTTCCCTGAGCTCATTTGTGGAACGGATTCTTATTTGTTTACATTGCTAATGATTCATGCAGTATTTTTAATTTTAACTAGCGCTGCAACGATTATTATTATCCGGAAAACACAAAAGAATGAACATTATTTGCGTATGCATCAAGAGGAATCTGCTGCAGAATTGCAAAAATTATTAAAGGAGTTGCAGCATGTTGGCTTAGTTGTAAACGAGCATTCGAATGCGCTAGCGAAGGACTCAAAGTTAATGACGACTGCTAGCCATAATATTACTGCTGCTATTAGAGGTAATGAAGATGATTTAAAACTGACATCCTCCGAGCTGCAAAAAGGTGTTATTAAAAACGAGGAACTTCTTGCTAAATTTAGGCATATTCAAGAAAGTGCCAACCAAGTGGCAACAAGGGCAAAGCATAGTTTACAGCAAGCTTCAGCAGGCGAAAAATCGATCTATAAAGTTTCGACACAGATGAAAGTCATAACAGAATCAATTGAGTCGATTAATGATTTAGTTGTAGAGTTAGCAAATCAATCGCATCGAATTAATCAATCCTTACATGAAATCGAAGAAATTTCAGAGCAAACAAAGCTTCTTGCTTTAAATGCCTCCATTGAAGCAGCTCGTGCAGGTGAGCATGGTAAGGGTTTTGCTGTTGTAGCAGATGAAATAAGAAAACTTGCCACACATTCTACGACATCAACTATAGAAATTCAAAATGTGTTACAAAACATTGACTTACAGGTACAACAAATTGCAGAGAAAATGGAGTCAGGATTGGACGAGATTCATATTGGAAATACTACCATCATCAGCAATGCGGATTTATTTCATGTCATTTTAAGTTCTATGCAAGAAGTGGAGGATGAAATAGAGCTAATTTCAGATGCTACACAACTCGTTGCTAGTCATGCTAGTGACACAAATAGCATCTTTAAAAGCATTTTAAAATCTAATCAAGCCTCTTTAGAGAGTGTATCCGTTATTGCAAATGCTGCACAAAACCAACACCTGTCAACGCAATCATTAAATCAAGTCGTGAATGAACTACAAACAATGGCAGATGAATTAAATTTAATGATGCGCAAGATAAATAGCTAAAAATAAAGTGGTCATAGCAAGAGATGTATCTTAAAATGTCAACAAAGTCTCCGAAAAGCTTTGTTGACATTTTTCTATGAATGCTTGTTTTAAAAATTGGTAACTTAGGTCGCACTTTAATATTGAAGAAACCAGCTGTTGTATGGGAGCCTGGAAGTATTGGAGGAAGTATCTACCCTATACCTAATAGTGACAACCTTTATTAAACTAATAGTTTTTTATGTTGAGTCTGAATTGTTTGCATGATCAAGCTTTATTATCGGATGTGTAAATCAAACACTATTTATAACCTACATTGAATTCTATAAATTAACATATAATATATGGTAAACTATTGATAATTTGACTATTCTAAAGGTGTTTTTATGTTGCTTTTTTATGCCCATTTTTAGCAAATAGCATCCTTAAGTTGAAATCAGCGCCTTCAAAGCATAAGTAGATAATAATGGTTAATCACAGCTCCTGATATTTTTATAAGCTTCAAATTTAGTAACCTTACATAACCAGTTGAATGGGGGAGGTTCACCAAATGACCACAGACATTATTATTCAATCAAAATGTATTCCACCGAGTCCGTCCAATCACTGTATTAGTAGAGCTACATTAATGAGAACTTTTAAAAAAAACCTAGACCATACTTGTACTCTTATTCATAGTGGAGCAGGATATGGTAAAACAACAATCCTTACACAATTTCTACATGCTCAATCAAGCAAATTTTCCTGGTATAGTGTGTCCGAGGAAGATGATAATATATTGCCGTTTTTAAGGCATTTATTTTTTAGTATCACACGAATTGTTCCAAGCTTCGGTCAAGAATTTGATGCATGGAATCGATTATCTCGTTTTCCGAAAATAGAGGAACTTAATCGTTGGTTTAAGCTGTTTGTCAATAGTTTATGTGAAATCGAAGAGTCGATTTTAATTGTCATTGATGACTACCATCTTGTTGATCATGAATTTCATATTAATTATGTGATGGAAAAAATAATTGAGTTTGCACCACCGAATGTTCATTTTATTATCGCCTCTAGAACGTTACCAAATTGGGATATTACGAGAAGATTAAAGCTACAAAAGAAATTACTCGTTATTTCAGAAGGAGAATTAGCATTTTCATCAGAGGAAATCGCTGTCTTTTTCGAGGATTATGTATCTGTACATTTAACAGAAGATGAAATATCTAAGGTTTTGGAAATTACAGAGGGCTGGGCAATTAGCATCTCTTTATTAGCGGAGCAATGGAACAATGAGACATTAACTCATTGGCTAAATATCTCTACTAATGATCTTTTCACCTATTTATCGGAGGAAGTTTACCTTAAGTTGTCTACATTCGAGCAAGAGGCATTATTAAAGCTGGCGATTTTCCCCACTTTCTCAGAGGAGTTTATTACACAATTTTATGGTACAGAAATAGTAGAGGCGTTAAAACTGTTTGTACAGCGGCATTTATTTATTCAACCTATCACAAAGGATGGGTTATATCGTTTTCATGCCTTGTTCTGTCGATTTTTAGAGTTAAAATGGCAACAAAATGCTTCACAGTATATTGCATTGCATAAACAAGCAGCATTGTATTATGTAAAACAAAACAATATACAAGCTGTTCTTCATCATGCATTTAAAACGAATGATCAGGATTTTTGTGGTGAGCTATTACAAAATCATGCTGAAAATCTAATACGTGCTGGGCAATTTGAGTGGTTATTAGAAAAAATAAATCGATTTACAGCGGGTAAAAAAACAGAATATTACAAATTGTGTTATTTTGAAGGTGAGTGCCACCGCTATCGTGCTTTTTATGAAAGAGCGAAACAGTCCTATGAAAAATGTGCAAACATCGCTAAATGTAAGAATGATTTTCTCTTTATGACGAAAGCGCAGGCAGGTTTAGCGCATATTTATCTTGATACCATTCAGCCAGCATTGGCAGAGCCACATTTAAAAAGGGCATTAGAGTTAGCGAATCATACACCGTTAAACGGAGAGGAGCTACTTGAATTACAACGTCAGTATGCAGAAAATTTAGTGAATTTAGGAAAGGCGAAAGGAGCACAAATTTTTACTGATGAGGTTGCTTTAACGGAGGAAGTGCTACAAAGAGCAAATGTCGATGTTCGAATATTGTTAAGAACAGGGCAGCTACTAGAAGCAAAGGAACTGCTAACGAAGAGATTGGAATTACCACCACAGCTTGTAGCGACTCATAGAGAGAGTGAGCTGTTAGCATCATTTGTCTATGCGCTATTAGGGTTAGGGAAGGATGCTTGGTATGCCGCTCAGCATGGGATTCGTAGAGGGTTACGTGAAAAATCGGTTTTTATTGAGGCTGTTGGCTATATTCGCAAGGCACATGCTCTACTATTAATAGATTTCCCTGACTATCATGGGGCCTGTAATGCTTATGAGAAAGCACTTTCTTTAATGAATACTATTAATATCTCTCGTGTGAAGGCCGAGCCATACATGGGACTAGCGATTGTCAAACATGCGCAAGGAGATATAATCTCAGCAAAAAAGTATGTAGCACTTGGCTTACAGGAAACGGAGCAAGTACAAGATGCTTGGATGACTGCCCTTATTTTAATTGCTGAAGTGAAAATAATTCTTTCTCAACATGAATTTGAACGAGCACGCCAATTATTAATGAAGGCTCAGCGACTATTCCACGACTGTGGCGATCAAAATGGTGAAATGCATGTACTATTCTTTCAATCTGTGATCGCCTTCAAAGAAAATAATACTCTACAATTCAATCATTATTTTCAGCAGTTTGCACAGTTATGCATCACAAATGGCTACGACTACTTTTTACAGAGGAAAACCATTCTCGGTCCACCAAATAGGATGATTTTTTTTGAGCTTTTACAATTTAGTAGAAAGTGTGCTGGGGAAAATGCTGCTATTTTGACGATGCGCAGCTATTTTCAAGTTGAGGACAATATGGTTTATCCGCATGAGGAAGTGCAGGTGAATTTTTTAGGAAGTCTAGATTTAATAAGAAAGCATCGCAAGCTTGAGGATAAAGAATGGCAGCGCGATAAATCGAAGGAGCTCTTCGTCTATTTATATTGTCATCGTAACCGCTTTACGCCAAAGGAAGAGATTGCACAGGCATTATGGCCAGAGCGGAATGTTGATTCACTAGATCGGGATTTTAAAGTTGTGTTGAATACGTTATTAAAGGTTCTTGAGCCAAATAGAAATGCGCGTCAAGAAAGCTTTTTCATTCAGCGCAAAAATAATATGTACCAATTACAGCATATTCATTTCCTGCATATCGATGTCGAACGCTTTCTCTATTTTTATGAATTAGGGATGGTGGAGATCGACCCACAATTGTCAAACAAATGGCTACATCTTGCCGAAACGAGCTATACGGATGTGCTTTATGCTGAAAAGAAGCAGTTAGATTGGCTCATACAGGATCGAGAAAAGCTACAATCAATGTATATTGAAGTACTGGAAAGATTAGCACAAAATGCAACGAGACAACAAAATTATAAGCAAGCTATTTTTTATGCGGAAAGAATAATTCGTGAGGATGCATTATGGGAAGAAGGCTATCGGTTATTGATGTATAGTTACTATCAATTACAAAACCGCTCCCTTGCGTTAAAATGGTATGAAAAATGTGTGCAGCAATTAAAAAGAGAACTAAATACAACACCGATGGAATCGACGATGGTTGTTTATGATTTAATAATGGGATAGTGTATATTTTGTGATTGGTTATTTTTGGGGCATTACCATAACGTGGGGTTGGTTTCCGTTCCGACTGGGCGCTTTTATCGCTGCCGCTTCGCTTTCGCGCAGTTAAAACATTTGTTGCTGTCGCTTCGCTTTCGCACAGATAAAACATTTGTTGCTGTCGCTTCGCTTTCGCACAGATAAAACATTTGCCGCTGACGCTTCGCTTTCGCGCAGAGCAGAGCTTCCTGGGGGCGTCCGATGAGCCGCTTCACTCGCGATGCTCGTTCCAGTGTCTCGGGCCAACAGATGTTTTTTGCGCGAAAGCGTAGTGCTAACGCAGCGTCAGCAGCACCGATGTTGGTCACGAAGGCGTTATCACAGGATGTGATGCTCTTAGCCTTCGTTCCTCTATCGCTAATCCCCAAGGAGTCGCCCAGTCTCCACTCCAATCAACCGGCTCTTATAAGAAAAAAGCCATGGCAACTTTTGATGAACAATATATTAATCAATAATTTTTTCTAATAAAAATTGGAGGAACTACTATGTCATTTTGTAAAGTAAGTAAGGCGAATATTTACTATGAAGTTATTGGGACTGGAACACCAATCGTCATGCTCCATGGATATTCGCCTGATCATAGACTAATGAAGGGATGTATGGAGCCCGTTTTTGCAGAAAGGGAGGGCTGGAAACGAATTTATATTGATCTTCCAGGAATGGGCAAGACGACAGACTACGAAAAGATCAATAACTCAGATGAAATGCTCGAGGCCGTAATAGAATTAATTCATACCTTACTACCAAATGAACGTTATTTATTGGTAGGAGAATCTTATGGTGGATATTTAGTTCGTGGAATTATGAGAGAGTATCATGAACAAATGTTAGGGGCTACGTTTATTTGTCCGTTGATTATTCCAGATAAACAAAGTCGAACTGTGCCAGAACAATGTATTGTCTCTGCGGATAAAGAGTTTTTATCGACATTAACGAAACAGGAACTTGAAGATTTTAGCTCACATCTAGTTGTTTTAGATGAATATAATTGTCATCGTTATACAAATGAAGTGTTAGCAGCTATAGAAAATGCGGATGTGGAATTTTTAGAAAAAATCCAAGAAAGCTATAGTTTTTCTTTTCCTGTAGATGAGATTTCATTTGATAAGCCTTGCTTATTTTTGTTAGGCAAACAGGATTCTATGGTTGGCTATAAGGACGCTTTTGCCATTTTAGATAAATTCCCAAGAGCAACCTTCACTATTTTAGATAAGGCTGGGCATAACTTGCAAATTGAACAAGCGAATTTGTTTAATAGTCTTATGCATGAATGGTTGGATAGGGTAGAGTAAAGGCATTTATCGATTGAAATGCTTTTCTTTTTTATGAATCAAACAAATATAGACAGAATAATATCCATGAATAATCAATATTTAATGGATTTTTTTCTGTCTATTTATAGATATCCCACAAATAAAAGTCACTACGCTGGAAGAGACCCTAAAAACCAGAGCGGTGTTATCTAATTTTAGGGTACATTTTTTAACTATGAACCAATTGAAAGCTATTAATCTAGCGTAAGTACTTCATTATTGCTTTTGTGCAAAATGATTTTATTGAACAAGACTTCTACGTAATGCTTCAGCTACTCCTTGTACCGATTGAATGCATCAAGTTTGCGAATGTCAGATCGAACATAATCTTGGACAGTAAATTCACTAATACCAATAGGATTGATGCCGGTATACTAGATTAATAATGGCTCATCACTAACTTTTGGTGATGAACCCAGTTTGTTTTGGTCTTATTAAAGATACGGTTCACCATAATCCTAACATTTAACTGCCTCATTATTTTCAATATATATTTGAATTTGACAACTATAAGATTCTGTATTAAAGAAATCGTTATATAACTCCACTTCAATGAAGCTTTTAACGTTTAAATTATTCTCTTTTACACATTTAATGATTTTACTTATATATTCCTCTTCATTTTCTTTACTATAAGCTAGAGTTAAATATTTTCCTTTGGGTAATATTTTTATATTTTGTTCATCTTCTTTAGTGACGTTGCCTTGAAGTTTACTAAAAACATATCTGGGTACTACATTCCAGTCTGCATTAACGCTATATAGGATCCCTCTTTCCATGGACATTTTTCCACCTTTGTCTTGAATGATTTTCTCTAAGGCAGAATAGTAAAGTAACTCCTGTAAACTTCCCACTTCGTTACAAGGCGCTACAACTACATAACGCTGTTCAAAGAACTGAATGGTTATTTCATCGTTTATTAAGATATCCTTAGAAGTTTCTACCTTCCTATTTAAGTTATCAATGGTTTTGATGACTTCCTGCATTTTCTTTATTTTTACTTCTGCTTCATATTTTTTTATTTGTAAAAATGCTAGTAATTCATCAGTATCACATTTCTTAAAAATTTCTTGAAGTTCGACTATGCTTGTGTTTAACTCTCTACAGCTTTTTATAATATCTATATGAATAAGTTGATCTATAGAATAATATCTATAACCTGTTGTTTCATCAATTTGTTTTGGAATAAGAATCCCCATTTTATGATAATATCTTAAGGCTTTTATTGTAATGTCTTTCATTTTCGAAACTTCCCCAATAGGAAATAAATGTTGCACCTAAATCACTTCCTTTATGTTTTTCCTTACAGAATCGTTGACTCTCCTCTTAGGGGAGACCTTAATATCATAATAAGGTATTTACACTGAAATACTAAATAAATTTACTTATATAACAGGGAGTTTTTAAACATGGAAAAAGTAATATACAGAAGTCTAGTTAAAGAAGATTATGAATCCGTTAAAGAATTGATTGGTGAAGCATTTGGTTTCAATGAGTTTATTAAGGATAAGAAATTTTTAGATTCAGTATTAAACATCTATCTACACGGCTGTATTTTAGAGAGCTCATTTAGCGAAGTAGCAGAAAAAGACAATAAGGTTATTGGTATTATTTTGGGCAATTCAAAAAAAGACAAAAACCGTTTAAAGAAAGCTCATAATATTTTCAGTCTTACCTATTCTATACTTAAAGTACTCATGACTAATAAGGAAAATAAAAAATTCATGAAAGAATTTGGAAAGGTTCAAGATGCATATAAAGAACTGATACACGCAAAAGAAAATGACTTTCAAGGTTGTATAGAATTATTCATTGTCTCGGGGGAATCCAGAGGACTTGGGGTTGGAAAGGCTCTCATGAATCATTTGTTTGATTATATGGAAAGTATGGATGTAAAATCTTTATATTTGTATACAGATACTAGATGTAACTATGGATATTATGATAGTCAAAACTTCGATCGTATAGATGTAAAAGAAATTGAATTTGATTCAATGAAGGAAAAACTTAACGTATTTTTATATAGTTATGATTTTTAACTAATAGCGATAAGCAGCTAGACAATGCGCTTGGGCCCTAGGGTAGAAAACCACCACATGATGTTGGTGGAGAAAGAGGTTAAATGTTGTTCTTTCTCCTGTAAATCTAAAAAGAAGATGGTTAGGAGATTTAATTCCAACCATTTTCTTTACTAATATCGTTTGATGTAATCTGTGCTGTTACAAGTGAAATAGATGGTGAAATCATGATAAGATACGGATTTATATAGATAAAAATTGCCATTATACGTGTAAAAGATTATAGTATAGTAATCCTTCGACATGAAATGAATCATATTTTTGAACGTTTTTTCGAGGGGATAAAGCAAGAAATCGGGAAACAGGAGGAACTGGTCTTAACTTATCTATAGCAAAACAAATAATCATCTGAAAGTTAAAGCTTCTGGCGGATAAGACTTTTTAAAAAATAATAAAGGACGACGATCCATGGGCGATGTTACAGCATATATCGATCAATTTGGATATATTGTATTATTTATAGCACTTTTACTAGAATTACTCGCACTCCCATTACCTGGAGAAGTGCTAATGAGTTATACTGGATTTCTTGTTTACAAAGGAGATTTAAATTGGATATTAAGCATATTAATAGCTGGCTTTGGATCTTGTTTAGGGATGACTATTTCCTACTGGATAGGTTATAAATTAGGAAAACCTTTCTTTGAAAAATACGGTTATCGAGTTCATTTAGGGCCAAAACGATTAGAAAGTACATCTTTGTGGTTCAGCAAATACGGCAATAAACTATTGATTATCGCCTTTTTTATTCCTGGAATTAGACATATTACAGGATACTTTTCTGGGATTACCAGACTTCCCTATAGAACCTATGCTATTTTTGCCTATACTGGGGCATTCCTTTGGGTGACAGTATTTATTTCACTCGGTAAAATATTGGGGCCACAATGGGAAATGTTTCACAGTTCAATTAAAAAATACCTCATTATTGGTGGAATAGCTATTGCAATTATTATTATCGTTTATTTCCTATTCAAAAAAAACAAAGCCCTCATTATAGAGTCGGCCACCGAACTATTAAACGTAACTTTGACAATATTCCATACGAAAAGGAAAGTTGCATTTCTATTAGCACTGACTTTAATACTGACTTTAGGGCTAATCATTTTAATGATTGGAATGATAGAAGACTTCCTTAGTAATGAATTTACCGCTTTTAACCAGGTTGTGAGTATGTTAATGCCGTTAATTTTCAACCAGAATTGGTCAGAGGCTATGCACATATTCTCATTAATGGGTTCGAGACTAGTTCTTTGTATTGTGATTATTTTTACTCTATTTTTGATTTTATTGAAGGGGCAAAATAAATTAATGGAAATAAGCTCTTTTTTGATAGTTCTTGTTGGTGGAGAGCTGTATGAAGAAGGTTTAAGAAGAATTTTCCAAAACCATTTTCCAAACGAACAAACCTTAATGAATTTTATCATCTATGGTTTCGCAATTTTTATTGTTGTTCGATTTGTTGAAAGTCGATGGATTCACACTTTCGTTCCAGTTACTGGACTAGTTGTATTAATACTAATCGCAATCAGTCATTTGTATTTTAACGATGAACTTCCAAGCGACATTACTGCTGGTTTTGTTTTTGGAGGAGTTTGGTTAGGTTTGAATATACTTTTACTTGAAATAAGTCGATTGCTAAGAAGTATAGATATGCATAGGGTAAATGAATAGAGGCTAGGACAAAACTGGTCAAAATCTTAAAAGCGCGAGAAATCAATTTAGAAACATTGATTTCTCGCGTTTTTTTTGATATTAGTGCGGTCAGATAGCGTGCATGAAGGTAAATGTCGATATTTTTCGAAAGTTGGGTGATAAATTAATAAAGTTGGTGGATAAATCAATAAAGTTGGTGGATAAATCGATAAAGTTGGTCGATAAACAATCAAAAGTTCTCGATAAATCTCAAAACTGTTTCGATAAACCTTCATCCCCTGAAAAAAACACACTTTCGTAGCAAAAAAATGAGCTCCCCTACAGGGCAGCTCATTAAAGATTTTTTGTCGCTGCCGTTACGCTACGCTTCGCTTCACTTTCGTGACAGAGATAAGTTGGCTCAGTAAACTGCCCCAACTTTCTTGTAACTAATTTGTAACTGGTATTTTATATAGTGATGATATTACAACGAAAGCGCTTTCTATTTAACTCATTATGAAAGGGGATATGGGATGAAGAAGCATTGGCTATTTTTGTTTTTATTGATGCTGACAATGTTGATGGTGGCTTGTAATTCAGAGGGGTCGAAGGATAGTTCAACAGGTGGTAAGGCTTCAAAGGATGAGACGAAGGGGACTACTGAGGAAGGGGGTACTATTAAAATTGGCGTGCTTGCGTCATTGACTGGTGCTCTTGAGTCGTATGGGAAACAAACACAGCGTGGTTTTGAATTAGGGATTGATTATGCTACAGGCGGTACGATGGAGGTTAATGGTAAGAAAATAGAAATTGTCTATGAAGACACAGAAACAAAGCCTGAGGTTGCAGTACAAAAAGCGACAAAGCTATTAGAAAATGACAAGGTTGATTTCTTAGTAGGTTCTTCTAGCTCAGGTGATACGCTTGCTGTTCTACCACTTGCGGAAGAATACCAAAAGATTATGGTGGTGGAGCCTGCGGTAGCGGATAGTATTACGGGCTCAGAATTTAATAAATATATTTTCCGAACAGGTCGAAATTCTTCTCAGGATGCTTATGCTGCAGCGGCAGCGATCGCAGGAAAAGGTGTTAAGATCGCAACATTTGCGCCGGATTATTCTTTTGGCTTGGATGGGGTAAAGGCCTTTAAAACTGCTGCGGAAAAACTAGGAGCAGAAATTGTTTTAGAGGAATATGCTGATCCGGCAGCAACTGATTTTACGTCCAATTTGCAAAAAGTAATTGATGCAAAACCAGATTATTTATTTGTTGTTTGGGCTGGAGCAAACTCACCGTGGAATCAAATTGCAGATTTAAAAATTCAAGAAAAGGGCATTAAAATTTCTACGGGTGCACCAGATATTATTGCATTGAAATTTATGAATCCGTTAATTGGTATGGAAGGGTTCTCAGTTTATTATCATACGTTACCACAAAATGATGTGAATAAATGGTTAGTAGAGGAACATAAAAAACGCTTTAATGAAGTTCCGGATTTATTTACGCCAGGAGGCATGTCTGCAGCAATCTCAATTGTAGATGCTCTGAAAAAATCAAATGGCGATACAGATGCGGAAAAACTTATCGGCATTATGGAAGGAATGTCATTTGAAACGCCAAAAGGAAAGATGACTTTCCGAAAAGAAGATCATCAAGCATTACAGTCGATGTATTCGATCCGTCTTGAAAAACAAGATGGTGTAGATTATCCAGTACCAGTACTAATTCGTGAGCTTAGCCCTGAAGAAACAGCACCTCCGATCATGAATAAGTGAAATTACGAGACAGATATTCTTCTGTCTCTCTTCACCCACTTTCATATGAAAATGGGTGAAGAGAGATAGAAGTACTAGAAAGGAGAATACGATGGAACCCATTTTGCGAACAGAAAACTTAACCATTCGTTTTGGTGGACACACAGCTGTCGACCATGTGAATTTTAATATGCCGGAAAAGCATTTAAAGTCAATTATCGGACCAAATGGAGCCGGAAAAACAACCTTTTTTAATTTGCTTAGTGGAGAGTTAAAGCCGACTGCCGGGGATGTCTATTTCAAGGGACAATCACTTGCGCAAAAATCATCAGTTGAAAGAACCCGAATGGGGCTAGGGCGATCTTTTCAAATTACGAATGTTTTTCCGAACTTAACAGTTTTAGAAAATGTCCGTTTGGCTGTGCAATCCAAGGAGAAAGTTCGTTACCAATTATTTCGCCATTATAAAAACTATAAGGCGATTACAGAACAAGCGGAAGAGCTATTAACACTAGTATTGCTGGACAACAAAAGAGATGCCCTGACGACAATGCTGTCCCATGGGGAAAAGAGAAAGCTTGAGATAGCAATGCTGTTAGCGCTTGATACAGAAATTCTTTTACTTGATGAACCAACGGCAGGCATGTCCTTAGAGGAGGTGCCGACAATTTTAGATGTTATTCGCACCATAAAAAAACAGGGTGATAAAACCATTCTCCTCATTGAGCACAAAATGGATATGATTTTAGATTTGTCGGATTCGATTATGGTGCTGTTTAATGGCCAGCTTCTTGCAGATGGAACACCAGGGGACATCATGAAAAACGAAACCGTACAAAATGCATATTTAGGAGGTCTGTACGATGAACACCTTACTGAAATTAAATGATGTCCACACATTTATCGGTCAATACCATATTTTGCAGGGGGTCAATTTTGAGGCTATGGAGGGGCAAGTAAGTGTCCTGCTTGGCAGAAATGGAGCAGGAAAAACGACCACTTTAAAAACGATTATGGGGTTAACGCCTGCCTCAAAGGGAGAGGTAGAATTTCGCTCACATTCTATTAAGAAAAACCCAACCTATAAAGTTGCAAAATTAGGTATAGGCTATGTACCTGAAAATCAAGGTATTTTTGCAGATTTAACCGTAGAGGAAAATATGAAAGTGGCCATGCGGAAAGAAGATACTGCTACTTTAGAGCGACAAAATTATGTGCTGGAGCTGTTTCCTGATTTAAAGAAATTTTGGAAGAAGGCTGGTGGACATCTTTCGGGTGGTCAAAAACAAATGCTGTCCATGGCAAGGGCATTTATCAATGATAGTAAGTTAATGTTGATTGATGAGCCTTCTAAAGGACTGGCGCCCATAGTGGTAGAGAAAGTAATGGAGGCCATCGTTGAAATGAAAAAGCAAACGTCCATCGTACTTGTAGAGCAAAATTTTATGATGGCGAGCCGAATTGGCGATACGTATACATTGATTGATGATGGTAGAACAGTTCATTCAGGTAAAATGCAGGATCTTATCCATCATGAAGAACTAAAAAGAAAATATCTTGGAATCGGATAAAGGTGGTGTACTTTATTGGAGCTATTCGTCAATTTAGTCATTAATGGCCTTGCAACTGGTATGTTAATTTTTTTACTGGCGGCCGGTCTGACGCTAATTTTTGGATTAATGGATGTTTTGAACTTTGCACATGGTGGTTTATTTGTTTGGGGGGCTTATGCTGGGATCTTTACGTATATGTTTACAGAGAGCTTTCTAATTGGCATTGTAGGTGCCGTCGTAACAGGTGCTTTATTAGGACTTATTACAGAAAAATTAATTATTACACCTGTGTATGGCAATCATATTCAGCAAATTTTAATTACATTAGGGCTGATGCTCGTGCTGCAAGAGATGATTAAAGTTGTTTTTGGTCCAAATGGTGTAGCGGTGAAAACGCCGAGTTACTTATCAGGCAGCTGGGAAATTGGAGACGTTATTATCATTAAATATCGATTATTTATTATTGTAGTAGGTTTTATCATTTTCGGTATTTTCCAATACATGTTAAAGAAGACGAAGATAGGGCTAATCGTTCGAGCTGGTGTACAGGATAAAGAAATGGCACAGGCTCTTGGCATTCATATAAAGCGGGTATTTTTATATGTTTTTATGGTTGGTGCGGCATTAGCAGCGCTAAGTGGTATGTTAATGGCTCCGTATTCAGGTGTTATCTATGCGGAAATGGGCATGGAGTATGCGATTTTAGGTTTTATCGTTGTCGTAATCGGAGGCATGGGCAGTTTTTCGGGCTCGCTACTGGCAGCTATATTAGTCGGTTTAGCAGGTAGCTTTATGGCTTATTATGTGCCGGTGCTATCGCTCGCGGTCAATATGATTTTAATGGCCGTTGTCTTAATATTCCGACCACAAGGTTTATTTGCTATGAGAAAGGAGAGATCAACATGAAAATGAAGCTTTCTTTGCAGCATTTATGCTTTTTACTAATGTTAGCTATTTTAGTGATTCTCCCTTTCGTCAATAATTCAAGGACGCTCATTATTTTATTAACTCAAATCTTTATTTTCGGTATTTTAGCGATGAGCTATGACATTCTCCTTGGCTATACAGGTATTGTGTCGTTCGGGCATGCGATGTTTTTTGGTATAGGTGCTTATACAACGGCTGTCATGCTGAAACAAATGGAGCCAACACTCTCGACATTTTTCTTATCTATTGTATTTGGCATGATACTAGCAGGGTTCATTAGCTTTTTAGTAGGATTATTGACACTTCGATTAAAAAGTCATTTTTTTGCGATGTTGACATTAGCCTTTTCGGGACTATTTTTAGTAGTGGCAGAAAAATGGCGTTCTGTCACATACGGAAATGATGGTTTTACGTTTAGAGCACCAGAAATATTTAGAGATCGAATGACGTTTTATTTCTTTGTGCTAACATGCTTAGTTGTTATTTTTATTGCGCTATATCGCTTCGTTAACTCGCCGACTGGTCGAATTTTAATTGCTGTTCGGGAAAATGAACAACGAACAAAATCATTAGGCTACAATACTTTGTACTATAAAGTGATTGCATCAATTGTCGCAGGAACTGTTGCCAGCTTAGCAGGCTCCTTATATGCTGTGTCACTACGATTTGTCAATACGAGTGTGATGACAATGGACATTACGTTAGATGCATTATTAATGACGATTATTGGCGGTGTCGGCACATTAGTTGGATCATTATTAGGAGCTGCTGTTATTGAATATGCACAGCATGCACTTTCAGGGTTAGCTCGTGATTATCCAATATTTGAACGCTGGATTATCTTCTTTGGGATTATTTATATTTTAGCTGTTATCTTTTTCCCAAAAGGAATTATTGGGTCACTGCGTATGATGTTTTGGAAATGGCGATTAAAGCACAAGGAAAAAGATCAATCATCGGTTGCCTTGCCGCAGGAAAAGGAGCGATTTGAATGACTGTAGGCATCGTAAGTACAGGAATCTATATTCCGCAAACGAAAATGACATCTAAAGAAATTGCGGCGCTTTCAAATATTCCAGAGGAAATTATTCGACAAAAAATGGGCATCTATGAAAAGCCTATTCCTGGTGAGCATGACCATACGGTTCAAATGGGTATATGGGCAGCACAGGACGCTATACGCAAGGCTAATATTGACCCAAAGGACATTGATGTTGTGATTTATATGGGAGAGGAGCATAAGGAGTATCCATTATGGACTGCCTCGATAAAAATGCAGGAGGAGCTCGGGGCCGTAAATGCATGGGCATTTGATGTGCAATTAAGGTGCGGCACGACCATTATGGCACTAAAACTAGCGAAAAGCTTAATGGCTTCGGATGATACTATTCATACTGTACTCCTAGCAGGTGGCTATCGAAATGTTGATTTTATCGATTACAGCAATCCTCGAACGCGCTTTATGTACAATTTAGCAGCTGGTGGTGGTGCCATCCTTTTACAAAAAAACTATGACAAAAATCATTTATTAGAGGCGGATATTATGACGGATGGCTCGTTCTCAGAAGATGTAGTTGTGCCTGTCGGTGGTACAAAAAAACCATTGACGTCTTCTGATTTAGAAAATAATTTGTATCAGCTCGATGTAATCGATCCGATTGGAATGAAGGAGCGCTTAGAGCAAAAATCCTTAAGCAATTTTTTGAAGGTCATTCGAACATCTCTAGCGAAAAGTGGATTAAGTGAGGAAAATATTAGCTATTTAGCGATGCTTCATATGAAAAGATCTGCTCATGATTATATTTTATCTGAACTCGGCTTAGAGCAGGAGCAGTCCATCTACTTACAAGAGTATGGTCATATCGGACAGATTGACCAAATATTATCATTGCAGCTGGCATTAGAAGAAGGCCGTATCCACGATGGAGATATCGTTACACTTGTTAGTGCAGGAATTGGCTATGTCTGGGGAGCTATTACGATTCGATGGGGATAAGGGGGAATAGCAATGTTAAAAACTGTTCAGCTATCAAATGGAGAAACGATTGCTTATCGTAAACGTCAAGGGGGAGAGCGTGTTTTATTACTTATTCATGGCAATATGACATCCTCCAAGCATTGGGACGTTCTAATTGCTGCGTTGGATGAAAAATATACAATTTATGCGATGGATTTACGGGGTTTTGGTGGTTCATCATATCATAAACCAATTTCCGCGATTAAAGATTTTAGCGATGATGTAAAGCTTTTTGTGGACGCTATTCAATTAAAACAGTTTGACATGATTGGCTGGTCAACGGGCGGGGCTGTATGTATGCAGTTTGTCGCTCAGTATCCAGGCTATTGTCAGCAGCTTATTTTACTAGCTTCGGCATCTACGAGAGGCTATCCATTTTACACGGATTTAGGTACAGGCAATCAAACAGCATTAAAGAGGGCATTTACCTATGAAGAGGTACTCGTGGATACATCTAAAACAAAATTAGTACAAGGCTTTTACGATTCGAAAAATGTGCAGGGCTTACAGGCAGTCTGGGACGCACTTATTTACACTCATAATCAGCCTAGCGCAGAACACTATCAGACATATGTGGAGGATATGCTGACGCAACGAAATTTAGCTGAAGTTTATCATGCATTAAATGTCTTTAATATTAGCGCTGTTGATAATGAGGTTGCAAAAGGCACTCATGAGGTACAACAGATCACCATTCCAGTTTTAGTATTAAGAGGGGATCGTGATTACGTCATAACAGAAGGAATGAATGACGAAACAATGCTTGATTTAGGTGATAATGCACAGTTCGTCAACTTAAAAGACTGTGGCCACTCCCCATTAATTGACGATTTACCACAGCTTACTTCTGAAATTGAAGCTTTTTTAGAAATTGGAGGGAAAAATTATGCGATTAAACAATAAAGTTGCCATTATTACAGGGGCTGCGAATGGGATTGGTTATGCTGCTGCTGAACGATTTATTGAAGAAGGTGCATTCGTTGTCATTGCAGATTTTAATGAGGATGCTGGTGTTTCAGCTGCCCAGCAATTAGGGGATCAAGCATTATTTGTGCAAGTAAACGTTGCTGATAGAGAGAGTGTCAAGAACCTAGTGGCAACGGTCATAGAGCAAACGGGACGAGTCGATATTTTAGTGAATAATGCAGGAATTACACGTGATGCAATGTTAACAAAAATGACTGAGGATCAGTTTCACCAGGTGCTTGATGTTAATTTGACTGGCGTTTTTTATTGTACACAAGAGGTGATTCCACATATGATTGCTGCCGGTGGAGGCAAAATTATTAATACATCTTCTGTTAGTGGTGTCTATGGAAATGTTGGTCAAACGAATTACGCTGCCACAAAGGCGGCTATTGTCGGCATGACAAAAACATGGGCAAAGGAATTGGGGCGCAAGGCTATCAACGTGAATGCGGTGGCACCTGGCTTTACAGAAACAGACATGGTGAAAAAAATGCCAGAAAATGTGCTGGCACAAATGCGCTCCATCGTGCCACTACAAAGGCTAGGAACACCTAGAGATATCGCTAATGCCTATTTATTTTTAGCATCTGATGAGGCTTCCTACGTCCACGGTCACACGCTTCATGTGGATGGAGCAATTATGATGTGATAAGGAGGCTTTCAAGATGTTTGTAGAGCAATCCTGGATTTTAAAACGTGCAACGTTAACACCTAATCGTATAGCATTGGTGAATCTAGAAACACAGGAGCAGTGGACTTATCAGCAAATTACAGAGGAAATCACAAAATGGAGTCATTTTTTTGAGAGCCGAAATTTACAGGCAGGAAGTCGTGTAGCTGTATTTGCGAAAAATCACATCCAGCTTTTTGCTGTCTTATTCGCCTGTGGATTAAGAGGACTTATCTATGTGCCATTAAATTGGCGTATGAGTACGAAGGAATTAAATGATATTTTAACGGATGCTACGCCTTCTTTATTACTTTACGATGAAGAAATGAATTGTCCTTTATCTTTCGAAAACATGCATTCTCTTCGTTTAACTATTGAAGGGCCTACTCTTAGCATTCGTGAAGTAGACCTTAATGATCCTTGGCTAATGATTTATACAGGGGGTACAACTGGCAAGCCAAAGGGTGTTGTATTATCCTTTAATTCTGTAAATTGGAATGCTATTAATACTATCATTAGCTGGGGCTTATGTGATAGTGATTGTACATTAAATTATATGCCGTTGTTTCATACAGGAGGTTTGAATGCCCTTTGTATACCGCTGCTAATGGCTGGCGGTACAGTTGTTATTGGTGATAAGTTCGAGGCAGAAAACGCTCTTAAAGCGATTAATCAGTATAAGACAACGATATCGCTTTTTGTGCCAACGATGTATCAAGCGATGATTGAGACGGATTATTTTGAGAGAAGTAGTTTCCCTTCGATGAAAGTATTTTTATCAGGTGGAGCACCATGCCCTTATCCAATATATGACGCTTTTTTTAAGAAAGGGCTATTTTTTAAAGAGGGCTATGGTTTAACAGAAGCGGGACCAAATAATTTTTATATTTCTCGAGAGGCAGCCTATTTGAAAAAAGGTGCCGTGGGGAAGAGCATGCAATTTAACGAGGCTAAAGTTATGAATAGTGCAGGTGAAAGCTGTGCGCCAAACGAAGTCGGAGAACTTTTGGTTAGAGGAAAGCATATGTTTCGGTTTTACTGGAATAACCAGCAGGAGACAGAAAAAATCATTGATGATGGTTGGTTAAGAACGGGCGATTTAGCGATGAAGGATGAGGATGGTGACTTTTATATTGTCGGTCGTAGTAAAGAGATGATTATTTCTGGTGGTGAAAATGTTTATCCTCAGGAGGTAGAGCAATGTATTTTACGCCATCAGCAAGTTCAAGAGGTCGCAGTGATTGGCGTAGCTGATGATTATTGGGGAGAAATCGTGACGGCGGTTATTGTATGTAAGATTCAGGAAGATTCTATTATAGAGGAAATCAAAGAAATCTGTAGTAAGCAACTAGGTCGCTATAAAATTCCAAAAAGGATTATTTTCATTGATGAATTGCCAAAAACAAGTGTCGGAAAAATTGATAAAAAAGCATTACAAATATATGCGAAAGCTGCGAAATAAAAAACGCTTGGATATCCAGGCGTTTTTCAGTTCTATATAAGAAATGCTTCCTTAATACTCAAAGCAACTTCTTCTGCACTCAAGTTTGTATTGTTGATCTTGAGGTAGTTTGCATATTTTATTTCGCCCTCTAAGGAATTTAATCTGTATTTTTCCATCGAGCTTTTCAAATCATTTTCAGACCATTCAATATTTCTTTTAGAAGGTTTATGTTCAAGTCGATTACCACTTTTATTTCGTTCCAGTCTTTCTGCTACATCAGCTTCAAGTTCTACAAAGTAGACAGTACCTCCTCTAGATTCGAAAAGCTTAACAAGATCATCGACATAATCCCAATCCTCCTGCATATTAAAAGCCCAGACATAAGTAAAAATTAAACCATACAAATTACTTTTCGATACCTCTTCAAATATTTCCTGGCGAAACAAATTAACTAATCTTTTTCCTTCAGTCGTACCATAACCAAAAAAATGGCCGACCAAATCGATCGTCATATGGTTATGAAAAAGTTTCAAATCTGATATTTTGGCTAATTCCTGTCCAACAGTCATTTTCCCTACTGCTTGAGGACCAAATATTAAAACAAGTTTCATAATCTCTCTCTCCCTTTTTAGAATATATTAGCATAAATTTCAAACTACCCTTAATATATGAAGAATTATGGTTCACCACTGAGAGTTGGGAACATTTAGTTAAAACATATGTTAAGCGGATAAGTTGATTGGAGTGAAGACTGAGTGACTCTTGTGCCTAATATCGTGTCGCTGTCGCTACGTTAACACTGCGCTGTCTCACAAAAATATCTGTTAGCCCGAGCCCCCAGGAAAGCGTCAAGTCTTAACGGATATCCCCTACGTTGTGAATTCATTGTCTTTCCCATAGCCACCGCTAACTGACAGCTCATTTATATTAAAATTGTTAATTTTTTGATAATGTCTTGAAACTATTCATAGAATAATGTTTTAATAAACTTGACTTACATTATATACATAATATTCCTAATAACTATGAGAAAGGAGAGACGAATTTTTTGCGCACTTTTAAAATTAGTACAAAATTTAATTTGCTTTTAGTGGGAGTCATCATATTTTTAAGCGTTATGATTGGATTTGTTTCCCATATACAAGTGAAACAAATTATGCGTAACAATTTTGAGCAAAGCATCACCCATATTTCAAAGGTTGGTTATAAGCTGCTAGAGGAACGATTTAAGGGAGATTGGGCCATAAAAGATGGGGAACTTTATAAAGGGGATACAAAAATAGTTGATCAGGAAGCCTTTGTTGATGAGGTAGGAGAAAGCATCGATGGTGGCGTTACTATTTTCCAAGGCACAAAAGGGCTTATCACCAATCTACAGTTAAATGGAGAACGTTTAGTTGGCAAAGATGCTGATCCAATAGTCGTTGAAAATGTAATGAAAAAAGGGGAAACCTTCATTGGTGAAGCAGATGTAGTAGGAACGAAATATTTAACACTCTATGCACCCATTAAAGATACAAAAGGAGACATCATTGGGATGTGGTTTGTCGGGGAAACGATAGATGGGGTTAATGCTATTATTTTTGCATTTATCGGTAAGCTACTTATGGTATTGTTCATTGGAGCTGTTATTGCTGTATTAGGTAGCCTCCTTTTCACAAGAGCATTTGTGAAGCCGCTTCGTGAAATCAATAATCAACTACGAGACATCGCGGATGGAGAGGGAGATTTAACAAAACAGCTACAAATAAATTCCAAAGATGAAGCAGGTGAGCTTGCGCAATCCTTTAATAAAATGCTGACAAGTTTAAGAGTATTAATGCAACAAATTGCACAGTCCTCTAAACAGGTTGATGTATCGTCTGATGGCTTAACATCTAAATCACAGCAAACGGCGGATATGACAAGACAGCTAACATCAACTCTACAAGATTTAGCGGATGGTTCAAGAACAACATTACATAGCACAAGTGATAGCTTAACTGCCATGCAGGAAATGGCGATTGGCATCCAACAAGTTGCTGAAACCGCTTCAACAGTTTCAGATGCAGCTGATTTAATGAGTGATGAGGCTGCTCAAGGAAATGACTCTTTGAATCGTGTATTAAAACAAATGACAATTATTAATGAATCATCTGACAATGTAGAGGCTCAGGTTCGTATATTAGGTGATCAGTCAAATCAAATTGGCAATATAGTTGATGTTATTACAAGCATCGCCGATCAAACGAATTTGCTTGCCTTAAATGCTGCCATTGAAGCGGCTCGTGCGGGTGAGCAAGGAAAAGGCTTTGCTGTTGTTGCAGATGAGGTTCGTAAATTAGCAGAACAATCAAAGAAATCTGCTGATCAAATAGCATCACTTATTCATTCTATTCAAAATGATACGGCCAATGTTATTACAGCTATTTCTAGTAACTCGAAGGAAGCTGCGGCAGGTATGGATGTTGTTGATGATACAAAGCTAGCCTTCCACAAGATTATGCAGTCGATTAAGGGAGTTAGCACACAGTTGCATGACATTTCTGCTGTGACGGAGCAAATGTCAGCAAGTGTTGAAGAAGTTACTGCCTCCACAGAAGCAATGTCACGCATTGCAAGCAAAGCAACTGAAAGTACGGATCACGTTACGTTAACAGCAGAGGAGCAATTAGCTTTCATAGATAATATGGCTTCTTCAGCAAAAGAGATGGCTCAACAGGCAGACGAGCTTCAACGCTTACTAAAAAAATTCCAATATTAAAGATGTTGATAAACGCTGGGTTTTCCTAACGATTTGAGGTACAAACAAGTACACAAAGTGAACAAACACTTCAATAAAATTTTATTAAAGGATAGAAGAGCTTACATAAATTCGCTCTTTCTATCCTCTTTTTTTACCATAAATAACCCTATTTACTACAACATCTATTTTGCTAGTTCATCAATCTAATTCAAAAGAAGCTTATATCAATTATTAACTGTACATTAAAGCCTATTTCTTCCCCCCTAAGTGATAAAAGATATAGGCTATTTTCATGTTGTTATTCAACTAACGATGCAGGATAGCTCAATAAATGGATAACATATGTTAATATAGTTAATTGATACATAAATATGGAATGAATGATTTAAAGGAGTATATTTATGAAAATGATTGAAGAATATGGAAAAGTTATGATAGACGACTTTGAATTTTATGGTCAAATTGAACAAGAAAAATATTGTTCTAAATGCAAGTTTAATTTAGTATATTACGATGATTTTGATGCTTATTTTTGCCCTAAATGTAATAGTTGGACTGAATCAAAATGTAGTGACCCTAATTGCAAATATTGCCCTAACCGACCAGAAACACCTTTAACTCGCAAAAAGGCGTAAATAAACTAACGGAGTAGAATTGGTGAAAACTAAAACCACCAAAGGAGACTTACATAGTGGAAATTAGATTAGCCAAAATCGATGACTTCTCGCAAGTGATGTATATATTGAATGAGGTTACTTTAAATCTGCAAGAAAAAGGAATACACCAATGGGAATACCCTTGGGATAACAACAAAGTTATAAACCAATTAAAGAATAACTTTTTGTACGTTTTATTAGTAGAAGAAGAAATGATAGGAACATTTTGTATATATGATATAGATCATATAAATGAATTTTCCCTAGAGGAAAAAGGTAAGTATCTATCCCAAATTGCCATTTTACCCAGGTTTCAAGGAAGAAACATTGGTTCCGCTATAACAAAATTTGCTTGTTTTTTTGCAAAAGGATTAGATAAAACCCTATTTTTAGACTGTTGGGCTGGAAATGAAAAGTTAAAACAGTTTTATGCAAGGAATGATTTAGAATATATTGGTGATTTTCCTGAAGAAAACTATTTCGTTAGTATCTTTAAATACAGCTAAATATATTTGCTTACTTTCTGATACTAAGTTTATGAAAACATTGTAATTAAACTATTGGGGCCATTGAGTTGCAAAGGTAGGTCATTCTTATTGAGCTAACGAAGCAGTCTAGTTGCATAAGGGCTTAGTTTGGGCGAAGGTGGCTTTCTCGTGTTTTATGCAATAGTTGGGGGATTGAGTGGAGAGGTACTGACTGATGAAAATTGCTTATAATCAAAATTTTCTGTTGATTTCTCACAAGGGGTTATGGCACACTATAGAAGTGGAATTGTATTCCAACTTTTTCCTGCGAAAGGGGATGTTTTTAATGACTACTTTTATGGTATTGGTGGTTTTAACTTAACCGAATATCGGGCATAGTAAATTTCAATCTTTCATTATAGCTTGGAATGAGACAACCGGGAATATTACCCGTGTTTTTTGTTATGCCGTAAACAGTAACCTTTCGTGATTACTGCTGTTAACGGGATACGATGAAGGTCGTATTTCTTTTTGATTATAGTCGACTTTTGGCTTTTCACCGCGAACAAGCAGCTTCTTAGGAGGCTTCTTGTTCGCGGTATTTTTATGCCCAAAATCAATTTTAATTTTTAGGAGTGGATCGGTTCAATGATTGATTTGAAACAATTCGGCTATAACGAAACCGAAACTCCACCGATAGGTTTAATACCTGGAAGAGTTACGGAACAACAGCGAGAGCAATATACCATCATCACCGAACAAGGAGAAGTGACGGCTGTATTGAAGGGCGCTTTCTACTACACTGCGGGTACTCGGGAGGATTTTCCGTGCGTTGGCGATTTTGTATTTCTGCAATACAACGAACGTGGTACTTCTTGCATAGCCAAATTGCTGCCTCGCCGCTCGAAATTTTCACGCGCTGACTATTCGGGACACGCTGCAGGCTATGTCAAAACCATACTGGAGCAAGTCGTAGCAACGAATTTTGATTACGTATTTATCGTGTCGTCCCTAAATTGGGATTTCAAGGTCAGCCGTATCATGCGCTACCTGACACAGGCACGGCAGAGTGGCGGCAAGCCTGTCGTTATCTTAACAAAAGCTGACTTGGCCCCGGATTTCAGTGAACCGTTAGCTGAAGTTAAGAAAATTGCTCCTGATGTACCGGTACACGCAGTTTCCAGTCACACTGGGATTGGTTTAGACGGGTTGAGCGAATATCTGCAACCAGGAAAAACCGTGGTTTTCCTAGGCATGTCCGGTGTGGGAAAATCCTCGTTGCTAAACGCCTTGATAAATAAGGAAGTGATGACTGTTAAGGCTATCCGCGAGGTCGACAGCCGGGGACGGCACACAACAACGCATCGACAGCTTTTCATGCTTCCTTCCGGTGCGATGGTTATTGATACGCCTGGTATGCGTGAACTTGGGCTGTTCGGTGCGGACGACGGGGTCAGCGCGGGATTTAACGAAGTGGAGGAATTATTCACACAGTGTCGCTTTAATGACTGCCGACATCAGACGGAGCCGGGCTGTGCAGTTCTTGCCGCCCTTGCCGATAGATCGTTAGCACCAGAGCATTGGGAGCGTTATCTTGTACAGAAGCGGGAAAACAAGTTTGTTGATGATAAGTCGAGGTACCTCATGGATAAACGGGCGCGGCAAAAGTCGATTGCCATGCGACATAAGGGTAACAAAGGAGGATACAAGAAATGAACAACCATGATGAAAAATTTGTAAAGCCGGAAAAACTGGCGCTTGTTTTGAGTAAAATGTTCGGTAAGACGATAATCAGCGCTGATTATCAACTTAAAGAGTTGCAAGGCGGGACAATAGGTGTTGTTCGGCTTGTAACAGGCATAGTTGAAACCTCTGATGGTGAAAATCTGCCGTATAAGATGGTTTGGAAAACACAGAAAAAATTTGAACGTTATGGTGATCCGGATTCATGGAGAAGGGAATACGACCTCTATGCATCGGATTTCAAAAAGGTTTTTTCCGATTCGTTCCGTTGGCCGGAGTGTTATCACGCTGAAATAAATGGCGATGAGATTCAATTGTGGATGGAATATATTGATGGTGTGTCAGGTTTAAATCTTACCTCGGAAATGTATGAACGTATAGCCGAGGAATTGGGGCGATTTCAAGGGAAATTGTACACTGAACGGCCAAAAGCATTGCAGAATTTGTCCAATTTAAGCAAGGTTGAGTATATGAAAAACTACTATCTGCGTTATCGGTCATGGAATGTTTTATATGATTATATACGCTCTGATGACTGTGAAATCCCGAAGCACCTGTGTAAAATGCTCATAGACTTAGATAACAATGCGGACGAAATATTCAGTCGAATTGAAAAGCTACCAATAGTGCTGTGCCACAGAGATTTTTGGGTGGCAAACATATTCTATTCGGACAGTAAAATCGTACTTATCGATTGGGATACCGCCGGATGGGGGTACATGGGCGAGGATATCGCGAGTTTAATAACTGATGAAGCGGACGTCTGTCACATGATTGAATACTACCAAAAATGCATTCCGGCATATTACAAGGGTTTTTCGGAATATGCGGATGTGTCCCATGTATCCGAACATTGTATCTATGAACTAATCCTTGCTATGTTCGGATACAGGCTTGTGGAGTGGTATAAATTCGCTTCGTCTCCGGAAGATAAATCAATGCACCTTAATACCTTGCAAAAAATCCATGAGATGAGAAATATGTAGATAACTATAATTATTGTGCCATTTGATGATACTCTTCTTTTCGTGTCCACTTTTTAGTAAAAAACCAATAAGAATTTAATCGATTTTTAAAATGACAAAGCAAACTCATCTTGACAATTTCTATCTAAGCCTGATATCGGAAGTGTGTTTATAAAAGTAAAATAGAAAACTGCGAATTTACTAATTGAAGATGAGGTTTAATCAGCTATAACTATAAATCTACCGGCGTTGTGAAATTAAGTAGCGCTTTGGGCATGAGTTCTGTTGTATCGGACTCATGTCTTTTCATGTTGTCTTCATTTTTTTTGTAACGGCGATTCGAAAAAATCTAAATAATGTCCCGAGAGAAAAGGAACGAATTAATTCTTATTTCAATCAAACATTTATTTTTTTCACAAAGGTTCCCATAATACGAACATATCAGTAAAATAGAGTAGGTTAGGGGGACTATATTTTGAAAGATCAACGTTTTAAAATTGCGCATCGAGAAGCGCTTATCGGTATCGGGCTTGTTATCGTTAACTTTGCGATTTGGTTCGGCTTTGCCTATGGACTAGGCTCAGGTGATCCAACAAGCTATACGTATGTATTCGGTTTCCCTGCATGGTTTTTCTATAGCTGTATTGCAGGGACAGGCTTTATGATTATTTTAATATGGGTCGTCATGAAGCTCTTTTTCAAAGAGGTACCATTTGACGATGAGGAGGTGGATCAATAATGCACTGGCAAGTTATTTTTCCACTGCTATTATTTTTAGTCATCATCTTTGGTATTGGTGTCTGGTCAAATAAGCATATACGCTCTTCCAATTCATTTTTACAGGAATACTTCCTCGGTGGTCGTGAAATGGGAGGCTTCATCCTTGCGATGACAATGATTGCTACGTACGGTAGTGCAAGTAGCTTTATTGGTGGTCCAGGTGTTGCTTACACGAAAGGGCTTGGCTGGGTGTTACTGGCAATGGCTCAGCTTCCAGCAGGTTATTTTGTTTTAATGATTTTAGGGAAGAAATTTGCTATTATCGCAAGACGTTATCAAGCCATCACGTTAATTGACTTTTTACGAGAACGCTATAAAAGTCATGCCATTGTCATCCTATCAGCCATTAGTATCATTGTCTTTTTATTTTCTGCAATGATGGCACAATGGGTAGGTGGTGCACGATTAATAGAATCATTAACTGGCTTAAACTACACAACCGCACTCTTTATTTTTGCGATTTCCGTCTTAGTGTACGTTATTATTGGGGGCTTCCGTGCTGTTGCATTGACAGATACGGTGCAAGGGTCGATTATGGTCATTGGAACAATTATTTTATTAATTGGGACAATCATCGCTGGTGGAGGAATCGATAATATTATGGCCTCACTAGTCGCTGAGAATCCGAATCTTGTGTCTCCATTCGGAGCAGAAGGTGAATTAACGCCATTATACGTTTCTACATTTTGGATTTTGATAGGTGTTGGGGTTGTGGGACTTCCACAAATCGCAGTTCGTGCCATGAGTTATAAAGATTCAAGAAGCATGCATTTAGCCATTATCATTGGCACTATTGCCATCGGGACAATTATGTTTGGGATGCATCTAATTGGTGTTTTTGCACGGCCAGTGATCCCAGGTATTGAGATTGGTGATAAAGTCATGCCGTTGCTGACATTAAAGGTTTTGCCGCCATTTTTAGCTGGTATTGTCTTAGCAGCACCAATGGCAGCAACGATGTCTACAGTTAATGCACTACTTATGCTTGTAAGCTCCACTGTAGTGAAAGATATTTACTTAAATTATATAAAACCAACAGCTAATGATACGGAAATTAAGCGTGCAAGCTTTATTGTTACAACTGTGATTGGTTTAGTCGTTATCATTTTTGCACTAAATCCACCCGATTTATTAGTATGGCTTAATTTATTTGCATTTGGTGGACTTGAGGCAGTCTTTATTTGGACCGTCGTATTAGGACTTTATTGGAAAAAGGCCAACAAATATGGTGCGATTGCGTCAATGATTTCAGGTATGACCTTATATATTATCATTGATCGTTTTTATCCTTCTGTCTTTGGCATGCATACCGTGACAATTCCGATTGCCGCTTCATTGTTGATATTTGTTATTGTTAGTTTATTAACAAGTCATAAATTTAAAGATGAAAAGTTATTTATTTAACTAAGAAAACTCTATTGTAGACAATTAGAGTGACGGATAGAACCAACTTGAAGTGACGGATAGAAGCACTGAAACGACGGAAAGAACCCTCGAAGCGACGGATAGAACGTCCAAAGTCGTGGAAAGAACCTCTGAAATGATGGAAAGATTCATCAAAGTCGTGGATAGCCCCTCCGAAGCGACAGATTGCCCCTCCGAATTAAAGGAATAGTAAGCCAAAGTTTGTCGAAAAGCTAAAACGCCGTAGAGCTAGATATCTACGGCGTTTTTTATGTAATCATATGCATTTTTAGTTAACAATGTAATCGTTACAATAATAAACAATATTCGAACAAAGCCGCTACCTTTTTTAATTGCCATACGTGAGCCGACAAGTGCACCGGCAATTTGAGCTATACCCATTAGTAAACCATATACATAATGAATCTGACCTAAGTAAGTGAACATTAAAAGACCAGCAAAATTACTTGCTAAATTTAAAAATTTGGCATTTCCTGCTGCCTTTAAAAAATCGAAGCCGATTAATAAAAAGCTAAAAATTAAAAATGAGCCGGTTCCTGGACCAAGAAATCCGTCATAAAACCCGATGCTAAATAACAACAGCATGAATAAAACTAAGTGTGTAAACTTTAAATTTTTGACTGTAGCTACTGAACCCCAGTCTTTTTTTAAGATTGTATAGACTGCAACAGCTGCAAGCATTATGAGCATAAGTGGTTTTAGTAATTCAGGATTGATTAAATGCACTGTCCATGCACCAAAGAGTGATCCCACAAAGGCTAGGGGAAGGTACTTGATAACCGAACGAATTTCTAGCTGACCGGAACGATAAAAGGAAATGGTTGATGTCAAAGAACCCATGGTACCAGCAAGCTTGTTGGTAGCTACAGCTGCAGCTGGATTTAAACCTGCAAACATTAAAGCAGGTAAGGCAATTAAGCCACCGCCACCGACAACCGCATCCACAAACGCAGCTAAAAAACCAAAAGAAATTAATAATATTACTACATTTAAATCTACTTCAAATAGCATGTTTGCACCTCTTTGGATAGTTACTACTGAAATAGTAACTAATTTTTACGTAGCTGTAAAGACTAATTTTTTTCATTGGCTTATCTTCATTGCCTTAACTTATAATAGAGGAAATGGAGGGATTCGATGGATTTATTAATCGCCCAATTAAAAGAACTAGGATTCACAGAATATGAAGCAAAGGCTTATACTGCGCTTGTACAAAATAGTCATGTAAGTGCCTATCAAGTAAGTAAAAACTCCGGTATCCCACGTGCAAGAATATATGACATACTAGATGTACTTGTTGAAAAAGGGTTAGTACTAAAAGAAGAAACTACAGATCAAACGACTTACTCTTCCATTCCTGTCGCTGTGTTGTTACAACAAATTCAGCAACGCTGGCAATCGAATTTCACGTCGATTAGTGATCAATTAGAAAAATTAGAGGTAAAAGAGCAGGAAGCGGAGCATAAGGTGCTAATGCTTAAAGGAAAGCAGGCAATCGTCAATTACTGTCAGTCGTTATTAAAAAAAGCGGAGAAAAAAGTCATATTATCGATGTGGGAAGATATGTACGATGAATTGCGAGAAGATCTACATGAGGTTGCGCAAAATATACCGGTTCATGGCATTACATTATATGTAGAAGAAAATATTGCATCCATTGACCAGCATCGCATTACACAATATACTAGGAAAACTTCAACACCACATTGGTTTATCCTGTCTGTAGATGGTCAAGAGATGATTTATGGTCACTCACCGTCAAATCAAGAAATGTCTTTTATTACAAATGATCCAGTTCATATCTATTTATTAGAGGATTATATATGGCATGACGTGCTTGTTAATCGACTATTAAAGCGTGATGATAAAGCGCTTGAGGAATGGATTACTAAAGAACGTAAAGCCTTTTTCATAGAGTAAAAATATAAAAAAGAATCAGCTTGCCATCATGTACATTACAGACGGCGAGCTGATTCTTATTTTTTGTTAACCAATAACTTTCATATTAATAAAAAACTTTATCAACATTGTATTTAGAGCGGAATGAATTGATCGCGTACGTTTCGTAAATTTCACGTTCCATTGGATCTTCTACTTCATACACTTCAATTTTGAAAATTTCATCACGATGATTTTTCACCGGTGACACATTGTCCTCAAAATGCTTTTTAATACGTTGACGAATTTTACGCGCTTTACCGACAAATAATAGTTCATTCTCTTCATTGTAGAATAAGAAAATGCCGCCTTTTTCACGTGTGATTTTATGGAAATCAATAAAACCAAAGTACGGTGTGATTGGCACATCACCTGGTTTTAAATCTTGCTCGCGTTGGCGAATAACTAAATCTGGTTTTGGAAATTCAATTTTAATCAAACTATTCACGTTCCTCTCTGTTACTAAAGGTATATGTTAACATAATTACAGCTTGTTTACCATAAAATATGTAGACATAACTTTAACATTAGTGTTAAACAAATTACATAATGACATGCATGATTAATAACAAAATATTCTATGTATTATTGATATTCTTAATTGTTCATGTTACAATTCTATTTAATTAAATAATCTTATCATGAGAAGTTGAGGGATTTGTTTTAGAAACCCAGTCGTACCAAGGGTTTGAAGCACATGATAAGATGTTGAGTAGTTTACAGTTTATTTGTTACCAATAATACACTTCTTATTGTCTATTAATTTAGATGAGGAGAGGTGTATTTTTTTATGCTGTTAAAGTTTGCTTATGATGATTTTATTGCTGACAGAAAATTCAACAATACGACTCAAGCAAATATCAATAGTTACAAATACATGATTAAGCCGTTCATTGAGTATTGCATTGATGAGGGCGCAATCAATGTGGAAGATGTAAATCGCAATCACTTAAAAAACTATCTTGTGATGTGTCAACAACAAAACAAAAAGCCTAACACGATAAATACGATTATTTTACGTGCTAAAGCCTTTTTTAACTATTTAGTTGATGAGGGTATCGTAAAGGAAAACATTGCAAAGAAGATTAAAGTTCAAAAAGTGGATATTAAAATTGATACGTTTACAGACAATCAAATTAATCAAATGTTAGCGTTTTATCGTGTACAGAGGAAACGGCATCAATCTTATAGTAGTTATCGTAATCTTTTGATCGTATTGGTACTGCTAGGGACAGGCATTCGTAGGAAGGAACTGATAATTTTGAAATGGGATGATGTAGATTTTAAAAATCAAACGTTACAAGTACACGGAAAGAGTAGGAAATGTAAAACGGTATTCTTAACGGATAAATTAACAAAAGAGATATTAGCATTTAGAGCGTTTTCAAGAAGCAGTTGTAAAACTGAATGTGAGATGTCTTTATTACTAATAAAAATGAACCTTTTACAATCAATACAATTGATTATGTGTTTAGAGAGCTGAAGCAAAAGATGAACTTTAAAGATGTGCGAGTTAGTCCCCATACGTTTAGGCACACTTTCTGCAGAAATCTTGTCCAATCAAATGTAAACAGTTTTACGATAATGAAGTTAATGCGACATGAAAATATTGTTACAACTCAACGTTATGTAAATTTGTGGGGAAGTCACTTAAAACAAGAAAATGATAAGTACAATCCATTAAACAATTTCGATTTTTAAGCAATAAAAAAGAGAGTTAGCTATTTGCGGTAGCTGACTCTCAACATTCAATTACGGCTGTGACACGCTCTATTTATTAGGTACTAACGCACATGCTGAGGGCAGTGGCACTACAGCAAAAGGTAATGCATCACACGCAGAAGGAGCAGGTACGCTTGCTGAATCGAACAACTCCCATGCAGAAGGTCAAAGTACTAAAGCTATCGGATCAGTAGCTCATGCAGAAGGATTAAGAACAGAAGCAAACGGTAATTACTCACATGCAGAAGGTGTTGACACTAGAGCAAATGGGTCATCATCTCATGCAGAAGGTAATACTACGCAAGCTATAGGTCAAGCATCACATGCAGAAGGTAACATATCTGTTGCAAATGGCAACTACTCACATGTAGAGGGTCAAGCCACAAAGACTATTGGTGAAGCTTCTCATGCAGAAGGATATACTACTGTAGCAGAAGGTCACTATTCCCATGCAGAAGGTCAAAATAGTAAGGCATCAGGGAATTCAGCTCATGCAGAAGGTTATTTTACGGAAGCAACTGGTAACTATTCACATGCAGAGGGTACTAGAACAAAGGCTATTGGTGAATATTCTCATTCCAGTGGTGATTCTACTACTGCAGATGTTATGTCATCTACAGCTATTGGTAGGTATAACAAAGTTATGACAGGTTCACCAAACTTAATAAATGCTGCAGATGATGCTTTTGTTATTGGTAATGGTACAAGCCCAACTAGTAGAAGTAATGCTTTTCGTGTAAAGTTTAATGGTGCTGCTTATGGGTTATCTGCATTTAACTCAACAGGTGCGGACTATGCAGAATACTTTGAATGGAAAGATGGTAACCCACGTAACCATGATAGAGTAGGGTACGTTGTAACTCTTGATAAGGGCGGAATACGTAAAGCCACAGCAAAAGATAACTATTTTCTAGGCATTGTCTCTGCTAATCCTTCAATCATTGGTAACTCGCATCAAGATGAATGGGCAGGTAAGTATATCACTGATGAGTGGGGACGTATTAAATATGACTGGGTTAAATTAGAAATACCTGCAGTAGATGATGAAGATAGTGCAACAATGGAAATAAAAGACTGTTATGTACCGTTAATCAATCCTAACTATAATCCTGATGAAACGTATAAACCACGTGAAGAACGTCCTGAGTGGTCACCAGTTGGTATAACAGGACAATTGTTAGTACGTGACGATGGTACACTATTCTCTAACAACTTCGCTAAAGTAGGCAAATTAGATGGTGAGTTAACTTTATCAGAAGAGCCTACAAATATGCGTGTTATGGAACGTGTTGCTAGTAATATAGTAAGAGTATTTATTAAATAATCGTTCCATATTGAAACAAGTACATTGTAACCTCGAGTGTAGGGGTATTTGACTTACAGTGGTGTAAAGTTTTTAGCTGGAGATTATGATCCACCTACAAAATCTAATTATATTTTATTTTCGTGAAACTTTTATTCTCTCAAAGCGTATGTAAAGGTAATTTTATTTTAGGAGGAAAAGAAATGTTTACTGAAAATATGACATATTGGGATATGAATAGAATTTTGCTGGATATAGAACATGAACGAAATTTAAAAGTAGTTGATCTAGTAGAAAAACATGAGTTGAGTAAACAAGATATTGAGTTATTTTTAGATGCATATCTTAATGAGTTTAAATTAGACGAAGGAGATTTAAACAATATAAATAAAGTTGCTCCAGATATTTTTGATCTTTCTTCAATTTTACAACATATGAGGACTAATGAGTGATAGTTCCATATTGTTAAATCCGAAACTGAAAAGTAAAGGGGGTGATTATAGAATGAATATAAATGCTCGATATCCTGACATCAGAAAAACAATTAACTATGTATTGTTGATAGTCCTAGTTGTTGCATTACTTGTTTTTATTATTTCCTTTCGGAACTTAGGGGGTTCTGTTTTTGAATGGGTTCCAATGGTGACAAAGTCATTATCTAACGGAAATACAACTGTAGGTTATCCATATACAGTAAATACAGAGGTAGTTAATTCTAATTGGTGGCATCAGTCACTAATCGGAAGTTTATGTGTAATGCTTTTTTCAATGGGGAGTTTGTGGATACTTAATAAAAATAAATTTTAATAGTGTAATGGTTCCATATTGTTCAGTAAGCGCTACTCACATCGGGTAGCGTATTTTTATTAAAAAAGTAGTGTTCAAACGAATCACTATAAAATAAAGACAATCAAGAGTGACAACTTGAACAAATCACTAGAAAATTTATCCCAGTAAAAGCTTCCATAAATTATAACTTTCTGTATAATAAAAATGTGTATAATTACCTATGAAAAGGAGATTTTAATTTATGTGGGGTTGGCAACTTATTCCAAACGGACTAGGCGGGTTTAATTTAATTCGTGGTGGTTCAGCATTTATTGGTGGTATTTTGGGTGTGGGCGCTGTTGTTCTTGTTTTGGGGGCTTTGATATCGCACTTTTTAGATTCCATTTACAAAGACTATGGTGGTGTAATTTGCATTGTATTCATAGCTACTTCTATTTTATATTTTATTCAACAGCTAATTCAAAAATCCAACGAAGCAACCAAGTTATCTTACTTTCTTAACTTTATAGTTGCTCCAATCTTTGTTATTTATTTGATTGCTGCTCTCTTATATATGATTCCTGACCAAGCCGAATACGACTTCGGTTTTATTGGAAACATTTTATTATTACTAGTTATTGTGGGGTCCCCAGTCATAGCTTATTTTGGAGGGACGATTATCACCTACATCATTACGATTATTGCAAGGGCTATTCCTATAAAGTTTAACAGTAATTCTAATGCTTAAAGCAAATAAAAGATTTTAAAAATAGACACTTAAAAAGTGTCTAGAGAGGGCTACTTGCCTTCTTTTTTATTTGTAAATGCTATACACTTCTTTTTTTCAGAAGTATGAGTTACAATGAAAATTACATAGACTTAATAAGAAGCGTAAAGATAAATAACTAAACTGTAATTCCTCTTAAAACATAATGACATGCATGATTAATAACGAAATATTCTATGTATTATTGATATTCTTAATTGTTCATGTTACAATTCTATTTAATTAAATAATCTTATCATGAGAAGTTGAGGGATTTGGCCCGATGACGCTTCAGCAACCTCTAACAAAAGTTAGAAAGGTGCTAATTCCAGCAAAGGATTTGTCCTTTGAGAGATAAGAGTGAACGTGGAAAAATCCTTCTCATTCTATCTCATATGGAATGAGGGGGATTTTTTAATTTTATCGTTTGATATTTGAGCTTTGCGCAGGGCCCGTGCATTGATCTTAAGGCACTAATTGATTCTAACAGAGAAAAATTATTGAGAGGGGAATGCAAGATGCCAATTAATATTCCGAAAAACTTACCAGCTGGAGAACATTTACGTGAGGAAAAAATCTTCGTAATGGAAGAGGATAGAGCAAAAACCCAACAAATTCGTCCGTTAAATATATTAATTTTAAATTTGATGCCTGAAAAAGAAAAAACAGAGCTACAATTACTTCGTTTATTAGGTAACACACCGTTACAAGTTAATATTACGTTTTTAAATACAGCTACGCATGAATCGAAAAATGTCAGTAAATCACATTTACAGTTATTTTACACGACCTTCAATCAAATCCGTCATCGCCGCTATGATGGCATGATTATTACAGGTGCACCAGTTGAAAAAATGGCGTTCGAAGATGTGAACTACTGGCAGGAAATTTCAGAAATAATGGATTGGTCTAAGCAAAACGTAACATCGGTTCTACATATATGTTGGGGTGCACAGGCAGCATTATACCATCATTACGGCATTGGGAAAATTGAGCTTTCTGCTAAATGCTCAGGTGTATATTCTCATGTTATTACGGATTTAACAGTGGATTTAGTACGTGGCTTTAGTGATTTATTTACAGCCCCACATTCACGTTACACATCTGTATCAATCGACGAAGTACGCAACCACCCTGATTTACGATTACTATCTTATTCAGAAGATGCTGGTGTTTTCATTGTGCAATCTAAGGACAATAAAAACATTATGATTACCGGCCATCTTGAATACGATGCGACAACTTTAGCAGATGAATATAGTCGTGACGTTGCGAAAGGATTAGATATTGAAGTACCAGTGAATTACTTCCCACATGATAATCCAGCAAATGAACCGATTAATTCGTGGCGTGCCCATACACATTTATTATTCTCGAATTGGTTGAACTACTATGTATACCAAGAAACACCATACGAATGGGATTTCGTTGATGAGATTGAATATCATATTTAACACTGTAGCAATTAAAAAAATGATGACCTTGATATTTCAGGGTCATCATTTTTAACATTATGCTGTTTAATTTTCAGATGAATTTTTATTTCTATCACTGCTTGGAGTATTACCAGTATCGCTATAATTCTGTGTTGTATTGCTGCTACTATCACTTTGCGGAAGATTTTCGATATTGTTACTACTTGCAATTTGAGTAGTGTTTCCAGCATTGTTATTACTATTATTCTGCATAGAATTTTCGTCATTGCTGCTATTTTCATTTTGAGCACAATTATCGTAATTACTAGTACTTTCATTTTGAGTGGCACTTCCGGCATTGCTACTACTTTCATTTTGAGCACAATTATCGGTATTACTATTACTTTTTTGTGTAGTATTCCCGTCATTGTTGCTACTATCACTTTGAGTAGAATTATCGTTATTACTAGTACTTTCATTTTGAGTGGCACTTCCGGCATTGCTACTATTTTCATTTTGAGCACAATTATCAGTATTACTATTACTTTTTTGTGTAGCATTCCCGGGATTGCTATTACTATCACTTTGAGTAGAATTATCGTTATTACTAGTACTTTCATTTTGAGTGGCACTTCCGGCATTACTGCTATTAGCACTCTGTGTAGAATCACCGTTATTATTTTCACTTTGTGTAGCATTTCCGGCATTGCTACTGTTATCACTCTGCGAAGAATTCCCGTTATTACTTCCATTTTCATTCTGTGTACTACAATTACTTTGTGTGTTATTTCCTTGATTACCGTTAATTTTGCGAATTTTCGCGACGAGTAGTAAAACTAATGGTAATAAAATCGCGAAAATAAAGGAAAAAATAGGCCAGGTTTCTCTATTGTAAATATCTGAATGAATGATACTAGGATGAACAATTTGTGAAAGTCCAAGGATAATCATTCCAAATGGGAAAATAAGGGGTCGATGATTGTTAATTTTACATATTTGTGCGATGCCGATGACCCCAGCGTAAAAAAACATAAAGGTTTTAATATAAATTGATATTATCCACATTGCTGCCATAATAACTTCAATACGCTGCAAAAAATTCCCGATTGAAATTCTTTGAGCTAATGAATAGCTGGGAAATGTCCTAGAAGCAGTATTTGCCGGACCTAGGACAAGGATTGCCAGTGTAATGATAGCAATTAAGACAATCCCTCCAAGAATTGTGCCAATGTAAAAACCTTTTTGTGCTGATTCATGGATGTTAACATTAGAAGGAAAAATCATTAATAATATGACAAGTGGGAATGAAAAAATACTTATTAATCGAATAATACTAAAGAATAAAGATTTTACTGGTGCTTCCATTATTGGCTGTAGATTTTCAATATGGACGGATGGTGAGATACAAACTACAAATAAAATAAAAATTAAAATAAACATTGCGAATAGTATTTCTGCAGAACGGGCAAAAACTTCAATCCCTAGAAATGCTGCATAAATAATGATAATACTGAATAGAAAAGCAAAGGCCATCATAGGTGTTTCTGGCATAATTGCTGTTTTCATGAAAATGCCAATGAAATATAATAATTCACCAGCAGAAATAAAGGATAGAATAATAAAGCCAATCGAAGTTATTTTTCCAAAAAAGCGACCTAATATCTTTTCATTAGCCTCTACAAATGTAAGGGTAGGTGTCCGTTTTCCTAGAGTAACGAAAAGCTTTATTAAGAGTAAACTTATAACGACACTAATAATCGCTGCAATCCAGGCATCTTGTTTTGCTTCACTTGTTACACTAGCAGGGCTAATTAAAATAGCTGTCCCAATTGAAGAGAGAAGGGTAATGATCATAAATTGTCTTGAGCTAATTATTTCTTTCTCCAAATGAACACTACCCCTTTTTCTTAAAAGTTCCTTATTATTTTGTCAGGGAGACAATTAAGTCTTTAATAGTTGAAAAAATAAATGTAAGCAAGTCTAGAGGGATCGGAATGTTGATTCTTATAATCCAACGCCGCTCAATAAAAAAGTCCAAAAAATAACAATCGTTTTCGTTTCTTTATTATTAAAAATTTTAGAATCATTCGTTTGATTTTTTTTTCGCTATGCTGTTAACTTTCTGGAGAATCTTTATTTTTATCACTGTTTGGAATATTGCCGGTATCGCTATCATTCTGTGAAGTATTTTCACTATAACTGTTACCTTCACTTTGTGTGGTATTTTCGCTATTGCTACTACTTGCACTCTGTGAGGTATTTTCGTTATTGTTATTACTTGCACTTTGTGAGGCATTTTCGCTATTATTGCTGTTTGTATTCTGTGAAGCATTTTCGCTATTACTGCTACTTGCATTCTGTGAAATATTTTCGTTATTACTGCTACTTGCATTCTGTGAAATATTTGCGTTATTACTACTACTTGCACACTGTGAAGTATTTTCGTCATTATTGCTGTTTGTATTCTGTGAAGCATTTTCGCTATTATTGCTGCTAGCATTCTGTGAAGCATTTTCGTTATTGTTTCTGCTTGGACTTTGTGAAGCAATTTCGTTATTACTGCTACTTGCATTCTGAGAAGCATTTTCGTTATTACTATTACTTACATTCTGTGAAGCAATTTCGTTATTACTGCTGCTTGCATTTTGTGTAGAATTTTCGTTATTGTTATTACTTGCACATTGTGAGGTATTTTCGCTATTATTGCTGCTGGCATTCTGTAAAGCATTTTCATTATTACCATTACTTGCACTTTGTGAAGCATTTTCGTTATTACCATTACTTGCATTCTGAGAAGCATTTTCGCTATTACTGTTACTTGCACTTTGTGAAGCATTTTCACTATTACTGCTGTTTGCATTCTGTGAAGAATTATCGTTATTACTATTACTTGCATTCTGTGAAGCATTTCCTTGACTCCCATTGATTTTGCGAATCTTCGCGACAAGTAATAAAACTAATGGTAATAAAATCATGAAAACGAAGGAATACATAGGCCAAGTTTCTCTATTGTAAATATCTGAATGAATGATATTAGGATGAACAATTTGTGAAAGTCCAAGGCTAATCATGCCGAGTGGAAAAATGAGCGGTCGATGATTTTTAATTTTGAATACTTGTCCGATACCGATAACCGCAGCATAAAAATACATAAAAGTTCTAATATAAATTGATATAATCCACATGGCTGCCATTATAACTTCAATACGCTGCAAAAAATTCCCGATTGAAATTCTTTGAGCTAATGAATAGCTTGGAAATGTCCTAGAAGCAGTATTTGCCGGACCTAGGACAAGGATACACAGTGTAATGATTGTAATTAAGACAATCCCTCCAAAAATTGTGCCAATATAAAAACCCTTTTGCGCAGATTTTTGGACGTTAACTGCGGAAGGGAAAATCGTTAATAATACGGCAAGCGGGAATGAAAAAAGACTTATAAATCGAATCATACCAAAGAATAATGATTTTTTTGATGTTTCCATTATTGGCTGTAAATTTTCAATATGGATGGATGGTGAAATACAAGCTACAAAGAAAATAAAAATTAAAATAAATATTGGACATAGTATTTCTGCAGAACGGGCAAAAATTTCAATTCCTAGATATGCAGCATAAATAATGATAATACTGAACAGAAAAGCAAAGGCCATCGTAGGTGTTTCAGGCATAATTGATGTTTTCATGAAAATTCCAATGATGTATAATAATTCACCAGAAGAAAGTAAGCAGATAATAATAAAGCCAATCGCAGTTAATTTTCCGAAAAAACGACCTAATATCTTTTCATTAGCCTCTACAAAAGTAAGGGTAGATGTTCTTTTTCCAAAAGCAACGAAAAGCTTTATTACGGGCAAACTTAAGACGACACCAATGATCGCTGCAATCCATGCATCTTGCTTTGCTTCGCTTGTTAAACTTGCTGGGATAATTAAAATGGTTGTACCAATTGAAAAGAGGAAGGTAATGATCATAAATTGTCTTGAACTAATTATTTCTTTTTCCATATGAACGATACCCCTTCTTTCTAGACATAAAGTTCCATATTATTTTGTCAGGGAGACAATTAAATCTTTAATTGGTGAAAAAATAAAGGTAATCAAGTCTAGAGGGCTCGGAATTTTGATTCTTATAATGCAACGCCGATCAATAAAAAAATTGAAAAAATAAAAATCGTTTTCTTTTCTTTGTAAAATTTTGGAATCATTCGTATGATTCTTTTTTTTGAATTAAATATTTATAACCCCTGACAGTATTTTTTAACTGATTAATCGTAGTCGAGTTAATAAAGCTCTACGAGGGAACAACACTAGTGAGTCTTTTTGATCCTTAGAATTAATGGGCCGAATGGAATTATATATGGAACATCAAAAGTTAGTAAGCTGCATAAGTGTAGAACGATGATCATAAGGCCAAACATTAAAACAAACAATCCAAGTATTGAAGCTAAAATCATACTCTACGGCAGCTTGACCGATTACTAATGTTCCAACGATGGATACGGCTAGTCCAATGGTTCTTGGCATTCGAAGACCTGCTTCCTTCAACACCTAAAAGGCTAACTCCATGTTGGGAGCCTCAACTATGGCAGGGAAGGGGACTCCTTCTCGTTGAAATGCAACACTTATTAGCAGTGCCGGTACAACTAGGACAAACATCTAAAAAAATGACCGTATCGCCATTCAAAAATTAACATCGCCGACTGTTAAACAATAATCTCTTAAATAGCGAATAATCTTATCTGTTTCTGTCTCATGACTTGCCTCAATATCAAGCATTAGTTTATTAATCACAGATTCAGAAATGCTTATTTTTTCGGTTAAGCCATCTACATAGATGCTCACGAAAGCATATATTTCAGCTTTTCCAACGACAATTCTTGTATGAAAAGGTCATTGCTATTCCCGAGTGTGTTTTTAATTATCTTCAAATTTTGAGATTGAGAAATATACAGTTGGTCGTTGTTTTGGGAGGTATCAGCAATTTTAGAAATAGACATGTTCATTCCTCCTCAAGATTGACATAACTATAGAATGTACAACTTTGAGAGAAGATAAACCAAGGTTGGAATGGATCTCAGATAAATTCTTCCGGACGCAATTATGCCGAGGAATAATTGATTAATTTTCAATAGCAAATGTAAAGAAAAAATGATGACCATGAATGATCAGGGTCATTATTTTTTTATGCCACTATGCTGTTAACTTTCTGGAGAATCTTTATTTTTATCACTGTTTGGAGTATTGCCGGTATCGCTATTATTCTGTGTAGTATTGCTTGAAGCGTTATCACTCTTGCTGGGTGAAGAATTATCGCTATTGCTGCTACTATCACTTTGAATAGAATTAACGTTATTACCGCTACTTTCACCTTGTGCAGCATTTACGGCAATGTTGCTACTTTCATTTTGAGTAGAATTGTCTTCGTAATTGCTATTACTTTCATTTTCTATATTAATACTGCTAGTGCTACTGCTATCACTTTGAGTAGAATTAACGTTATTACTGCTACTTTCACTTTGTGTAGCATTTCCACCATTGCAACTACTATTACTCTGTGAAGAATTCCCGTTATTATTGCTACCGGCACCTTGTGTAGCATTTCCGTTATTACTACCACTTTCATTCTGTGTACTACAATTACTATTTGTATTATTTCCTTGATTACCGTTAATTTTGCGAATCTTCGCGACAAGTAGTAAAACTAATGGTAATAAAACCCCGAAAATGAATGAAAAAATTGGCCATATATCTTTATCGTATATATTCAAATGAATGATACTAGGATGAACAATTTGTGAAAGTCCAAGGATAATCATTCCAAATGGAAAAATAAGGGGTCGATGATTGCTAATTTTACATATTTGTGCGGTGCCTATGACCCCGGCGTAAAAATACATAAAAGTTTTTATATAAATTGATATTATCCACATAGTTGCCATAATTACTTCAATACGCTGCAAAAAATTCCCGATTGAAATTCTTTGAGCTAATGAGTAGCTGGGAAATGTCCTAGAAGCTGTATTTGCCGGACCTAGGACAAGGATACACAGTGTAATGATTGTAATTAAGACAATCCCTCCAAAAATTGTGCCAATGTAAAAAGCTTTTTGTGCTGATTGATGGACATTAATAATAGAAGGGAAAATCATTAATAGTATGACGAGCGGGAATGAAAAAATACTCATAAATCGAATAATACTAAAGAATAATGATTTTGCTGGAGCTTCCATTATTGGCTGTAAATTTTCTATTTGGACGGATGGTGAAATACAAACTACAAAAAAAATAAAAATTAAAATAAACATAGGTAATAGTATTTCTGCAGAACGGGCAAAAACTTCAATTCCTAGAAACGCTGCATAAATAATGATAGTACTGAATAGAAAATCAAAGGCCATCGTTGGTGTTTCTGGCATAACTTCTGTTTTCATGAAAATGCCAATCATAAATAATAATTCACTTGCAGAAAGAAAGGATAGAAAAATAAAGCCAATCGAAGTAAATTTTCCGAAAAAACGACCTAATATCTTTTCATTAGCCTCTACAAATGTAAGGGTAGATGTCCGATTTCCTAAAGTAACGAGAAGCTTTACTAAGGCTAAATTTAAAACGACACTAATGGTCGCTGCAATCCAGGCATCTTGTTTTGCTACACTTGTTATACTAGCAGGGATAATTAAAATGGCTGTCCCAACTGAAAAGAGAAAGGTAATGATCATAAATTGTCTTGAACTAATTATTTCTTTTTCCATATGAACGATCTCCCTTTCTCTTAACATGAAGTTCCTTATTATTTTGTCAGGGAGACGATTAAATCTTTAATAGGTGAAAAAATAAAGGTAATCCAATCAAGTGGACTTGGAATATTGATCCTTAATGAGACGCCAATATTTAATGCAGCGCCGATTAATAAAAAAATCGAAAAAATAACGATCGTTTTCGTTTCTTTATTTTTTATTAATTTTGGAATGAAGGCAAAGGCTATAACAGTAGAAATGATTAGTATGAATATCGTCATAATCATGGCTTATTCTCCCTTCGACTTATTCACTAATGAGTTTTCCATCGTTCCTACTCCTTGTGTGTTGACATGTACTTTAACTTTCACTGGTATCTCTTGAAATATTGTTAGCCAGTCTTTTTTAATTTTTTTCCACTCTTTAGGGTTTGTGCGATGAAGTTCTTCACCAAAACCAAAAATATCGACCCGGTAATTGTGCTGAACTGAACGGATTGTTTCCTCGATTCGTTTTTTAATAAGTTCTTCTGTTTTTTTATTTATGGAGTGAATTGATTTTTCTTTCGTAAGGTCTATATTACATAGAACTTCTCCAACATTTTGATTAACATCTATAGAAACATTGATTTTGGGAGCTCCATTTTCAAATTTACCTTTTATTTTCGTCTTTGAGTGCGTAATCTCTGTTGCTAACGTACCTCCCTTAGGACAAGCAAGAATTTCAATGGTACTGTCTATTTTGTCCCTTAAAAAACCTAGGCTTCTACTCTCATCTTCCGTTAAAAGCCCAATGAGTTTACCCTCTTTAAAAACAGCTAAGCCCGCATACTTCAATAGCACAGGAGATTTCGATCTTTTAACATTCGTTTGCTCTTTGCCAATATTTTTATCCCCCTGTACTTCAATAGCAGACATGACTACACTTGTATCTTTAGTATTTAAAGTATTGATTAAATCATCAATTTTAATGGATTGGGTAGTACCCCAAGTTTTTTCTGACGTTTTAAGAGAATTTAGTATTTTATTAGCTGGTACTTTTTCGATAGGTGTTAATACATTTAAAACTTCATCGGCAGTTGCGTCTTGAGCAACTATGACATCAAAATCATTTCTGAATTCATGATCTCTTGAAATCAAATCTAATGATTCGTTAATTCCTTCTTTTGCTAATTCGTCACCAAGCACAACTATTTGAAGATGAGAAAAATAAAGTTTTCGAGCTGTTACTGTTGTCATTTTTCTAATGGCCTCAAAGACCGTTGCCCCTGTTGAATGATAGGTAATAATGGGTGATCGTCCTGAAGAAGGCTGTTTTGAGGAAATTTCACCAGGAACCACAACTTGAACAGTTATTTTAAATTCATTATCTACTTTATCTATTCCTAATGCTGCGACAATCGCTAATTCATTGAGTTCACGCTTACTCCAGCAACCACCTAAAAGCAAAGTAACAATCATTAGTAAACAGATTGTTTTAAATTTTGACATAGTTCATTCCTCGTTTAATTCCTTTTTTTCGTATCAAAATATTTATGACCCCTGACAGTATTTTTTTGACTAATTAAGCGTGGTCGAGTCAATAAAGCTCTACGCGGGAACAAGAATAGTGCGTCTTTTTGATCTTTTAGAATTAATGGGCCGAATGGACTTAAATATGGAACACCGAAAGTTCGTATGCTGCACATGTGTAGGACGATGATCATAAGGCCTAACATTACACCAAACAATCCAACAATTGCTGCTAAAATCATTAATGGAAAACGAAGAGCGCGAACGGTATTTGATAAGCCATAAGCGGGGAATAAAAAGCTACAAATGGCTGTTAATGCTACAATAATAACCATTACGGCTGATACAATTCCAGCTTCTACGGCAGCTTGACCAATCACTAATGTTCCAACAATGGATACCGCTGGTCCAATCGTTCTAGGCATTCGAAGACCCGCTTCTCGTAACACCTCGAATGCAACCTCCATAATGAGAGCCTCTACAACAGCGGGGAAGGGGACTCCTTCTCGTTGAGATGCAATACTTATCAGCATAGCGGTTGGTAGCATTTCTTGATGGAAGGTGGTGATAGCTACATATAGCGATGGTGCCACCAAAGCTAGGCTAATTCCGAAAAACCTCAGTATGCGTACAAGAGAACTAATCATCCAATGCTGATAATAATCTTCAGCAGATTGTAAAAAGGATGTAAAGAGAGCCGGTACAACTAGGACAAATGGTGAACCGTCCACTAGAATTGCAATTTTTCCGTCTAATATTTCACCAGCAATAACATCAGGTCGTTCAGAATTATAAACAGTAGGGAATATCGAGTATTTTGAATCTTGAATAAAATCTTCAATGTAACCACCTTCCAAAATACCATCAATATTAATACGATCTAATCGAGCAAGAACCTCTGCTACTATTTTGTCGTTTGCAATGTCATTTAAGTACATAACAGCAACATCCGTTTTTGTTACTTCACCGACAATACGGGACTTGATCCAGAGATTCGGACTTTTAATTTTTCGGCGGATAAGGGCAGTGTTTGTTCGTAATGTCTCCGTAAATGATTCCCTTGGACCTCTAATGACCGACTCTGTTGATGGCTCCATAACGGCTCTATCTTTTGCACCTTTTGTGTTTGTCACGATACCGGTTGAAGATTCATCTAATAAAATGACCGTATCACCATTCAAAATAGAGTTGTACAGTACTGAAAAGTTGAAAATATCATTAACATCGCCGGCTGTTAAACAAGAATCTCTTAAATATCGAATAATCTTTTCTGTATCTGTATCTTGATTTGCATCAATATCAAGCATTAGTTTATCAATCACAGTATCTGATATGGTTACTTTATCGGATAAGCCATCTATATAGATAATCGCTAACGCATATTTTTCAGCTTTTCCAATGGTAATTTCTCGTATGATAAGGTCATTACTATTCCCAAGAGTGTTTTTAAGTATCTTCAAATTTTGAGAAAGTGAACTATACAGTTGGTCATTGTTTTGGGAGGTATCAGTAATTTTAGAAATAGACATTTTTCTTTCCTCCTCAAGATATGCATAATTATAGAATGTACAATTTTGAGAGAAGATAAACTAAGATTGAAATTGTATTCATATAAAAAAGCAGTGTTCCCTTCGTATAAACGAAAGGAAACACTGCTTTATTTTTTATACTCGTATATTAATTCGTCATTTGTAGCATCCACATCTACATATAAATTGTGATCATTGAAAAACCATAAATCTTTTTCATCAATATAGTAGGTAACATCGTCAATAACTGTCTTTACACCAATGTTGATAGGTTCTTCACGTGTCATACCAAGAGAAAAGCCTTCGTGAAAAGGACTGGAACCACCATATCTAGCATAAAAACGAATAGTATATCCGGATTCTACTTCCATCTCTTGTTTAAACCATTGTAGGGCTTCATCTGTTAGTGTGATATTCACTGGAATGCTCCTCTCTTCGTTACAGCCATTTCACCTTTGGCTCGGTACCATTTTTAATGCGGGCAATATTCGCTCGGTGACGATAAATGATAAAGGTAAATAAACATGCCACTAAAATACCTAATGCAAAATCACCTGTAACAAAATAATAAACGATTGAATAAATAAGTGCTACTAAAGCGGCAATCATGGAAGTTAAACTTACAATCTTCGTTATTTTTAATGTTACAAAAAAAGCTATAAATAGTAAGACAAATAGAGGCCAAGAATATCCTAAGAGAACCCCTGCTGATGTTGCCACTGCTTTCCCTCCACGGAAACCTGCAAAGATCGGGAACATATGACCAATAACCGCTACTATTCCGAGAATTAGCGAGTGAATGGAGACTTCAGAGAATACAGGAAGAGCTAAGAGTAATACTGCTGCTGTACCTTTTAAGACATCCATAATCGTTACGACTATTCCTGCTTTTTTTCCTAAAATACGAAAAGTATTTGTCGCACCTAAATTGCCACTTCCATGTTGACGAATATCAGTTTTATAAAAAATTTTGCCTATCCATAACCCAGAAGGTATAGAGCCGATTAGATAAGCACATAAAATAATAAGTCCATTTAGCATAGCTGGACTCCTTTCATTCATTGATTATCACTTGGTACTAATAATATGTAACAAATATTCTACACTTTTTCTCTATAATCTACAATGTCATGAAGGAGATTTCTTAGTGTATCTTGAATTCATTACAAAAGATAACTATTTTTCAGGGATTTCTATATGTATATTGAATTTAGGTTAGGCTTTTTGACACGATTCACGTAGCCTGCATGAATGCTTCTCTAAAAATATAGGTAAAATGGCAATTTTGTCAATCTCCCTTTCCTTTGGTAGAATAGAAGTCTATCTTTAATTTCTAGAGTAAGCAAGTATGAATCTTCTTTAGACAGAAGAGACCCATTTTTATATTTATTATTGTACCTGTATATTTTTCAGAGATTATTCAAATGCTTCTGAATGGAAAGATTCAAGCCTTTAGCAATTGTTACCATTTTGAATGACCAGAAGTTAGCCATATGTTGTTTTATTTATGCAACTAATGTTTATTGTCCTGCGTCAAGGGAATAGGATAGTTTGTCATACATATTAAAGCAGCTATTGCAAATTTTACTTCAGGTAAAACAGATCAAAACGACGAAGCTGTGAGGAAATTTTAAAATTTTTTTGGGCCTGTCACTAGATATTGATAGGAAATGCTATTATTATTAGGAAGAGAATATAAATAGAACATGCGTTTGTTTTTTGGAGGGGAATATTTTTGGCGAATAAACAGTCACCAAGCGTCTATAATGATGACGCCATTCAAGTATTAGAAGGATTAGAAGCGGTACGAAAACGACCTGGCATGTATATCGGTTCTACAGATGGCCGTGGACTTCATCACCTTGTATATGAAATCGTCGATAATGCGGTGGATGAAGCACTGGCTGGCTTTGGTTCTCATATCATTGTCAAAATTCATAAAGATCAAAGTATCAGCGTTCGAGACTTCGGCCGTGGAATGCCAACAGGTATGCATAAAATGGGGAAACCAACTCCAGAGATTATTTTCACTGTTTTACATGCTGGTGGTAAATTCGGACAGGGTGGCTATAAAACAAGTGGTGGTTTACATGGTGTAGGTTCTTCTGTTGTTAATGCTTTATCCACTTATTTAGAAGTAACGATTCACCGCGATGGTAAAAAGTATCGTCAACGTTTTGAAAACGGTGGCCATCCTGTGACGACATTAGAAGAAATTGGACAAACAAAACAGACAGGAACACTTGTCCATTTTTTACCGGATGATTCGATTTTCTCTGTAACAAAATACAATTATGATACGCTTGCAGAACGTTTACGTGAGTCAGCATTTTTATTAAAAGGCTTAAAAATTGAATTAATCGATGAACGCGAGGAAGGCAAGGGTGATGTTTTCTTTTATGAGAACGGCATTGAAGCTTTCGTTGCGTATTTGAATGAAGAGAAAGATGTACTTCATCCTGTAAAATATGTTGAAGGGATTCAAGACGAAATTGAAGTAGAATTCGCCTTCCAATATAATGATGGTTACTCTGAAACAATCCTTTCATTTGTTAACAATGTACGTACACGAGATGGTGGGACACATGAAACGGGTGCTAAGGCAGCGTTAACTCGTGTGTTCAATGAATATGCACGAAAAATTGGTTTGTTAAAAGATAAAGATAAAAATCTCGAAGGAACTGACATTCGTGAGGGCTTAGCGGCGATTGTTTCTGTTCGTATACCAGAACATTTACTACAGTTCGAAGGTCAAACGAAGGGTAAGCTTGGGACGAGTGAGGCACGCTCGGCAGTGGATAGCGTTGTCTCAGAGCAAATTTTGTATGTACTTGAGGAAAACGCTGAATTGTCTGCATCTCTTGTGCGTAAAGCCATCCGTGCTCAACAAGTACGTGAAGCGGCTCGTAAAGCACGTGAAGATGCACGAAACGGCAAGAAAAGCAAAAAAGGCAGTACGATTCTTTCTGGAAAGTTAACACCTGCACAATCTCGAAATGCGGCGAAAAACGAGCTGTATTTAGTCGAAGGTGATTCTGCAGGAGGATCTGCCAAACAAGGACGAGATCGTACATTCCAAGCAATTTTACCATTGCGTGGTAAAGTTATTAATACGGAAAAAGCAAAGCTTCAGGATATTATGAAAAATGAGGAGATTTCTACGATTATCCATGCCATTGGTGCTGGCGTCGGTACAGATTTCTCTGTCGAAGATTCAGCATATGACAAAGTCGTTATTATGACTGATGCTGATACTGACGGAGCGCATATTCAAGTGCTACTGTTAACGTTCTTCTATCGATATATGCGTCCATTGATCGAAGCTGGAAAGATATTTATCGCATTACCACCACTTTATAAAATATCAAGAGGTACTGGTAAAAAAGAAGTGATTGAATATGCTTGGACCGAAAATGATTTACAAAAGGCCATTAAAAAAGTTGGAAAGGGTTACATTTTACAGCGCTATAAAGGTCTTGGTGAGATGAATGCAGACCAGCTGTGGGATACGACGATGAACCCTGAAACGCGTACATTAATTCGTGTAACAATTGAGGATGGTGCACGTGCTGAAAGACGTGTAACAACATTAATGGGCGATAAAGTAGAGCCACGCCGTAAATGGATCGAAGCCAATGTAAACTTCGGTATGGAGGATGATTCAAATATTTTAGAAAATGAATTCATCCAACAAGAGGAGGACCAACATGAGTAGTACGGAAAAGTTTCAAGATTTACCTTTAGAAGAAGTAATGGGTGACCGTTTTGGTCGCTATAGTAAATATATTATTCAAGACCGCGCGTTGCCTGATGCACGTGACGGTCTTAAGCCTGTTCAACGACGTATTTTATATGCGATGTTTACAGAGGGGAATACGAACGAAAAACCATTCCGTAAATCTGCAAAAACAGTCGGTAATGTTATAGGTAATTATCACCCACACGGTGACAGCTCAGTATATGAAGCAATGGTGCGCATGAGTCAGGATTGGAAGGCGCGTCATATGCTTATTGAAATGCATGGGAATAACGGTTCTGTTGATGGAGACCCACCGGCAGCGATGCGTTATACAGAGGCAAGACTTTCTGCTATTGCAGCGGAGATGCTACGTGATATTGGCAAGAAAACCGTTGAATTTGTGCCAAACTTTGATGATCAGGATATGGAGCCAACTGTTTTACCATCTCGTTTCCCGAATCTACTAGTTAACGGCTCAACAGGTATTTCGGCCGGTTATGCCACAGACATCCCTCCTCACGCACTTGATGAGGTACTAGACGGTGTTCTGATGCGCTTAGATAACCCAAACACTACTGTAGATGAATTAATGACCGTTATTAAAGGGCCTGATTTCCCAACGGGTGGTATCATTCAAGGTGTCGATGGTATTAAAAAAGCGTATGAAACAGGACGAGGTAAAATCATGGTCCGTGCTCAAGCAGTCGTTGAGCCAATTAAAGGTGGAAAAGAGCAAATCATTATTACGGAATTACCGTATGATGTCAATAAAGCAAATCTTGTGAAGAAAATTGATGAGCAACGCGTGGATAAACGACTTGAAGGAATTGCGGAAATTCGTGATGAATCGGATCGTACAGGCTTACGTGTTGTCATTGAACTGAAAAAAGATGTTCCTGGACAAGGGATTTTAAATTACTTGTTCAAAACAACGGATTTACAAGTAGCTTATAATTTTAATATGATTGCAATCCATAATCGTCGTCCGACAATGATGACATTACCATTGTTACTAGATTCTTATATTGCCCATCAAAAGGAAGTTGTGACGAACCGCTCCATTTATGATTTGCAAAAGGCTAAAGATCGTTCGCATATTGTTGACGGTTTAATCAAGGCACTGTCCATTTTAGATGAAGTCATTGCAACAATTCGTTCCTCAAATGATAAACGAGATGCGAAAACAAATTTACAAGTGAAGTTTGACTTTACAGAAGTACAATCAGAGGCAATCGTTAGCTTGCAATTATACCGTTTAACAAATACGGATATTACTGAGCTTCGCAATGAACAAGATGAATTAAATAAACTTATCGACAAGCTTGAAGGTATTCTTAATAGTGAAACAAAACTTGTACGAGTTATAAAACAAGAATTGCTTGATATTAAAAAACGCTTTACAGAACCACGCCGTTCTAAAATTGAACAAGAAATTGAAGAAATCAAAATTACGTTAGATGTCCTTGTCCCAAGTGAAGAGGTCGTAGTGACTGTCACAAAGGATGGCTATATTAAGCGTACATCTACACGTTCACATTCAGCTTCGAATGGTCAGGATTTTGCTATGAAAGATTCCGATTATTTATTATATGAAGCAACTTTAAATACACAGCATCATCTTCTGCTGTTCACAAATCGAGGTAATTATATTTATCAACCTGTCCATGAACTACCTGATATTAGGTGGAAGGATCTTGGTCAGCATGTTTCAAGTATTGTGCCGACCGGAGAAGATGAATCTATTATTGCAGTGTACGGTTTTGAGACATTTGAACAGGCAAATACGTATATCTTAACGGCTACGAAAGATGGACAAATTAAACGCTCACCTGTAGCAGATTACGCTGTTACACGCTATTCTAAGCCAATCAAAACGATGAATGTCAAGTCAGGCGATGAAATGATTTTTGCAGATATCGTGACGGACGAGGCAGAACTAATGTTAACGACAGATACTGCCTATGCTATTCGTTTCCCAATGGAGGAATTACCGGTAACGGGTGTAAAAACAGGCGGCGTCAAAGGGATTACACTGAAGGACGGAGAAGCATTAGTCGGCGTCAATGTTTTACCGCCAAATGACACAGCATATGTTGCGATTGTGACGCAACGCGGTGCAGTGAAGAAAATGAATGTTGCTGAGGTAGAGATGACGAGTCGTGCGAAACGCGGCTTAAAAGTGTTGACAGAATTAAAGGCGAACCCACATCGTATCGTTGCTGTAGTAAAGGTTACAGATGAGGAACAGTTAATCATCGAAACCGAAAAAGGTGTGCAAGAGATCTTAGATGTACAAGCATTAACTCGAGCAGATCGCCATTCAAACGGCTCCTTTAAAGTAGATATCGCGACAGATGGTGCCATTTCACACGTACTTACGGTCAAAAAAGAAGAGAAATAACAATACTAGCCCATGCTCCTTTACGAGCTGGGCTTTTTTAAAACGCTGTTTTCATATGGAAAAGAAAATTCTAAGGTGTAGCTACAAAATACCTTAATTATTTAGAAAATAAATAAGCATTTACCATATGAAATACAAATAGAGCAAATGCTTATTTTTGCTTTCCACTTACCGAAAATCAAATAATACAATCGTTCAAATGCTTAGAATAGCCTAATAAGGGGGCGACAATGTGCGTGAATTGCTTTTAGAGATAGACATGTTTAGAAATTGGACTAAAACAACAGATTTATCTTTTGGTGAATGGGAGACTGAATATCTCCATTGGGACAGAATATATCACTATGCTAACAAGCTAATAGAAGGTATACCTTTAGAACAATGGAGTTCAAACCTTCTAAATGAATTTTTGTATATTTTAGCCAGAGACAATGAATGTGAAATCATCATTGGGAATTTGATAGACAATCCAAAACAACTATTATCAATTGCTAAATACTCGGTTTCCTTTCCAGACCACGATGCAAGGTGGCAAATAGCTTATGGACTTGGAGTGATAGATGAGGATAACCAAGAAATACAAACTCTTATTAACCAATTTCTACTTGATGAAATTGAATATGTTAGAAAAAGTGCTTCATGTGCCTATGAGAAAAAATGTTATGAATAAATCCTTCTCTAAAAGCAACAAAGTTTACGAAAACATCGGTTTAAAGAAATGGCTGTTTTCTCAAAGATTGTTGCTTCTAGTTTGGCTATCTTCTTCAACTAAAGCCCCTGTTAGTTTAATAAGGACAGCGACGCTTCTTCAACAATCGCGCCCGATTGTTGAAGAACTTTGTTCGACTAAAAGTCCTTACGTGTAAAGGAAACTCGTTCAGCTGAAATAATAAAGTCAATTAACTCGTTCTCTCCATTTTCTAATAATGCATGAAATTCGTATTGATTATTAACTTTATACACTTCCTCATACAACCACCATGTATTTTCTAATAAACCATCTTGTTTTATTAGATGAAAATTTTCAAAGGTTACTTCATCTACATCTGTAAAACCACCTGAATTATCTAAGGTTAATGTTAAATTTGTGTCATTTTGAATTAAATTTATTACCTTACAATCGTGGAATCGAAAATCCTCTACAATTTCTTTATCAAATGAAGTGGAGGCTTCTTTATAATAGCTTCTGTAATTCTCACCAATGGCATTTACTGACCTTTCATTTTCCTCACAAAATTTAGTTACAGCATTTATGACCTTATGGGATGCTGTATATAAAGCGAAAACTCTTAAATCAGCTATCTGTTCTAAAATCATTTGTGGTAATTGCCTTTTTAAAATCATCTGATTTACGATGAAGGCGTTATGAAATTCTTCTGTTGCCTCTTCTTTATTAAAATCAATTGTATACATTTCTTCTCGTAAAGTAAGCCAATCCATTAATTCGCTATTGTAAAGCTGTTGAAAGTATTCTTCTGAAAATAATTCAGCCTTTTGATCTTCCACTAAATTAAGGTGGAAACTTGTTTTTTGACTCAACTCGAACCATTCTTTAGTAAAATATTTCATTATAAACCTCATCCTTCGTATACACTAAGAAATTTAGCGAAATTGTTCAACTACTTTTCTTGTATATTTATCTATTTATAACATAAATAACTAAATAATTTAAATACAAGTTATTCAATAATATGGCCCGATTGTTGAACAACAAGGTAAACACCACTATTCAACTAAACTGCCCCGTTAGCCATCCATGAAGCACAAAAATTAGTACTTCATCACAGAAAATGAAAGATGATTAAGTTCTTTCATGGGAGTTGAATAGCAACAATCTTTTCGAAAACAGCCAAAGAAATAAAGTCGTTTAATAATCTAGGTTTTTTTCATAATAGCGACCAAATGCGAAAAAGCGTTTTCTAATTAGATTTTTTCCAAACAACCTTTAAGAAGAAACAGGTACTTTTCTTTCATTCTGTTCACTAACTTTAGCGTCTAGCGATTTTGTTATTATGTAGTACAAAAATGTACCAGTTAATCCGAGAATAAGGAGTAGTCCGCTCATATATATGGGGCGAATCCACTCTCCAATTATGATTAATAACGAGGATATAATCATTGCTCCGTAGGTAGTCAAGCTATTAAAAGCCATATAGGTGCTACGAGCGTTAGGTGGGGCAAGTTCTCCAATCATTGCCTGTTTAATAGGAATAAACATCAGCTCACCAATTGTTCCAATAAACATGGCAATAAAAAGAACCAACACGCTATTTGATGAAGCAAAAACACTAAAACATATAGAAAAAATCATCATTCCTGTAACAAGAGTCCATCGCTCACTGCATTTTTTAAATATGAATAATACAACAGTTGATAAGAGAACTACAAGAATAGTATTCTCTGTTCGGAGAAAACCAAGCATTTTTGTGCCGTCTACGATGAAATCAATGCCAAACAATGAAGCTGACTGCTGGGGTATATCTTTATCAAGACGAATCCCAATATAGTTCGATAAAGACTGTTCCAAGGTAAAGATCAAGATTGCTCCTAAAATATAAAACATAAACAGCATATCTTTTAAAACGGTTGAATAAGTTTGAAACATCTCTATTAGTGAAAATTCTTTCTTATGAGTAGAAGAAGTCTTAGGTGAAGGTACAGGTAAGTAGGTTTCTGTGATAAAGAATATGGTCATGAATACAGATAGCAAAGAAATTAGTGAAATCCCGATAAATAGCTCAAATAAGTAATTTTTAAAAAGAAATGCTCCAATAATTCCTCCAATTGCAGTTGATAAATTCCCCAACCAGTAGCTAATTGTAAATACAAGCTTTCTCGATTCGGAATTAGTAACATCAATCATCATAGCTTGGGCGGCAGGCTGAAACATTCCTCCACAAAACATATTGATGATGAAGAATGCTGCAGAAATATAAGGAAGGTTAAACCAAGGTGAATTACAAAGTGCTATTAACAGATACGAAAGCAAAATTCCAATTTCAGCATAAATCATTATTTTTTTTCGCCCAATTTTATCTGAAATATGCCCTCCGATAAATCCTCCAATGACACCACTAATCACTATTACTATAAGAATAATAGCCGTTTTAGTAGCTCCGATATTTTGAGTAAAATAAATTGCCAGAAAAGGGGTAACAGCCATAGAAATAAGGCCGCCTAGAAATTGCATGGCTAGGCGAAGTTTGATGTTAGGATGGATATCTCTCAATTTCATATAATCACTCCTATTTAATAATATATTGTCTACTGGTGTTGGTCAGGCAAAGGGGGAGGTGGCTTATTTATTTGAGATTGGCCCAAATAATCTCAGAGCTTGTCTCGAGATATTCTTCTGCATGACGTTTGTATATTCATCAATAAATGTTAAACGCATTCCGTTTAAGATGGATAAGTATGACTCAGCAATTAATGAAGGTGTTTCTTCATAAAAGTACCCAAGCCTTTGACCTTCTTTAATAACCGAATAAATACTGTGTATAAATACTTTTACGAAATCATCTAGTTCCTTAAAAAGCTTTGGGAAACGATCAGGTCTTGCAAGAATCTGCTGAATAAGACGTAAGTATTCACTTCTCGTTGAAAAAAGTTGTATATGGCAATCTATCATTTCCTTCACAACTTCAAGAGGCTCACCTTTAAAATGTTCTTCTAACTCCATAAAATAAGGTTTGATTTCTTCCAATGGCTCCAAAATAGCTACTTCATAAAGTACTTCTTTTGAATCAAAATATGTAAATACGGTACCAAAGCTAACACCAGCTTCTTTTGCTATGTCAGCAACTTTTGTCTCGGCAAATCCATTCACACTATATAATTTAATGGCGGCGTTTAGGATAGTAGATCTTTTTCTCTTCTTTTTTTCATCATTAGTAAGTATAGTTTTCATTTAAACATTCCTTTCATAACAAATGATTGATTAATCAATCAAATTTTATTGTAATTTGTTACCATTGTCAATATAACGAAAGAATTTTTTGTATATTTAGTTATTAATTACGTTAAAAGCATGAGGCCTCAATTACGAGGCCACTGAAAAAGTGGTTTTTTCAATAAAACTCTAATAAAAATCTATCATTAGGATTTAGCGCTCTGGCGTTCGCTTTCCGCGGGCGAGCGACGAGCCTCCTCCTACGCTTTGCTTCGTGCGGGCTCTCGTCTGTCTCGCTTTCCCGCAGGAGTCTCACGCCGCCGCGCTAAATCCTTGCAAAGTAAAATAATCCTCATGCAAAAAAATACTGTAAAAACATCCTATTTTAGAGTTTTTCAGTGTCCTCCTCAATTACAGTGGTGATTTTTTACCTTGCTTTCTTTAAGGAACGATTTACAAATGAGGCTGTGAAATAATAATTCAGCGCTAACGATAAACAGCCCCTTGTCAATTCCGGATTGATATGGGTATAATAATCACGAAAAGTTCATATGGAAAGAATGTAGGGGGGCTGGTGTTGCCAGCTGAGATTGTGTCCGATAGATGCTGACCCTTTGAACCTGATTTGGCTCGTACCAGCGTAGGGAACATCTATTCAAAAAAAGAAAGTTTTTGATACTGATTGTAAAACGTCTGGGTGGAATCCTAGGCGTTTTTTTTATGTTTTTGTAGTATGTGCAAACCTTGGGTACATACTAATTGTGATTACGCTTTCTTCTGGTGAAAACATTCATTCATGTACACTTTCACATTACTTTCTGGGAGGATTAAATATGAAAAAATGGTTATTTATCCTGTTGGCTACACTTTTAACGTTAGTGGGCTGTAGCGAAAAACAGGAAACAAAGGATAAAAACGATGCGAATGCATTAAAAAAGGTATCGGTCGTGCTAGATTGGACGCCGAATACAAATCACACAGGTTTATATGTAGCTAAAAAACTTGGCTACTTTAAAGAACAGGGCCTAGATGTTGATATTTTATTACCTGGCGAAACGGGTGCAGATCAACTAGTGGCGTCTGGTAAGGCTCAGTTTGGTGTAAGCTACCAGGAAGGGATTACACAGGCACGTGTGCAGGGCGTACCTTTAGTATCCGTTGCAGCGATTATTCAACATAATACTTCTGGCTTCGCATCTATTGCATCAAAAGGCATTAAGTCTCCGAAGGATTTTGAAGGTAAAACATACGGTGGTTGGGGTGCACCAGTTGAAAAGGCAGTGTTACAATCACTTATGCAAAAAGATAATGCAGATATTAATAAGTTAGATATTGTCAATGCAGGTGATATGGATTTCTTCACAATGATGAAAAAAGATATTGATTTTGCGTGGATTTATTATGCGTGGACAGGGATCGAAGCAGAACTACGTGGCGAAAAACTAAACATGCTATATTTAACAGATTATAGTGATCAGTTAGATTATTACACACCTGTACTAGCTACAAACGAAAAAATGATTAAGAATGACCCAGAGACAGTAAAAGCATTTGTCGCTGCTGCAGCAAAGGGCTATGAATACGCGATAAATCATCCAAAAGAAGCGGCTGATATTTTATTAGAAGCGGTACCTGATTTAGATAAAAACCTTGTGCATAAAAGTCAGGAATGGCTAGCAGATAAGTATCAAGATGACGCTTCACAATGGGGCGAGCAAAAATTAACTGTCTGGGAAAACTACGCGAAATGGATGACAGACAACAAAGTATTAGAAGGCGAATTTAACGCAAAACAAGCATTTACAAACGACTTTTTACCGAAAAAGGAGACAAAGTAGTATGGCAAACTCATTAATAAGTGTACAAATTATCCCGAAAACTGAAAAATATGAAGATGTGATCCCATTTGTTGATGCAGCGATTGCGGTTATAGACGCTTCAGGGGTTAAATACGAAGTTCATCCACTAGAAACTACAATGGAGGGTGAGTTATCAACTTTGCTACAAATCATTGAAAAAATGAATGACAAGATGATTGAGATTGGCGCTATCAATGTCATTACGCAAGTGAAAATTTTATATCAGCCATCAGGTATTACAATGGATACGCTAACGGAGAAATACCAGTGATGAAACAGGCTTTCAAACAAGGGAGGACGATAATTTTTATCGTCTTCCTCTTATTCATATGGGAACTAATTGTCCGATTTGCAGATGTTCCACAATGGCTATTGCCTGCACCGAGTGCCATTTTGAAAGAAGGCTTTCAATCGTATGATACGTTCTTGCCGCATGCGTTTGCAACTGTTCAATTAGCACTTCTAGGTCTTGCCATCGGGATATTATGTGGGCTAACAGTTGCCGTATTATTACATCGTTTTGCGTTTGTACGGGAGCTATTTTATCCTATTCTCATTATGTCGCAGAATGTCCCTGTGCTCGTCCTAGCACCGTTATTAGTTATTTGGTTTGGCTTTGGTTTATTGCCAAAGCTTATTATTATTTGTCTTGTGTGCTTTTTCCCTATCGTTATTTCGGCAATGGATGGCTTTCGTCAAACCTCGCCTGAACTCAAGCATTATTTTGAAATGATTGGGGCAACGAAAGCACAAACCTTTTGGAAGCTTGAATGGCCCTATGCGTACCCTGCGATTTTTTCAGGCATTAAGATTGCGGCAACGTATAGCGTAATGGGGGCTGTCATTGCGGAATGGCTAGGTGCGAAAAAGGGGATTGGTGTCTATATGACATTGGCACAATCATCATTTCGAACGGATCGTGTGTTTGTAGCGATTTTTGCTATTGTATTTTTAAGTTTACTATTATTTAGTGCTATTCGATTATTAGAAAAGCTTGTTGTGAAGGGAAGAGGCTTACATGCTCAGCATTCAAAACATTGATAAATCATTTGATTCCCTTCCAGTCATTCGTAATTTATCTTTTGAAGTGAAGGACGGGGAATTTGTGGCGATTATAGGCCCTTCAGGAAGTGGAAAAAGCACACTCTTTCAATTAATTGGTGGTGTGACTTCTATTGATAAGGGAGCTATCTTATTAAACGGTACAGATATCCAGCAAAAAAGAGGTACGATTGGCTATATGCCTCAGCAACCATGTTTACTGCCTTGGCGTACGATAGTAGAAAATGTGACGATCGTTGAGGAGCTTCAGCAAAAACCAAATATTGAACGCGCCTTGGAATGGTTAGACAAAGTAGGGCTTGCAGCGTTTGAAAATGCGTATCCAAATGAGTTGTCTGGCGGTATGCAACAGCGAGTGTCATTTATTCGTGCAATTATTAGTGACAAGCCCATTTTATGCTTAGATGAGCCGTTCTCTGCACTTGATGAGTTTACAAGGCTTGAAATGCAGGCGTGGCTTTTATCAATATGGGAGGAATATCGAAAATCTATATTGTTCGTTACACATAGTATCGAAGAAGCTCTCTTTTTAGCCGATCGTATCATCGTACTCACGAAACGGCCAGCGACGATGAAAAAGGAAATTATCGTACCTTTTGCGAGGCCACGACAAGAAGAAATTCGACATTCCGCTACATTTACGGCCCTGAAGCAACAGTTGTTCACGTATTTAAAAGAAGAAAAGGATGACGCGAATGTTGATTGATGCGCATATTCATTTAGATCAGTATATGGAAAATGAAGTACCAACTTTGCTAGAGGAAGTAGAATATGTCATTGCCGTTAGTATGAATCTTCCTTCGTGCGAGAAGACGTTGAAGCTGTCACAAGCCTATGTAAAGGTGAAGGCAGCGTTTGGCTATCATCCTGAACAACCGTTATCTAATGATTCGGAGGAAGACGCTTTATTCGATTGGATACGCCAACATGCTCATGAAATGGTAGCAATTGGCGAGGTAGGTTTACCTTATTATTTGAGTCAGGAGAAGGCAATTGAGGTTCGTCCGTATGTGTCATTGTTAGAACGGTTTATAGTACTGGCAAAGGAATTAAATAAACCAATTGTGTTACATGCGGTTTATGAGGATGCGGCGATTGTTTGTGATTTGCTAGAAAAACATCATGTAACGAAAGCACATTTTCATTGGTTTAAAGGCGATGAGGAAGTGATAGAACGAATGATTCATAATGGGTATTTCATTTCAGTCACGCCTGATTGTACGTATGAAGCGGAGATTCAACAGCTTATTAAACAATATCCAATCGAGCTGATGATGGTAGAAACAGATGGACCATGGCCTTTTGAAGGGCAATTTGACAATAAACGAACATCTCCTTGGATGATGGATCATTCCATAGAGGTTATTGCTTCGATAAAGGGGCTTACAACACAGGAAGCGGCGCGCATCATCACAAGGAATACGACAATATTTTATAATTTATAGCAAAAAACACAGCTGTTCTTTTAAAGAGCAACTGTGTTTTTTGTTAAAAGTACTAGAATCGCTGATAAAGCTCAAACATCGCTGATAAAAGTGCTAGAATCGCTGATAAAGCATCAAACATCGCTGATAAAAATATCAGAATCACTATAATGTCTCATTAAAAGCAAAACACAACCACTAATCATCGTCAGAGTGGTTGTGTTTTCTATACTTTGTAAAATTTTGTTCAAGGCTTTCTTTTTTAGTTTTCGTTAGACGTTCATGTGTACTGAAAGGGGAGAACTGACGATTTTTTTCAACGTCTTTCCCTTTAGTTCGCTTTACATGCATACGCTTCTTTTTTGCTTTTGAGTGTGTCATGTTATCTTACCCCCAATTGTCATTTGTAAATATAGTACCGAATACGGAAGAAAAAGTAAAACCTCGTAAGTATTATTAACTTACGAGGTGGTTGTCATATTATTAGTGAGATACATCTTGTACAGAAATACCTGTGTTTGCTTTAACATCCACTTCACGATATTTCTTAGCATCTGATTCCTTAGAAAGCAATGTTCCGATGAAACCTCCAAGGAAGCCAAGTGGTACAGAAATTATTGCCGGGTTCGTTAACGAAATTAACGGATTCCCAACGAAAATTGCTTTTCCTTCAACTGGATTCCAAAGGTTTGGTGAAACTGCAACAAGAATTAAAGCAGAGATTAAACCTGTTAACATTGCTGTAATAGCACCAGCTGTATTAAAGCGTTTCCAGTAGATTGTATAAATGATTACAGGTAGGTTAGCTGAACCTGCAATACAGAATGCAAGTGATACTAAGAACGCTACGTTTAATGTTTGAGCACCTAGTGCTAAAAGGATTGAAATAACAGCGATTGTAATGGAACCGATACGAGCTGCAAGTACTTGCTCTTTCTCTGTAACTTTACCCTTTTTAATAATTTGACCGTAAATATCATGTGATAGGGCAGATGCGCCAGAAAGCACAAGACCAGCTACCACCGCTAAGATTGTTGCGAAAGCTACCGCACATACGAATGAGAATAAAATGTCACCACCAAGTGCTTTCGCAAGAAGTGGAGCAGCCATATTACCAGCAGCGTTTGCATTAATAATTGCTTCTTTACCAACGAATTTAGCTGCACCGAAGCCTAAGAAGATTGTTAGAATGTAGAAGATACCTACAATCCAAGTAGCCCAAATTACTGAAGAACGAGCAGTTTTCGCATCTTTAACTGTAAAGAAGCGCATTAGGATATGTGGAAGACCAGCTGTACCTAATACTAGAGCGATTAACATTGAAATAGTATCAATACCATTTGAATATTTAAGACCTGGATTCAAGTAAGCTGCACCGCTATCCGTTGCAGTTTCCATTTCTTTGAACATATTTGCAATACTAAAGCCGAATTCTTTTAATACTAAGAATGAAATAATGACTGTACCTAACATTAAAAGACAAGCTTTAACAATTTGTACCCAAGATGTTGCAGTCATACCACCAAATAGTACGTAAGTTGTCATCATAAAACCTACGATTAAAACCGCAACCCAATAATCGATTCCTAAAAGTAATTGAATAAGTGCTCCTGCACCAACTAGTTGTGCAATCATGTAGAATAATACAATTGTAATAGTGCTTAAAGCTGCAGTACCACGAACTTTAGCGCTGTCAAAACGCGCTGTGATCATATCGGCTAATGTAAATTTACCAAGATTACGTAATGGCTCAGCAACGATGTAAAGAACCACTAAGTAAGCTACTAAATAACCGATAGAGAAGAAGAATCCATCAAATCCAAATAATGCAACTGCTCCGGCGATCCCTAAGAAAGATGCAGCTGATAAGTAGTCACCAGCAATGGCTAGTCCATTTTGCCAGCCTGTTAAACCACCACCTGCAGTATAGAAATCGCTTGCAGAAGAAGTTCGTTTTGATGCCCACCAAGTAATAACTAATGTTAAACCAACAATGGCTACGAAGAAGAATATGGCTGTATAACTCATCGGCGGCCACCTCCATTTTCGTATTCAGCGATAATCGCCTTTGCCTCTTTATCAAAACTATTCGCTTTTGCTACATATAAGTGACATAAGCACCAAGTCATGATGAATAATCCTGCTGAATATACCCACACCCAAGTAATTTCCCCAATTGCCTTTTGGTGTAGTATTTTCGTGAACGAAGTAAGAATTGGTAGCAACATGTAAGCTGCTAAGAAGATCGCAGTCATTGACCAAAGAAATGAATTCTTTCTTCGCACAAGAGCTTTAAAGGATTCTTGATTTGCTATAGCATCATAGTCAATCACGACGCCCTTGTTTGTTTGATTGTTCCCCATTAACATTCCCCATTTTGTGTTTATTTTTACTGCTTAAATACTTAATTTTGCTAGTTTAGTGAATTCACATCTTCATTTTATGAGACAGTTCACAAAATTGCAATACATTTCAGAAAAATTATGAAAAAATAATTTTCGGAAAAATAGTCTTAAAAGAGAATATACATAACAAAGCCAAGAAATTAAAGGGTTTTAGAAAATTCCGATAAGTAAATGGAGTTAGGTCAATTCTAGATTTCTAAGCGAAAAATAAGGCTAAAATTTCAAAAAAGAAATGTTTTTTTATAAAAAATAAACACTATTTACTCAGTGATAATCATTTTTTTTCTGCTTTTTTTGAAAGGGAATAGTATTGTTCAATAAGTAAAATGGTAAATGTTTCATTAAAAAAAGCTAAAAAACTCGATGAAAAATCGAGTTTTTTAACTTAATATTTTTATTAAGATGAATAGGATGATTGATAGATGTTTTTTCAATAATTTGGATTATAAAAACTATTAATGAGAAACATCAGAAACTGATACACCTGTGTTTGCTTTAACGCGAATCTCCTTATAAATGCGATCTGCTTCTTCCTGTGGTACTTTGCTAGAAGATAGAACAGAACCTAAGTAACCTGCGATAAAACCAAGTGGAATCGTAATAACTGCTGGTACTGCTAGAGGTACGATTGGATTACCAACAAAGATGGCTGCACCTTCAACAGGACTCCATACATTTGGCCCCATTGCACCTAAAACTAAGCATGATACTAAACCAGTAACCATCGCTGTAATAGCACCTGTTGAATTGAATTTCTTCCAGTAAATTGTGTACAGAATAACTGGTAAGTTTGCTGAAGCACCAATACAAAATGCAAAGGATACTAAAAACGATACATTCAAGTTTTGCGCAAATAAGGCTAGGATAATGGAAACAATGGCAATAGAAATAGAGCCAGTACGAGCCGCTACAACTTGTTGCTTTTCAGTTAATTTACCACCTTTAATAATTTCACCATAAATATCATGTGAAATAGCAGAAGCACCAGTTAAAACTAAGCCAGAAACAACAGCTAAAATTGTTGCGAATGCTACTGCACCGATAAATGCCATTAACACATCTCCGCCCAAATAATTAGCAAGAAGTGGAGCTGCAGTGTTACCAGCTTTACTTTCAGCAATAATTTTATCGATACCTACAAAATTTAATGCCCCAAAACCTAAGAAAATAGTTAATGAGAAGAAAATAGCAGTAATCCAAGTCGTCCATGAAATAGAAGAACGAGCAGTTTTGGCATCTTTCACTGTAAAGAAGCGCATTAAAATATGAGGTAAACCGGATGTACCTAAAACAAGCGCCATCATCATTGAAACAGAATCAATTGAACTTGTATATTTCATCCCTGGCACAAGGAATTTTTCGCCATGATCCGTGGCAATCGTATCAAACATTTTCATTAGTGAGAAATCGAATTTAATTAATACTAATGTAGCTAAAACGCCTGTCCCGAATAATAGCAGACTTGCTTTAATAATTTGCACCCAAGAAGTAGCTGTCATTCCACCGAATAATACATAAGTAGTCATCATAACACCTACGATTAAAACCGCAATCCAGTAGTCAATACCAAATAATAGTTTAATAAGAGCACCCGCACCTACTAATTGTGCAATCATATAAAGGATTACGATGATAATTGTTCCGGACGCAGCAACTCCACGAATACGTTTTTCATTAAAACGGGCAGTAAGCATATCTGCTAAAGTATAACGACCTAAGTTACGCATAGGCTCTGCTATTACATATAGAAGAACTAAGTTAGCCACTACATAGCCTACCGAGAAGAAGAAACCATCAAAACCAGTTAAAGCAATCGCACCGGACACCCCAAGAAATGCGGCAGCAGATAGATAGTCACCAGCGATTGCAAAGCCATTTTGCCAACCTTTCAGACCTCCACCAGCTGTATAGAAATCAGCCGCAGAAGACGTACGTTTCGCAGCGATATATGTTACTACAAGTGTTAAACTAACGATTGCTAAAAAGAAACCAACGGATACTAAGTTCATTTATTTTCCACCTTTCGCATGATACTCTGCCATTACTGCTGCCGCAGCTTTATCGAATGAAGCAGCTTTTTTCACATATACTGTACAAAGAACGACTGTCATAATGAATAATCCTGCTGAATAAACCCAAACACCTGTAATATTTCCGAAGAATTTTTGTTGTAGTACAGGTTGGAAAGCAAGGATTGGTAGCAAAATATAGAGTGTTAAAAATACTGCAGTGATCGAGAAAAGGAAGGTATTCTTCTTTTTTACGAATTTGTTGAACGATTCCATAGCTTCAATTGCATTATAGTCAATTGATTCTATATTTTTGTTCCCAGAAATGTTAGCCATTATTATTCCCCCTAAAGTTATATATTTCTGTTTTAAACGACATATTTCTTTTTCTACCGTCGTTATATTCACTTATTTTATGGGGAAGATTCTTATAATGCAATACTAAATTTTGAGTTTTTATAATTTTAAATCATTTTCAGAATGTGGAAATAACATAGAAATATTAAGGGTTTTATAGAAATAATCCGTTTGAAAGAGAATGGTTTTTTCTATAAGAATAATATTCTTTAAATAGTTTAATGATAATAATTTCGAATGTGACAGAAAATTCGGACGTGAGAGAGAATTTTTATGAATTTATTATTATCTCATCATATGATGGAGAAACCTGAAAAACGAAAAAAGTTTGTTATATAACAATTGTATGATGTCTTGGGAAATAACCGAAATAGTAAAAAACAGCTTAGAAATTTTTTTTGAAAAAGTGTGAATTATCTGGAATATAAAGGATATTAATATACTAAAATCATACAATATACATTGATTTGACATAAAAAAATGATTGGATAAGCTCATAATCTTGTATTAAGTAACTATAATTTATACAATAAATAACGATGGTAAATTGAAGGGAAGTGAGCAAATATATGAAAAAGAAAAGTGTCGTGCTCGTTTTGATACTAACATTAAGTAGCATACTAGCGGCTTGTGGAAGTTATAAATTTGAACCAGAAATGAACATAGAAGTACAGGATTTTTCGGTGACAAATCAAAAAAATGAAAAGGTTAGCCTTAACGATCTTAAAGGTAAACCATGGTTAGCGATGTTCGTCTTTACTAATTGTAATTCCATTTGTCCGCCAATGACGTATAACATGACAGAGGTGCAAAAGGCACTTCAGGATGAAGGTGTTGAAAATTATCAAATTGTAGCTTTTAGTGTCGATCCTGAGGTTGATAAGCCAGAAGTTTTAACGAACTATTTAAAAACGTATTCAGTGCCTGATGCAAGCAAATGGCAGCTATTAACTGGCTATGATCAAAAGTATATTGAACAGTTTGCGTTGAAATCATTTAACTCAGTAGTTAAGAATGATCCAAATTCTGACCAAGTTATACATATGGGAAGGTATTACTTAGTCAATGCTGATGGTATTGTTGTGAAGGATTATGCCGCTACAACAGATGTACCAGTTGAGACGATTGTGGCAGATGTGAAGGCGTTATCTAAATAATATGTAATAACTCAGTGGTTGGAATGACTTCTGAGTTATTTTTTTGGCAACAAGATGAAAGAAAAATCGAATATTCAATTACCAATTCGCATAAAATAGTCAAAGGACACTGTAAGCATTTTGCTTAAGTGTCTTTTTCTATGCTTATGTAAAATAAAAGAAATCACCGATACAGAATGAATACGGCGAAATTATTTAACTGAAAAATATATACTCATAGTTCAAAATGCAAAGAAATCAATAGTGATCATAATTAAGCACTGTTCTTCATAACTCATCATTCAACTTTTAAATAAAATAATCTTATTATGTCTTCTAAAAGTTAAAACGAATCTTTCAGTTTGTTTTATTGCGAAAGAAAAGACGCTAGGCCACAATAGAATCAACAAATCGAGGGCTACTTTTAAAAAAGGATAGTCAGCTTTTGGGGGGATGGTTAGAGGTGAAGAAATTCGTCTCTTTTTCATTGTACACTCGGCTTACGTAGGAACTATAGTGTGGATGGTTCGGAAGCGGGAAGGTAGAAGTAGTGGTTTGCTAATAGCAAGGGTGTCTATGGTGGCGTGAATCAGAAGGAAGCTGGAGGCAAAGCATAGGCCTAGGAACACACTCATTGAAGACTAGGTATGATTGGGTGAGTGTGCATTATACTTTCAATGCGAAAAGCTGTCTAAACATGAATGCTTAACAAGAAAAATGTAGTAATATGCTAATTTTACGGGATGGGAACGAATGTTCTTTGTTTGGTTTGGTGCAAATTTTAGCAAAAGGTGAAATAAATCGATTACATATAGGAACGTAAAGAGATTGCGAGCAACTATCATTAAAAGAAACATGGCTATCAGGTGTTGAACAGAAATATTTGGAGAATACACTTGATATAATGGTTGAAATGGAGGCCCATGTTCACTTTTTTATAGGATGGAAAAGTGAAGTGAAATTTTTGATTTTGACGAATAGTTCAACCTTTATACTAAAAATATATTAATTTGATGGGGTATTTTTATTAAACGCCTCCGTTCAATTAAGACCTTCTATCCAACTTGTTAAAGACTTTTGATAATGAGATACATGGCTATTTCAAATCATACTGTGTTATGAAACAACAAGAAGAACAATAAAAATGTTTAAAGGAGAGAAAATAAAAAATGAGTCTAGAAATTTATAACGGAGAACGTTCTGAAAAAAGTATTCAATTTGAAAAATTGTTAGCTTACCAAAGTAATAAAGAGAGATTTAGAAGTATTGAAAACACCAAACAGTTTTTGGAGCTAAGGGGAACTGAAAACATTAAACCCTATGTTATTGAAGATAATGTGCAATTTTCAAGTGATGTTAAGGAAGAGGCATTTGAAGGCATACAGGTTTTCACATTAAATGACCAAAAATTCTTGAAGCAAAAAGTAATTCTTTATATACATGGAGGTGCTTGGACGAATCAACCTTTAGATTTTCACTGGTTGTTCATGGATAAAATGGCGCAATCCTTGAATGCGAAAATAATTGCTCCCATTTATCCTAAAGTGCCTCATTTTAACTATAAAGATACTTATCCAAAAATCCTAAACCTTTATAAAGAAATTCTTGAAACTGTTGAAAGTTATGATCAATTGACCATCATGGGAGATTCTGCGGGCGGCAATATAGCACTTGGGCTGGCTCATCTATTAAAAATGAACCATTTACCTCAACCGAAAGATATTATTTTATTGTCTGCATGTGTTGATATGAGTTTTGAAAATCCTCTTATATCTGAATATGAAGAAAATGATCCGATGTTAGCTAGTGAAGGAATGGAAGTCATTACAAAGATTTGGGCAGCTGATAAAGATTTAAAAGACTCATTGATTAGTCCATTGTACGGTGATTTTAAAGAACTTGCGAAGATTACTCATTTTATTGGAACACATGAATGTTTATATCCAGATGCAATAAGACTTGATGAACAACTAACAGAACAGGGAATTGAAATTAAAACCTTTGTTTATCCTAAAATGAATCATGTGTTTGTTGTTATGCCAATCCCTGAAGCGGAAGATGCGCAACAGAAAATTATAAATATAATTAGTTAATTGAAAGAAATGGGGGGAACTGCTGCAGAAGCGGCCACCAGGAGGGAAATCTTCGTTTAAAACAAGAGCTAGAGATTTTGCAAAAAAGCAATTTATAATGTGAAATAGGAGTATCTTAAAGTTCAAATTTAGACTTTGAGATACTCCTTTTTTGCCATATTATCCGATAAGTGTAGAGTAGTAAAGATAATTAATTTTCCTTTGATTTTTTTCATTAAGCACGCTTTGTTTCCTCTGATTAATTAAGTTTAAGACTGTAAATTTCTCACTTAAACTCCCATGAAAGAACGTAATAATCTTTCATTTTCTGTGGTGTAGTGTTAATTTTACACGACATAGATAGCTAACGGGTTAGATTAGTTCAATAAGAAAATGAATATGGTAAGTCCTTTAAAAAGAACTTTCCATATTCAAACGCATCCCTAATTAGGATTATTTTTTAACTTATTTGGATCTACTACATAGAAAATTTTGTTAATTGTTCGGGATGAAGAATTCCAGTCAAAACAAAAAACGCCTGTTACTTTTTCATTTTCGGTGATTACTACACCATATTGATTATTTATTATAGCTGCAGTAGCACTTTTTCCAAAGAAAAACTTTTTTGAAATTCCTGAAATAAGTGCTAATACTCGCTCTTTACCTTCAATGATGTTTATTGCCGTTCTTACCTTACCTCCTCCATCAGCAGCAAATAGAACATCATTAGATAACAAGTGGGTCACTCCTTGAATATCCCCGTTGGATAATGCCAATATAAATTGTTCTATATATTTTTTTTGAAGATTAACAGTCAATTCTTTTTCACTTTTTCTTCCCATTTTAATTTGTGCTCTACTCAATATCTTACGACTATTAACAGTCGTTGTTTTAAGAATATCAGCAATCTCACTATGCTTTAGCCCTAGAGCATTTCTTAATACGTAAGCTACCCTCTCTTTAGGTAAAAGGTTTTCCATAAGAACCATATATGAATAGCTTAATTGTTCTGACTGGATTAGATTCTCAAGAGGCTCACTATTGAATGCCTGTAGTATAGGTTCGGGTAACCACGTTCCTATATAAGTTTCTTTCTTTTTTCTACTTGATTTTAGTTCATTCATACAGCGGTTAACGATCATTTTATTTATATAAGCTTTAAAATTAGTAATTTCTTTCTCAATCTTTTCATGTTCTTTCAATTTCAAAAAAGTATCTTGAACAATATCTTCAGCATCTGTAATTGAACCAAGTAAATAGTATGCTATGGATAAACAATAATTCTTATATTCTTTATAAAAGTCTTCTATATTCAAATGATTGATTAACATGATAAACCCTTCCATCTCTAATTTTATGCATATCGTAAACCGTGAATATTCTACTATATTTTTTTATTTCATATTTTATTTATCATTTTTCTACAAAAGTAATAATTGTCATAAGTTTATTTATTATCTGTGGAAAAATGTAAGCACAAAGTATACCACAAACAAATGCTTCTCCCCACATTTGTAGCCAATAAATTAAAAATGACTGGCTATATCCTAAGTTTATTGAAACAAGGATAAATGATATGAAACAAGAAGTAAAAAGTCCTGTAAGAACAGTGTAAATAAAAGACTTATAAATTTTATTTATTTTCATAAATTTAACTTCTTATATTATTGTTCAATATTTTCTACAACAATTTAAATCCCTTTGACCAAGAAGAATAAATAGGTTCCCAGCCGTATTGTTTTTTTGCTTTTTCATTTGATGCTCCTCGTTCCCAAGAATTATATATATCATTTATAGGAGGGAGGGGAGCCCCAATAACTTCAGCAAAACGGGGAATCCAAATAGAGCTTTTTGCAGGTTCATCATCTACAATGTTTACAGAACCTGACGGCCAATTTAAAGCTAATACAGCTGCTTTTGCTGCGTCTTTTACATGGATAAAAGATGTTATCCCATTCGTTGCGTATAGTTCCTGATTCTTTAATTGTTTAGCAACTTTACCATTACCTGAATACCAAGTTCCTGGACCATACAATGTACCATAGCGAAGGATAATGAACTCAGGCATTTCTTTTACTTTTTCCTCTAATGAAATAACGCCATCAATAGTTGTTTTGCGAGGTAATGAGGCATAAATATCTAATGGTGTTTCTTCAGTAGCTAGCGTATTCCCAGGCTCATAAGCCCATGAAATACTTTGTGCAACTATTTTTTTTACACCAACGTGATTAGCTGCATCAACAAGGTTTTTTGTTCCTTCTATTCTTATTTTTGCATTATCGTTTATATCGCCACTATTTAGTGCAGTAAGTTGATGCATTACAACATCAGGCTGAGTTTCAATTAAGGCTGCATAAACACTATCTCTATTAAAAGCATCTGCAACTACTGGTTTTACTCCCATCCCTTGCATTGTTTTAACATGTTTTTCTGATCGAATCATCCCGATTACCTCATGCCCTTCTTCTATTAATATCGGAATCACCATTTTTCCAATTACACCAGTAGAACCAGCAAGTAAGACCTTCATAAAATAAACCTCCAAATTATCATAAATACAAGATTATTATCTCTAAAAGCTAAGACAAATAATCATGAGGAAGTGTGACACTAAAAAAAGAAATTATAAAAGTATTTATGTGCAATATAAGAGAGTTGAATCCTTATACTATTTTTCATGCTTTATGCAAAGCAATGGGGTAGCACCTTGTAAAAAGCGTGAATTTGAAGATGAAAAGAAAAAGAAGCGATTAATAAATGATGAAGTTAAACGCTCACCAGCTGATGTGGGTGGAACCAAGTTACAAGGGGATAGAGCGGCGTACGTTGATGGAATTTCAGGTTGACGGTGAAATAGGTGAGTTTATTAAAGTAATAAAAGTAATTACAGGATTTTCCTGAAGTGCAATCCGTTAAATTTGTTCAAGGATGTTTAAAGGAGTTTTCTAAGAAACATTTTGCTTTTTTGAGTGATGGATTAATTAATACTAGTGGGGGAGGAACAACGAACGATTTCGGATTAATACCATATATTTTTAACTTTAAGGCACGGAAAAAGCGATGTGATGCATAGAGCTAAATTGATCTTAATAATTTTTGAAAATAGAATAAAATCTTAATTTGATATTTTTCAATCAAAATAAGATTTTTTTTAAAAAGGGAAAAAGTATTGGGGATATTGTGAAGTTTTATGACAGCTTATTTTTTTACAATTCTCCGAAATAGGTTTGCTTTTTTTATAAACATATAGTAAGGTGTTTATTATTAATTATCTTAAGTATGGAAGGAGGCGAAAAGTAATGGAAGCTGTATTCACAAATGTATTGTTAACTATAGAAGTGAAATCATATTTTCTAATTGGGGGATTGCTTGTAACGGGACTAGTCTGTCCTTTTTTAAGCAAACTTCATATGGAAAACAGTGACCGGAAGCTTTTTGCATCCTTTTTTAGCAAAGTATACTGAGATGATTTTGTAAATTTTGATCAAAAAACATGTAATTACTAGGCGCCGGCTTTGTTCGGCGTCTTTTTGTGTATTTTTACAAAATGTACAGTATAATCTAAGAAATTTTTAGACGCCGATAAAATCGGTGTCTTTTTGTGTTTTAAAGGAGAATGTTGAGATGAAAATCTTTTTGTGGATTCCAGGGTAATGGTATATATCGGAATCTATGGATAATAAAGAAAACTATAATAACTATATTGAGGAAAGATCACCAAAAATAGAAAAGCAGTGAATAGTTTGTAGAAAGTTATGAATGAAATAAGACAACAAATAAGAAAGGAGGATAAGATGATGGCAGCTATTTTCGTAAACATAGAGTTAGAAAAAGATACAAAATCATATTTTCTAATTGGAAGATTGCTTGTAAAGGGACCAGTCTGCCCTTTTTTAAGCAAATTTCATATCAAAAATAGCTACCGGAAGCTTTGAGGATCCTCCTTTTTGGGATATTAATCAAATACTCAGTAAGTACTAGGCACCGGTTTTATTCGGTGCCTTTTTGTTTTTTTAAAGGAAGAAAATTGAGGTGAATATGCTTTAGAGTTTGCTTTTTTCATTACTTTAAATCGGTTTATATAAGGCGGCTCTCTGAAGTAGAACATTATTGAAGTCAAGGCTAATTATATTAGAAATCATCGGTCTTATTAGCCTAATAATTGGAGGATAATAAAATGACGTATAAGAATACAAAGACAAAATATGAGAGGATCCAACAATTTTTAATAGATCTAGGACAACCAAACTATAGGTTCAAACAAATTACAGATGCCATATTTAAGCAAAGAATTAATGAATATGATCGAATGACTGTATTACCAAAAACAGTACGAAACGAATTGATAAAGGAATTTGGAGAAAATGTCCTCAGTATTGAGCCGGTATTTGAACAATCATCTGAACAAGTTAGAAAAGTTCTGTTTAAAATATCTGGTAATAATCAGGTGGAGGCAGTAGGACTGAAATATCGAGCTGGATGGGAATCATTTTGTATTTCCTCGCAATGTGGGTGTGGACTTGGCTGTCAGTTTTGTGCAACAGGGGCAATTGGGCTAAAAAGAAACCTTACTGCTGACGAGATAACAGATCAACTTTTATATTTTTACTTGAATGGTCATTCACTTGATAGTGTTGCTTTTATGGGGATGGGTGAAGCACTTGCAAATCCACAGGTATTCGGTGCATTAAAAATACTCACTGACTCTAGCTTGTTTGGCTTAAGTCCACGAAAACTCACAGTCTCTACAGTCGGTATTATACCTAATATCAAAAAAATGACGAGCGATTTTCCAAAAGTCAATCTCACTTTCTCTTTACATTCGCCATTTAATGAGCAAAGAAGTAAATTGATGCCTATAAACGATAAGTTTCCTCTTGATGAAGTAATGACAACGCTAGATGAGCATATTCAAGTAACGGGGAGAAAAGTGTACATTGCTTATATTATGTTACGCGGAGTAAATGATTCTATCGAACATGCTAAGGCGGTAGCTAAATTACTTCAAAATCGAGGTCAATGGGGACACTTGTATCATGTAAACCTAATACGGTACAATCCAACCGTTGATGCTCCTGAGCACTATAGGGAAACGGATGAAGAAAAAGTTCAAATGTTTTATAAAGAACTTCAATCGGCAGGCATTCATGTCACAATTAGAAGTCAATTTGGTATTGAAATTGATGCTGCTTGTGGCCAATTGTACGGTCAATATCAAACTAAGAAGAACTTGTGATATTAATCAAAAAGTACGTTGCTGGTTCTTAAATACAAAAACATAATTGAGAAAATGATTAAACTTATAGTAGTGTGTCTTTTTTTTGAGGATAACAAATTATAGAGATATTAATTGGAAAAACACACTTCAATTTACTTACTTCTTTCTTTGTATCGTATTTATCGTACATGGAATGATAAGTGCGATAAAAATCATTTTTTCATCTAGTCTCTTAAGAAAAAATAAATCGAGTAGACTAGTGGAATAAATGATCCGTTACAATAAACACCGTCCAGTCAACCTAGACTGTGTTTTCGTACGAGAGGATTTCCTAATTGTAACTGAATATTAGTTTTATAAAGTAATTTAGGGGGAGTAGAAATATGCAAAAGGTAATTGAGGGAATTAATCATTGGATAAAAAGATTACCAGAAGAGTACAACTCTATGTCTGAAAAAGAAAGTTCTAATCGTCCATTACCAAATAAATGGTCTAAAAAAGAGATTTTAGGACATCTATGTGACTCTGCTATAAATAATATTGAAAGGTTTATAAAAATACAATATGAAGAACCCGTTTATGTTATTCAATCATATAATCAAGACCAATGGGTAATGGTTCATAATTATCAAGATAGACCACTTGATGAAATAGTAAACCTTTTTCAGACATTAAATAAGCAAATTGTTAATATTGTTAAGAATATTCCTAACGAAAAGCTATCCAACCTTTGTGACATTGGAAATAATCAACATAAAACACTAGAGTGGCTTATACAAGATTATCTTGAGCATATGGAACACCATATACACAATCAAATCTTAATTAAAAATTACGACTTATAATTTAGTTCTTATTCAAGTAAAGGGCGCGATTATTGAAAAAGCAACTCTCTCTTACTTAACTAAACGAGGGCTTTACTTGAAGATCAAAGAGTTGCATATGCAGCTCTTTTTTTTATATTAACTAATGGAGCAGGATAGTTTAAGAGTGTTGTTTAACTTGTGTTCAACAATCGGGCCATTTAACGGAATAAATCATGTTAAAATTGAATCAATTAAAAAGCGAAGGTGGGAGGGTTCTAATAATATGAACCCTCACAATCGATTTTTCCTTATTTTTACAAAGGTCTTTTTGTGGTATTAATATATATTTGAAACTAAATGGTTAAAGTAGTCGTATAAGGTATTATAGATTAGAGGAGGTCGGAAAAATGGATTATACTAAAATCTATAATGAGGAACTGATTGCCTTAGTAAAAGAGAAAATAAAGTCCGTTGGTGAAATTAAAGCGGTGAAGTTTGTGAGAGAACAAACAGATATGTCCTTAATACAGGCAAAAAAATTTGTAGATTTTTGTAAAGAATAGACATAAAAATTAGAGTCACTAAACTGTGGCTCTAATTTTTATTAAAAGTATCTTCAATAGTCATTGAACTACTAAATAATAAAACTTCGACAGACGTAAACTACGATATGTTTCTGTCATTTCAAAAGTAAATGAAGTTAATAAAAATTCTTTAATATTATGTTTTGTGCTTTCATTGCTATGACTATTTACAAATAATAACCACGCTAAGTAATTATCGAAGTATTTAGAATCAACGCCTTTAAAACGATTTATCCAATGTTTTAAACGTGAATGTAGTCCGTTCACAATAAAAAATGGTTTAAATCAATTAAAGTATAGCTTTTTTGATTAATTTTTTTATTAAATTAACAAAAATACTTGCAACATCTATTATAGTACTGTACAGTACTAATTATGACAAGGGTAAAACTAATGAATCAAAAACGTGTGATTGAAGTAGCTGCAACATTATTTTTAGAAAAAGGTTTTGCTTATACAAGTATGGATGAATTAGTTCGTGTAAGCAAAGTTTCAAAGTCTAATGTGTATTATCACTTCTCTAATAAAGAAGAATTGTTGGAAGGAGTCGTTGATTATTGGATTGAAATGTATCAATCTGCAATTGATGGCTTACTATCTCAAAACCAATTATTAGTTGAAGATCGTATCCAACTGTTTTTAAAGCAATTATCACAAGGAGTTCAGACGAGAGAATATAAGGGGAGCTGTCCATTTATTACGCTTTATATTCAAAGCCCTACAAATGCCACAAAAGTAAAAGAAAAAATAGGTCTTTTTTTTGTAGGATTACAAACGAAAGTTTCTCTATTACTTAAACAAGGGGTAGAGAATGGTGAATTTAGAAAGACAATTAATATTGACGAGGTTGCATCTCTTTTTATTACAAATCTTGAAGGAGCGCTATTTATTTCAGAAACACTGAAGGATGCAACTGTTATCATGAAAACAGCAGATCATTTTTTTAACTTGCTTCGATAAAAGAAGCATTTTTTTTACATCAAATTAGTACTGTATAGTACTAAAAGGAGGATTTATATGAGAACAGTATTTTTAACTGGTGGAACAGGTTTTATTGGAAAGCAATTAGTGAAGGAATTAGCCAAAGAGCATGTTACAATTCTTCTATTAGTGAGATCGAAAAGTAAAGCAACACGCATTTATCAAGAAAGAGGCATCTTAAAAGAGGCAATTATGCACTTTATTGAAGGTGATTTGACGAAAATAGACTTAGGTCTAAGTGCTGAAGATAAGGAGTTGGTATTGAAAACGGATGTGATTATTCACGCAGGTGGCCCCATGGATATTCAAGCGACAAGCAAAGAGGCAGCTTCCGTATTTTTGAATGGTGCCCAACATATTAGTGAATTCGCTAAAAATATTCATCAATTGAAGGGATTGCAACAATTTATTCATGTTGTAGGCTATATGAGTCCCTTTGATGATAAAAATAGCAAGATTGCGATAGATGTGTTTAAAGAAGGAAACAATTTTTTGAAAATAAAAAATCCATATGAGAGAACAAAGTTTTTAGCAGATCTTTATATCCGTCAGCAGGCATCAACAGTAGGTTATCCGCTTTCAGTAATTAATCCACCAACTGTAGTTGGTAGTAGCAAAACAGGGAGTACGGAGCAAACAGGAGGCTTAGGCTTGCTTGTGATGAGTATGCGAAAAGGGCTCTTGCCAGTGATCCCTGGAGGTAAGAAATATAGATTACCACTTATTGCAAACGATGAACTAGCAAAGTTTATTGTGCAGGTTTTCAGATTGGAGCAACCAACTATACAAACATATACACTTGTTGAAGATAAACAACATGATCAGAATATTTCAGAATTATTAGATGCTATGTCAGAAAGTATGAATATGACTGCACCTAAAATTTCTGCCCCATTGCCATTTATGAAAGCACTTATGAATAGTGGCGTAAGCAAAATAACCCAAATTCCTGCTGATGGGCTGAACTTTATTACAAATCGAACATTTTCAAATGGGTCAGCGAAAAAGATTATGGGAGAAGATTGGTTTAAGGAGACAAATGTAATGAAATTTTTCCCAGCCGTAATAGCTGATCTGGATTATCGCATGATGTATCAAAATGGCCAGCACAGTCATTTATTTAAACGAACATTATGTAATAATACTACCATTTACCAATCACAAGGAGAGGGTAAACCGTTTATTTTATTACATGGTTTATTAAGTGATGGAGAGGATTTATTTCCTTTAGGAAAAGAGCTTCATGAAAAAACGGGTCGACCTGTATGGATCATGGACCTTCCAGGTTTGGGACGTTCTCCTTTTAAACGAGAGAAAAATCTTTTAAATATCTATTTGAATGTATTGAAAAAGTTATTGGAGAAAGCTACAAACGGTGCCCATCTAATTGGCCATTCATTTGGTGCGTATATTCTTTTGGAAGCATTAGTACAAAAGTACATAGATAAGAAGTATACAATTACTTTACTTCAGCCACCTGTTGCTAAAAAAAATGCTAAATCGATAAATGTTCCTCAATTTATGAACAAATGGACATTGAAATTGGCAACTACTAATTTGATAGAGCGTTATTTATTAAGTAATGGTTTATTTGAAAGTACGGAGAGTATCCCTGAACATTATATTGAAAAAATAAGTAACAGTTTTACTTCTCCTAGAATTTTAAATACTACGGTTCAGCTTAACAGTTTACTATTGAAAAACGTTCAAGGTGATTTCAATGAAGTAACAAAGTATAATCTTCACATTATTTGGGGGGATTATGACAGAGGCTATTCTGCTCCTTCGCATCTGGGTAAGGTTGATTTTGTTCCATATGGTCATCATTTTCCTCTTAACCATCCGAGTGAAACGGCTAATTTGGTAATAAAAAATAGTAGTACTAGCAAATGAGAGTGTAGGATAAATAAAAAGCGTGTAATATCAGTATCCTGAGGTAGTAAAATGCGAATTAAGCTTTAATGATTATTAATTAAACTAAACATTATCTTTAAGGTTATTGCTTTAGTGTTGTTTTTCCTTGGATGGCTTACGCTATGGCTAGCAGTTTTAAGTGATATCGGGGCTGCATTATAAGAATAAAAGAAAAGCATGTTTTAAAGCATGCTTTTCTTTTATTACTTTCAAAATAATATAGAGTGCTGTACAGTAAAGTTTAATTATATAAGTAAAAGTAGTCTAAAACTAATTGTCCCTAAAATTTTTAAAAATTTAAGAAGTCCAAAACTATCTGACTTTTTACAAGTAATAGCTGTTTCGTCTCAGTATTATTAGTATACTTTTCATTGAAACATAACTTCCTATAATTTATATTATGTAAACTAAAATTATTTGGCGTGAAGGAGGGCTTGGATTCGTCAACTACCCAAATAATGTATAATGTATATTGTACACTTACGAGAACTTCGGATCTATTATTACATGAACCTCGGGTCACCCTATTTTTGTACTAAACATCTCGAATTCATTACAAGAACTTTAGGTCTTTAAATTGCTACATCACAATGAAAAGCAGCAAAATTATTTTTAACTCTTGCTGCTTTTCATTGTGATTTCTATACAGGCTGTTTTTATTATCGAACTTTATGTTGTTCTGATAGTAAATTAGGTATCGTTTTCATATTATTTAGTGAAAATGTTTGCTTTGTTGCTTCTAAGTACAAGGACAACTAGTTGATACACATTTACAAAAATACACGAGAATATCATCAATTACATTTATAAACTAGACAAAAATGATATTGCATTACTAGATCTATACCAAACAATTTTAGGTGATATGGATTTTGCAGAATTCAACGATAAAAAATTAAATGAGGTGAGATTTTTTTATCAAACTTTATTACAAATTATCAATCTTTATTATAAATGATCAAACTTTTTTATAAATCTACATTCTGAATCAAATGGGCTTCAATTTCCACTAATAAAATGTAAACCTTTGTAAAATACAATTCCACCCAATAAAAAAGTGGCATGACAAGATTCACGTCATGCCACTTTTCATTTGCCCTTCTGAATCAAATATATCTTCACTCCTTAATAAAATGTCACTGAAAACTATGGGAGATCAAAAAAACAAGGTCTAAATCAGGACGCAAACCACAAATTCTCAAATGAAAGTATAATGGGATTTTGCCTTTTAATAACACAAAAATCCCCGAATAGGTCCACTATTCGGGGATTCGTTCATAGTAAGGTTCACCGTGATAATTTAATAGGTATAAATCACGTGATTTTTATACATACAAACTTGCGTATAGGAGTATTCAGCATACTATCATTTAATAATCTATACTCGATTTAGTTCCACAAAATTTTCTTTAGAATAGATAATTTCACCATCGATCATAGTTTTTTCTACTTTTAAATCTTTAATTTGATCTGGGCTGACATTTAAAATGCTGTCATTAAGGACTACTAAATCGGCTAACTTACCAACCTCGATGCTCCCTTTTATATCTTCTTCAAAACTCGCATAAGCACCATTCCAAGTATATAGTTTTATAGCCTCTATAACACTTATGCATTGACTGGAACCAATATCCATACCCGACTGGCTTTTTCTATTAACAGCAACATGAATTCCTAATAAAGGGTTAATATCAGTAACTGGCGCATCTGATCCACCTGCTGCTATGATCCCCTGATCAATATAATCACGGGCAGCGTACATATGTTGAACGCGATCACCGTAATGCCTTACATAAATCTCTCCGAATTCATACGGAAATGGAGGATTTGGAATCGGTATAATTTCAAGTTTTTTCATTCTTTCTTGTAAATCTGGCGATGAGATTCCCGCATGCTCAATTCGATGGCGATGGTTTGTTCTTGGTGATTCCTCAATCGCCTTTTCCACACAATTTAAATACATTTCAATGGCTTTATCACCTTGTGCATGTACAGTGAGTTGATATCCTTTTTTATGTGCTTCTCCTAAAACTTCGTAAATTTCTTCCTCACTTTGATATAGAATGCCATAATTGTTTGGGTCACTGTCGTATGGCTTACGGGTCGCAATGGTAGGCCCAGTGCTACTTCCATCTGTAAACATTTTTGCCGGTCCTACTTTAAATCTTTCATCTCCTGTACCAGTTACTACACTAGATTCCATCATTTTACGGACAAATTCTTGGGAGTTATTTATCTGACATATCATTGCGTATACTCTGACGCGAATATCCCTGCTTTTCACAGCCTGTTGCAGTATGCGGAAACTATCAGGTCCTTGTCCTCCAGCATCATGTACACTTGTTAAGCCCGAAGCAATGAAATGATCTGATGCAATTTTTACAGCCTGTCTTTGTTCATCTTCTGTATGTCTTGCAACATCGCTCATTCCCATATTTGCTGCTTCAATTAATTTTCCTGTCAATTTCCCATCAAGATCTCTTTCGATAACTCCCCCGTCAGGATCTGTTGTATTTTCGTTTATTTGCGCTAGTTCAAGTGCTTTACTATTTAAAACACTGATATGGTTACAAGTACGCGATATCATAATTGGATGTTCTACTGAAATCGCATTCAGTTCATCGATTGTTGGATACCTCATTTCCTTTACAGCGATTTCATTGAATCCAAAAGCCCGTATCCATTCACCCTTTGGCGTCTCTAAGGATTTCTTTTTCAAATCATCTAATAAAACCTCAATGGAATCGATATGCTCAGCTTTACAATTTATCGCCAACTGATTCAATCCATAATACGTTAAGTGAATATGAGAATCTATAAATCCAGGAAGAAGTGTTTTTCCTTGCAAATCGATGACACTCGTTTTTTCACCCATAAAACTATTAACCTCACTATTTAAACCTACAAAGATAATGCGATTACCTTTAACAGCTACAGCCTCTGTTACTGTATTCTTTTGATCTACTGTGATTACTTCTCCATTAATAAATACAACTTCAGCTTCCACTTTTGTTACTCCCATAGTACACCTACAATATTTATTTCAAATCAATTTCTTGGTTTAATATAAAATTCTTTTTTACAAGGACAGGACAATCCCATTCACAGACAAGATCTTTAGCTAAAGAAGCTACCCATCCCTTTGTAAGATGATATTTTTTTTCGTCAACGGTAATGAACACTTCTCCATCTGTTACATAGAAAACCTCTTGTTCTTCTAAGTGCCACATTCCTTTATCCGTTTCACCTACCCATGGTTCCCACGTATCAACACGTAGTTGTTTAGCTTCTTCCTCTGTTACTTCTTTCGCAAAAAACATTTTTAACATCCCTCTTTCGTTAGATAGATTAGCAGAGTTCTATAAACTTAGCTTATTCGTATTCATTTCATTTAAATATTTGAATTCTTTATTCGCACTCAATCCATTTAAATATTTAAATTCTTTTCTTATAAAATAAAGGGCGATGAGTACACCAGGTATTTCTGCAACAGGGGCTGAGTACCAAACACCTTCAACGCCCCAGAATTTCGGAAGTATAAACATTAACGGGATCATAAACACTATCATTTTACTTGCTACAATAAATGTTGCCGTCCAGTTTCGCTCCTGTGCTTCGTAATAGCCAGAAATAAGCGTATTAATCGCATTAAATGTAAACAATAAATTAAAGACGATAGTTGTCCAAACACCTAGTTGATGTAATTCTGGATCTCCGCTGGCGAAAAACGCCACTATTGGATCCGCAAAAATGATAAGCATAGTAGTAGAAATTACAAAGAATATTGTCATAAAAATGAGACCGAACTTGATGGCTTCTTTAACACGATCATAATTACCAGCACCGTAATTATAACTAATGATTGGTTGAAGTCCTGTCATTCCACCGAGTGCTGCTAAGGAAAGCAGGTTTGTAATATAGCCGTTTTGAATAGTGAAAGCGGCTACGTGCAACCCACCACCGTGTTCTTGAAGTAAATTATTCATGAATATTATGGCAAAAAACATCATAACTAGACCCGAGAAAGAGGCAAATCCCGTCCAAGCCACTTCACCGATTTTTTTGAGTTGAATCTTAATATCTTTCATTTTTGGCTTTAGTTTTGTTTTACCAAACCAAAAATATAGTATTAGTAGGGCGGGAATTGATTGAGCAATTGTGTTGCCCCACGATGACCCCATCATTCCCATGTCAAGTTTCGTAACCATTACCCATTCTACAACTACGGCAACAACAGCAGCCACTAACCAACTGTTCATGGATAATATAGGTTTTTCATCGATAGTAGTTAGAATACTAAGTACAACAGCTAATATCGTTAATGGCAGTGAAATCCATAATAGGCGGCTGTATTCTATCGCATAAGGAAGAGACTCACTGCTCGCACCAAATAATAGCATCAATTCTTTTTCAAAGATCAATCCTAATACAGCTACCAAAGTAGAGACGAATAGTGTGAACCATAGGGTTTGCCCCATTATTGATCTACCTTCTTCTACCTTCCCTTTACCTAGTCGGAGAGAAATAACTGCTCCTGCTCCTACTCCAAAAAGAATCCCTACCATACGAGTAATAACCATTACTGTGAAACCAATTCCGATCCCTTCAATTTCTAAAACTGAAAAATAGCCGACGAAATGACCATCAATAAGGGCAAAAACCCCCAGAATCAAGTTAGCCATGATTCCTGCTAAAGCAAACCGAAAATACAGTGAAGGAATACTTTTTGTTCCTAGTATTGAATCCTTCTCCAAGTTATTTAATACTTCTCCATGATCTTTCTTTAGAGAAGGGCGATTTTCTTTATCCCCCATAGGCATATCCCCCTATATATTCAATTTTATTAGCAAGTTAACTCTAATTTTCATACCAACCTACAGGCTTAGCTTTCTGATGAATATTAATCTGCTTCAATTCCATAAAGTGTTCTAGTCCAGCAACACCCAATGATCTGCCAATTCCACTTTGCTTATACCCTCCCCAAGGGCTATCAATATAAGCTAAGTGATAACTATTTATCCAAGTAATTCCTGCCCGCAATTTACTAACCACACGTCTTGCGCGATCCATATCTTCCGTAAATACAGCAGCCGCTAATCCATAAATGGAATCATTCGCTTTTTGGACTGCTTCTTCCTCATCTTTAAATTTCTCTACTACAAGAACTGGACCAAAAATTTCCTCCTTAACAATACGCATGTTCGAATTTACATCTGCAAAGATCGTTGGAGCAACAAAAAATCCTTTATCAAGCCCATTTTCCGTTATGCGATTACCACCGCATACTAATCTTGCGCCTTCTTCAATTCCAACTTTAATGTATTGTAAAACCTCATTCATATGGGACTCACTTGTAAGTGCCCCCATTTCAATGTCCTCACTTTCCCCATTGCCAATTACAATTTTGTTTGCACGTTCTGCCAATCTCTCTACAAACCTATCATAAATAGTCTCATGTACTAGTAAACGTGAAGCGGCTGTACAAACTTGACCCGCATTGTGGAATATGCCGAACATTGCATTTTCGACTGCCGTTTCAAAATCCACATCATTAAATACTATCAGTGGTGATTTCCCCCCTAGCTCAAGCGTGACATTTTTCATATTGCCAGCAGCAGCTCGCAATATGCTTTGTCCCGCTGTTGTTCCACCGGTAAGGGTTACCTGGTCAACTTCAAAACTCTCAGCAAGCTCGTTCCCCATTTTGGATCCAGGTCCTAAAATCAAATTGGCCACACCTGCTGGAAGACTGACCTCTTCGAAAATTTCAAATAATTTGTATGCGCTTACAGGAGTGACTTCAGCAGGCTTAAGTACAACTGTATTTCCTGCGGCAAGGGCCGGAGCAATAGACTGAGCAGCTATCATAAGTGGAAAATTCCATGGGACAATTAAACCACAAACACCTATCGGTTCCTGAGTAATAATCGTTTCCGAAGAATCCTCGCGGTTATAGGATTTCTCTTTAATAAGTTTAATCTGGTCTCCATAATAGCGGAAGATTTGAATAGTAGCGGGAATATCCACATTTGTCGTTGCACGGATAACCTTACCGTTATTTTCCGTTTCCAAGAGTGCTATTTCTGCCGCCTTTACTTCAAGACGATCTGCTATCTTATAAAGATAATTCGCTCTTTCATCTGCTGATAAATTTGACCAGATGCCACTATCAAACGCTACACGAGCTGCCTTGATTGCCAATTTTGTATCTTCTACTGTTCCACTAGCAGCCGAAGCCATTACCTCTCCAGTTGCTGGATTTAAAATGTCTTTTCTTCCACCTGATAACGATTCTCTCCATTTCCCATCAATAAACATATCAATTTTCATTTGTATCTCTCCTTTATCTAATTTTATCTAGCACTTTGAATCCGATATGTGCGAGGTTTACCAACATCGTTTTTTGATTATAAAATGGGATTGTTTTTAAACGTTCCTTTTCAAAACGATATCCTCCTGCATCTCCCGTAACAATCCATTGAGCCAATAACTTACCGAACAAAGTGCTAAGCGATGCTCCATGTCCAGAATAACCTGTTGCAAAATAGGCACCTTCTTTAGATCTACCTATAACCGGAAAAGTGTCCATAGTTACTCCAATAAATCCACCCCATTGGTAATCGATCTTGCTTCCAGCCAATTTTGGCATAGTTGTAACCATAGCATTATAAACACTCTGGTAGACGCTATCTCCTAAGTTGGGTCGGATATCCCCCCCTCCAAAAATCATTCGATTATCAGGTGTACGACGGAAATAGTATAAAAAATTGCTTGTATCGAAAACCATACGATCTTTAGGAATAACGGCATTTAACAGTGCTTCCGGAAGCTGTTCTGTAGCAATAATACGTGCTGAAATAGGGAGTACAGCTTTGTTTAACTCATTTACAATTTTCCCGGAGTAGCCATCTGTAGCCACAATAATATCCCTCGCAGTAACAACCCCATTTGCTGTTACAACTTTCACACTTGATTGGTCATATTCAATTGATAGCGCTTTCGAAAACTCAAAGATTTTCGCACCAACTGATTTAGCGGCTTCTGCCAAACCAATTGCATAGTTCAACGGATGGAATGAGTAGCTTGAATTGTCAACTAAGCAACCATGATAAATTGGAGAATCAATCTCTTCATGTAACTGACTTTTATCAAGTACACTTGATTCATATCCGAAATTTTTATTTAAGTATTCGCTTTCAGCTTTCAATCCTTCAAAATGTTTCGCCTTGAAAGCTGTTACAATATGACCTGTCCTTCTAAAATCACAGTTAATTTGATGCTCTTCTATAATTTCTTTTACTAGCTCAACACTAAGTAATGAAAGATTATTTAGTTGTTCCGCCTCGACAGACCCATATTTTTTAGAAAGCTCCTGCATTGTTGGTTTATAGCCTGGTAAGACCATTCCACCGTTACGACCGCTAGCACCATATCCAATCGATTCTTGTTCAAGCACAATAACGCTTCGCCCTAATTTTTGTAAATGATACGCAGAAGAAAGACCTGTAAATCCTGCGCCAATAATAACGACATCTGCCTCTTGATTTCCTTCAAGAGAATTCTCTTTTTTATAGCTGTTTTCGGTCGCTTTCCACAATGAAAGCGTATCCATTCGATCCATTTTATCCATATAGAAATTCTCCTTTGTTGACTGATATGTTACAATTACCCTAACAATATTCTGATTATTTAAACTTATTAGAGCTATCATAATATTTGGAGCTGACTCAAGGTCAATAGTCTTTTTTTCACTTTTTAGACACATTTCAAAAAAAAAGTGGAGTAACTCCACTTTTTACTGGGGGGAATCTATGAAAATCGGTACATTTGCAAAGATTTTCGATGTTTCAATCGATACTGTTCGTTATTACATCGAACTTGGTTTGTTACTTCCAGACAAAAAAAACACTCAGTATCAAATGAATCAATCGAGCCACGATGATATGACTTTTATTGCTAAGCTAAAAAAGCTCCATTTTTCACTGCTAGAAATACAACAAATTCTATCGTATCAGCGTGTTACAAATTTCATGGACCATGAAGATCTCGTCTACTACAATACCTTGCTAATCGATAAAAAGGACCAGTTAGTCCAGAAAAAAGACGAGTTATCAAAGGCAATCCAATTAATTGATAAATCGATTCACACCAAAAATTCTGCGTCCGAAAAGGAATATTTAAAAGGTGTCCCGCTATCCTTTGTAAATATTCTCTATTGTCCAAAGTGCCACATCCCACTTGAAATAAAAGATGTGTCGATTATTAATAATTCCATTCAAAAAGGTTATTTAACTTGTACTTGTGATTACGAAGCAGTTATTGAAGAAGGTATTATCATCACCGCTAACTTGTATGAGATTTCTCCATACCCGTCCTATTTTTATGACATACAAACAATTAAAGAGATGAATCACGGGATGATAAATTTGTTTGAAAAAAGTAACTTTTGGTTTCAAAAAACACTGCAAAATATAGATTTGAAAAACAAATTAATTGTGGAAACCAACATCGATGCTTTTGTGACACTACCCAAATTTAGTGATAATTTTGACTTGAGTGCATCCTATGTATTCAGTGGCTACTCACTTGAGATGCTCAAGAAGGTTAGAAAAAGGATTGAATGTATCAATCCTTTACTTAACGTACTTTATATTTTGAATTCCGATTTAAACCTGCCATTAAAACCACTTAGTATCGATGTTTTTGTGGACAGTTTTACAACAAATGATTTTTCATTACTCAATCCACAGTTTCCTATACCAATTCTAAAAGACCGTTTCCACAGCGATTCAATTATAGTTGGGGGTTACTCTTATTACGAAAGTTCGTCCAATTCATTGAAAAATATTTCATCCATATATCCAGATTCTCACCAACACATTTTATATCCAAATTACATAGAGGAGAATTTATTAGTCAATGGCTTTCAAATAACACAAAGCGATAATATCGGTTATTGTACAGATCCTGGACCTTTTTTTGATTATCATGTTAAGGGTGAAAAGTTCCACATGTTAATGTATCTAGCCCGTTCGGTAATGTAGAAGATTAATAAGAATATCATTGTGACCGTAAAGCTAATAACGGCACCCGTTGTATTGATTAAGAATTTTGGAATCCACCCTTTGGGTTTTTCGCGCAGCCATTTAACCATCATTCCCGATTGAGACAAAGTAAATGGAAGGAATACTCCAACTGCATAAAGTGGAATAAGATGCTCTGTTTCTGCCTGAAAAGCAAAGATTAAAATGATAGAAGCAATTCCAAGTATGATGATCCCATTTGAATATCCTAACCGGTCTCCCCTCATCAGAAACATTCTGGGAATAAACTTATCTTTTGCGGGAAAGCAGAATAACCAGTATTTGCAGCAAGTACTAATATCAATGCTGTAGTTCCTTGAATAAAAAAGTACATGAAATTTCGTCCGAAAGTTTCTTCAGCAATTTGGGAAACAACGGTTACCTTTCCACTTGACGCAATTCCGTAAAAATAGGCAAAAAATACGATTCCTGAAAACAGTATGACAAGCAAGGTTCCCATTGCCATTAATGTTTTAGCAGCATTATTGGGAGCTGGGTCTTTAAAGTTAGGAATGGCATTCGATATGGCTTCAACCCCTGTTAAGGCAGAGCTTCCTGAAGCAAATGCCCTTAACAGAATAAATAAACTGATTCCCGCCACTGGTGTACCAATTGGAGTGCGTAGTTCGGGCGAAACTCCTCCTGTTAGAATTTTATAAATACCCACCCCAATTAATATTAACAACGCTAAAACGAATAAGTAAACGGGGTAGGCTAATATGGAAGCAGACTCCGTTACTCCTCTTAAATTCAAAATTGTAATAAAAATCACAAAAGCAATGGCAATTTCTACATTAAAGCCATGTAAGGTGGGAAAGGCAGATGTGATCGCATCAGTACCAGCAGACACACTTACAGCAACAGTTAATATGTAGTCCACCAATAGAGAACCTCCAGCTATTAAGCCTGGATTTACACCTAGATTACTTTTTGAAACCACATATGCTCCACCCCCATGAGGATAAGCAAAGATGATTTGCCTATAAGATAATATCAGAGCTGTTAAGAGAATTATTACCCCAACTGCGATAGGAATTGAATACCAAAATGCTGCTGCACCTACCGTAACTAATATTATTAAAATTTATTCAGGACCATATGCCACGGATAACAGAGCATCAGAGGAAAGAATCGCTAATGCTTTTGTTTTGTTAAGCTTCTGTTCTCCTAATTCATTGGATTTCAAAGGTCGTCCGATTAAAAGCCTTTTTATGGATGAAATCATTAATTACTCACCGCCTAAATAGTGTGAATGGGTTATATTTTCCCCTATCAACAGTCATTTATCCAAAAAGAGCAAAATTTTTACATGAATAAAAAAAATGTCTACAAGTCAGAGTTAGTAGACCTGAAGACACATCACTTAACAATATAAATTTATTCTGTCTATGCAAATTTTTAGACCCTTAGTGAGCCGCGGAAGCCCCTTGCAGCATAGTAGGATTCTGCTCCATTGTGGTACACAAAGACAGTTTCATAGCGATAATCACAAAAGATGGCCCCACCGAGTTTTCTAATATTAGCAGGTGTTTTCACCCAGCTCGACGTTTTTATATCGAAATTTTCAAGTTTCTGAAGCTCCCGGTATTGTTCTTCTGTTAAAAGTTCAATGCCCATGGCAGTTGCCATATCAATAGCGTTATTTTCTGGTTTGTGTTTTTTCCTTGACTCCAGTGCTTCACGGTCATAACAAACACTTCTGCGACCTTTAGGACTTTCCACTGAACAATCATAAAAAATGTATTCGCCCGTGTTTTTATCATGGCCAACAACATCTGGTTCACCGCCAGTTCCCTCCATTTCATTGAGCGACCACAGTTTTTCAGTATTAGTTTCGAGCTTAGCTTGTACTTTAGCCCATTCAAGGTCTTTATGGCGGTTCATGTTTTTCTCAAAACGGGCTTTCAAAGTTCTGAGTATTTCCTCACGTTGTTCTAGTGATAGCTCGTTATTTTTCTTTGTCATATTAGTTTCCCCCTAATTGTTTTTACTCAAATTGTTTAAGGATTACATTGCGCCGTTAAGCGTTTTTAATTAAATAATATTACCACTAGAGCAATCTCCTTCGACAGTAAAAGGAGTGTATTATCTCTAGATAGTGTTTGAATGAATATATCTTTCCCATAAATCTTTAAGATTTAATTATATGCACCTATACTATTTCCTTTCAATAACAAAAAATGGATTTATGAAATTAATTCAATTAATAAATTCTTTGAACTTTTAACTAGAAAATCATTATTAACTAACACTATAAAGCATAATAGAATATTTGATACGAATCATACATATATTGATTTTAGTATTTCATTAAAACAGAAGTCTATAATTATCCTAATGATGGAATTATAATATAAGAAAAAATTATCTATAAAGATTGGATGATGACAATTATTGAAAAATCGGTTCTTGCTATGGTTATATTACGTGTATTGTCTGGAAGTATTGAAGTAAGTGCTGGATTGTTGATGCTAAAGTTGAATAATTTAGAAAAAGCATTCTATATTAATACAATGCTTGCATTGGTTGGTCCAACAGTTTTAATCGTTACGACTGCAATTGCATTATTTGGACTAGCTGATAAAATTCCTGTGGCGAGAATCATTTGCCTATTTACGGGAATTACACTTATTCTTATTAGTTCACATATTAAGTAATAAAAAGTAGTCCTAAAAAAGTAATATAATTCGAATGTTTCGCAATGGATGTTAATTACATAATCCTTGTTAATTACAATCATCACATTTAGCCATAATTTTTCTGAACAATATCATTTGATTAATCTTCCTAATAATTGTTCCATTATTTAGCTGTAGCGTGTGACGATGCTACGTTTTTTTATGTATAAGTAACCTCTACCTGCACAAATTTATTAGTGTATCGCACGCACTTATTCGGTTGTGGCGTTGGTTGACCGTCGCATCCTCCCACATTCAGGGTCAGCTTAACTCAGTGACCCTTTTATAATTTCTATTCTCAGAATGTTTAGTAACATTACACTTCATCAGCTAGTTTTCTACTTAAATAAAGAATAAATCTTTAAAGCAACTTCTCTCGGCTTGGGTTGACGCCGATGGAATGGGAAAAAATGCAAAATTCTCGAAGGAAGCACCTTTGCGTGAAATGTAAAGTTAAGACACTGCTTAATAAATTTCCCCAAAAAATTTGATAATAAAAAACCGCCAAACTCGATATAAAATCAAGTTAGACAGTTTTATTGGACGTCCAAGGATTACTTTTAAGTATTCGCTGGGACTTTGATGTTATTGGTTTTGTGGGGATTTCTGGAGAATATGTGTAAATCAAAACCTTCGTAAATCCTAAAGAATCACATTAAATATTTGTCAGGTTACTTATAATAAATTTCACCATTCGGTATCTTTTTTCTAACTCAATTTTGGTATTAGCTCTACTCATTAAAAGAAATACAAACCAATGATTGTTCCGAACGTAACAACTTGTGAAATTGAAAGAGCTACTAGCCATTTTTTCGTAGTTGTGCCTTGCTCTACTTGCATTGCTTCAAGTTCTGTCCATTTTACTTGTTGATTTTCTTGCTGTTCTCTTACTACAAGCTGATAGTTTTGTTCGCTTTCTTTAAATAACTCCTTGACGGCAAGCATGTTTTGTTCCGTTTGCTGAAAGCCTTGTTGAATTATTAACTGCGCATTTTGTTCATTATCTTTAATCGTTTTTTGGAGCGTTTGATTCATTGAAGAAAGGCTCTCAAGCTTTTGATTGATTGTCGCTTCAAACTTTTGCATTTCCTCTTTATAATCTGCTTCAAGTTTTTTAGATTGCTCTAACCATTTCTTTTCTTTATTTTCAATATATAATGATTGATCCTCAAAAATAGAGTTAATTTTAAACTGAATAGCCTCGATTTCTTTTAAATTTGTCTCAAACAATGCTTTTGACGTTTCGATAAATTCTTGCTCAACAAACTTTTTTTGCGCTTCTGCTAATTCATGAAAAATGCCATACACATTTTCTAAAGTACTGACCATATTATTCGTTTCATTTTCAAGTATTTCAGAAATATTCGTATTAACTTGACTAGCCGCGCTGCGCATCGCACTTGTTGCATTTGTCGTTTTATCCTCAAATGAATAATGCATTTTTTCCATTTCATTTTTAATAAGCTGTACGGTACTCTCCACTTTTTCAGCTCCAGCATTCATGTTTGACAAATGCTCATTCATTTTATTTTTGAGTTCATTATAAAACAAATCATCATTAATTTTTTTCAAATCTTCTAGCGATTGTTTGTATTCCTTCATCACTTTATTCATTCGTAATCAGTCCTTTTGCTTGCTCTTTCATAACGTTCCAATAAAAATGAACAAACCATTTTTCAACTAGTTCAGTTTTCGGGTCAAATAACTTTTGCTTTAAGCGATTAGCATGTGTCACGTAGCTCTCCATTAGAAATGAATCTAACTGCGAAGCACGTTCCTTGTCTAGTGTCCACTCTTCATTAGCAAGTTGAATATCTAAAGCGTTCTTTTCTATTTCAATTACTTTATTTATACTCGTTTCAATCAACCTCTTTAAATCTTGCTGCTTTAGACGACAAATTTTTTGATGTTGCTTAATCGTATCTTGAATTTGTCGTGTATTTTCAGCTATACAAGAATTAATCCAACTATCAAAATGTGAAACACATGCCTTTAACTGAGTTAACGCCTTCTCTCTATCCTCACTATAGCGCGATTCAAAAAAGTACCGATCGACCAAATAATCCAACGTTAAATTACGATCAAAGCATGATTCATCTAAATCGAATTGACGGAGCGCATTATGTTGGAAACGATTTGATTCTTTTGCTACGTCATTTAGTCGATTAACAATTTCTGTTGCTGCATCTTTCAAATCTTCCAGTTCTCCAAAATATCGTGCTTTTAAGTAGCTACTTTTCTTTTCGTATAACTGTAAATTGCTCCAGCTTGGCAAAGAAGCAGTATATTCTAGCTTATAAGAGCGATTTGCCCATTTTTTTTCAAACGCCTGCATATCTTTAAGCATCTTTAATTCTTTTGTTAACTGCTTTACATATAGAGCGACATCTATCGTTTGCTGAGAAAACTCGGCTGTCGCGATTTGTTGAAGTATTTCTAATTTTTCAAGTTCTTCTTTTTGATGCTTTTCAATATAGCGCTCCATTGATTTTAATTTTTTTATTTCCTGTTCTGGAGAGTTTATTCTAGTTAAATCATCGACTAAATCTGAAAATAATTCTTCTACCCATACGGCAGCATTTGAAAAAACATTTGGGAATCTGCCTTTTAAGTCTGTCCATGAATCTCCAAATTCTAATGGATATATACGGGTTTGTAACGGACTATTTTCGCAAACTCTCCCTAATTCATAATCATACTCCGCTTTTAGCTGAGCTGTTGATTGTATTTCACCCTTATCTATTTTTTCCATTACAGAATCATTTGAAATACTACGTGTTAACACAATTCGAAACTGCTCAGGTAGCTCTTGCCAATCACGCACAATCTCTTTATCAAGTTTCGTTAATGCTGTCATTTGACTCGAAATTTCCATAATGATACAGACTTTACAGCGAGCGATGTATTCTTTTAATATTTTATCAACATGCAGCATTTCAAGTGAATCTTTACTATCGTCACCAGGAAGATCAATAATGGATAAATCACGAATACGTGTATCTACATCTTGCTGATTAAAGAAACGGCTTGGAACTTTAATAGTTAAAGGTTCTAATGAAAAAGATTGATTTTTATAAATCTTCCTTCTTAAATTGCCCATTATTTTTTCAACTTCATCAAGATGGACACATTGAAACGCTTCACCAGTTGGCCAAATAATATGAAATTCATGATTCGATGAGCGTTCAAATATTGTACATGTAATCGTTGCTGATTTACCTTTTTCTCGCCCACCGCGAAGCTTGTCTGCAATTTCATTTAAATATAGTGGAGAAATGCCAAGCAAAGTCAAAATAAACGTCGTTTTTCCTACCTGTGTTGGCCCGTAAACCCCAACATATACTTGCTCTTTTTGTTCGAAGTTCGTATCAAAACGTTTAAAGCCGTTCATAAATTTTTTTGTAGCTTGTACTGTCCAATCCCATTTTGTCGAATCATACAGATAAAAATAGTGATTGCTCATGTTTTGCCCTCTTAATATCATTAGTTAATTGAGAAATATGACGAATTGTATAAGTTAGCTGTTCAAGTTCACCAATTTTATCAAAATTTCCTGATAGCTGTGCATGACGTTCGTACAATTGATAGCCAATACGTTCATAAATACGTTCTAACGAATGAATAAACGCTTTAGCTTGTACTTTAGGTAGGTCGTTGAATACACGCACACCAGCTTGCTCAAGTTGTAATTGACGTTCATTCGCTTTTTTCATACTTTCTTGTATTGCCTTACCAGCATAGGCACCAGCAATTCCTACACCCAATACCCCCATTAATTGCCCAGCAGAAATGGTCAAACCGATTGATGATAAAGCTGTTGATGCATTTGTTATTAAATCTAACTCTCCATCAATTAGTGCATCGGTCCCTAAAATTAATGGGATTGCTTTTAAAATTTTTGGTGTTGTTGTAGAAAGCTTTTCTACACCTTTCATCACATTAAACTCTTGTACATCTAACTGTAAAAGTTGTTTATCAAGCGTCACTTCATTAGAATCATTTGGGTTGTTATCAATATACGATTCACGTACTAGCATCGTTCCCATCATTGCTAAGGTTTTAAAATCTTTATGTTCTAGAGCAAAATATTGATTATTTTGTGTATCAAAATATTTGTTGATACGATCAAGTGGCTGCCCTTTTATTTGAATTGTTGCTTGCTTCTCTTGTTTTTTTTGCAATTTCAGTTGGAACGGTGATAAATTTTTTGTCGCTGGCACTTCCTCTATCGGACTGTCAAAGCTTTCTAGTAATTCCTTTCCTTCACGCGCAATATAATTCGACACAACTTTTAGTACAGTTAAATTTGGCGTAAGGAAAGTGAGTGGCTTTGCTTCTCCCGATTCTAAAATCATTTTATCTTCTGATGGATTTCCCCAAATTTCTTTCAGTTTTTCTTCAAATTCATATAGCTCACGAGGCTTTTGTCCGAAAAATTTTGTATGTAACTCTTTCTTCCAGCTCGAATTTCTATCTAAGTATTTACGAAGCTTTTCTTTTGCTGGTTCAATACGCTTTGACAAATCTTCAATGATTTCTTGTTCAAGCTCAATTAATTTTTTCTTATACGCCTGTTCATATTCATACATGACTTGATTGCTGTTTTCTATATTTGCTGTGCTTAATTGACGGCACTTCATTTCATCTTCAACGAGCTTACGAATTTGCAGCATTAAATCATCAATTTCGGCAACTAAACTAAAAACTAACTGTTTCCCTAAATCATCAGACGTTTGAGACGAGTAGCCATAATCGTTAATTGAATCAATGAGTTCCGCCTTCCAATTTGATGAAAAACTAGGACCAACACCTGTGATGACAACACGATTTTCTTCTCCAGCTGGTACATCAAATTCAGCTAAAATCTCTTTTTTAAATTGCTCATTTTGTTCTTCATTAATATTACCGAATGAAATTGCGACAATCGGCTTCACTGAGCGATAAATCTTTTTTACTTTTGTCATCATTGATTGCGTCGATTCACGTGCATATGTATCTTTTCGAATAACCATAACTGAAGAAGAAGACAAATATAAAATATGTTCTAACAATAGCTGTGAAATATCTTGTCGATCTTTTTCAAAGCCTGGTAAGAGAACTATCGATTTTTGTTCATCTTTCAAATAACGATATGGGACAACACATTCAAGCCATAAATCCGAATTCGGGACCGGATTCATCGAAATTCGATTAAATATTTCCTCATCGATTTCATATCGCTTCACCTGAATTTGATTTTCTTCATCTTTTGAAAAGCGATACACGTATGTTTCAATTTTTTCAACATTTTTTTCTGTGAAAAAAACTGGCAAACGTTCTCCCCTTGAACTATTCGATGGCAATAGAGTTTCAGGTAATTCATAAAGGTTTTTCATGAGTGTCGTTTTCCCTGTTCCTTGTAAACCTGTAATAGCTAACAATGAACGGTCTACCATTAAATTTGACAATGCAAATTTGTTATACAGTGCAGTCAATTGTGTTAACAACTCCGATTTTTTAGCCTCACCCACACTATTAAACGTAGTTGTATGAAGTTGAATTACTAATTCTTTAATTTTCTCATGATAAGATTCAATAATATAATCTTTCTCTTTTACTAACATTTGAACACTCCCTTAATTAAAAATCGTTTTTATGCTATACTTTTCTGATAATTCATGAACATCCGCTCCAAGTTTACAATCAACTTTTTACGAATGCTTCCGGTTCGAGGACTTCAACAAACTCTCCTTGAATCGTATCCACATCTTAATACCCTGACCAATCACCTCAGCTTCAAAAATCAGGCCATCACCAAACTTCTTACTAACCTTTAACGCTAATCGGTCTAATAACGCATGTGGTGAAGATCCTGTAATTGAAACTTAATCTTTATCAGCTCACCTGTATACATAAACTTCACTGGCTTGCGAAATTCGACTTCTTGAAAGCGCTCGTAGTATGGGAATTTATATGAGAAGGTTGTTTGCTTTCTGCTTTTCTTTTTCGCGCCTTATTGAATCACCTCTTTAAAATCATAATACCAAAACAATAGGACATATTATGACCATGTAAATATGTATTATATATATTACAATATACCTAAATTATACCATCACCTGTGGTTATATTGTGATATTTTTTCAAGCCAAAGGAGAGATAATAATGCCTATACCTAACATTCGAATGATAATTTGTGATGCTTGTGGGAAGTTAATAAAAACGGAGAAGTTCGGCGATGCAATGACACCGTTAGAGTGGAAACGATTTAACAAAACTAAACAGAAAAGGCTTTGCATTAAATGTAATTTGCTTCGAAAAAAATAATATTGGTTACAAAAAAGCAGAAGTAAGTATGGTAATTCCATACAAAACTTCTGCGTTTGAATAAGATAGTTTTTGTTTGCATCCGAGAGAGTACTCAGTAAAGTGTCCTTTTCCTTCCATTATAAAAAATTGATAATAAACTAACAACCTTATTCATTTTTCGCTATTTAAACCCAACTTATGATATTTGACAATAAAAAAGTTGATAAATAGTACTCCATATCAACTTTTTTTCCTTTTGTTAAGTTATAGTACCAACCAGCTAAGTTTGCCCCTCTTATGAAGATTGGACAAATCTACATTAAACGATAATTAGCATTATTTAAACGAATATTCCCCTTTTGAACGATAAATTATGAGAAACATCCGATAATTAGAAAGTTGTGACTAAGGTATTTATATTATGTAAACTAAAATTATTTGGCGTGGAGGAGGGCTTGAATGCTTCAACTACCCATAATATTAGCTATGAGGAGTATGAAGTTAGTAATGAAACAATTACGGTAGATGGAATAAGTAATTGTTGAACTTGCACAGCTTCCCATACAAAAACATAAGATAAGTTGATGGTTAAATAAAAGGAGGACAATCATGTATCCAAATCAATACTTTTATCCTTATGTTCCACAGTATAATGATTATTATCATATGCAAAATGATGCTCAACTTGTAAACGATATTCAGAAAGCAATTAACGCAGAATACAGTGCTATTGCTTGTTATGAGAAATTATCCAAACTGGCACCTACAGAGGATGAAAAAAATATAATACTTGAAATACAAAAAGATGAAAAACGCCATCTTGAAGAATTTAGCAAACTTTATACAAAATTAACAGGTAGAAATCCCTCTTATCAAATCACTGAGGAATGCCCAGATAATTATAGGAAAGGGATTGAATTTGCCTTTAAAGATGAACAAGAAGCCGTTGATTCTTATTTAGATATAGCAGATAAAGCAAATGATACCATTATTAGAGAAAGATTTCGACGTGCTGCATCAGATGAACAAAATCATGCTGTATGGTTTTTGTTTTTCATTAAAAAATCCTAATGTACTCCCAAGAATGAAAAATACCTCAATTTTCTCATATTCTTAAATTGCCAATTAGCCATTTCTTCTTAAAGATATGGCTTTTTTTCATTCTTTCCACACATATTTATAGATTTAATGATGGTTTTAATTACAAGTGCATACACTTATTTTGGGATAGTAAACTGTTGAATGTATCGCCCCAAGTGTTGTTACACAACGCTATCCCGCTAATATCAGTACCCCATTGTGGAATACAATAAAGTTTAAGTTTATATTTAATATAAATTCTTAATTTCACTTCATATAAAAAAGCTATCGTTTTGAAATAAGATTGATCAAAACGATAGCTTTTTTTGATTCTTTAAACAACCCAATTAAAGTTTCTGCTGATATAAAATAGTTTGTGCAACTCCAATAAAATACTCTGATTCAACAATAATATGATTTAATACAACTTTGGCTGTTGAATTGGTACTAATAGGTTTACTTTCTTCCATAATTGTACGACAAAAATTAATAAACTGCTGACTCTGATTTAAGCAAAAAGAAGAAAGTTTCAGAATATCCTGGAAGAGTACTTGTGAAACCTGTCCTTGTGAACGATTGACGGTTTCAATAAATCTTATTACTTGTTGATGTGTCTGGGCAAATGCTTTTTCCCATTCTTTCAATGCCTCCACATATTTCTGTTCAAGATTTTTTACAAGCTCCCTAATTACAACAGTATGTTCCATTTCTTGGTGTTTCCAAAACTCAGCTTCATCAAGTACCCGTAACGGCATCTGGTTTCCATAATAATATTGCATTAATTACCCTCCCCCTCTATACATACCTTTTAATATATAAATATGAGAGGTGGAATTAGAACTACCATGGGAAGTGTTGAATACCTTATAAAATTTCTTATGGAACTGATATTAAAGTATTTATTTTCAGTTTCTTTCCAAATAATTTTAAAATAGAAATCTCACCAAACAATATTAGAGATAATAAATCTCACCAAACAATATTAGAGATAATAAATCTCACCAAACAATATTAGAGATAATAAAGCCATGTTTTCATGTAATTTAACTGTCGATTCAATAACTTCTCCCCATTTTTGTTCAGCGAATTCTTCTGCTGAATCACCTGTCAAAATGGATATCAAAGTCTAAATTTTAAAAAACACCAGAGTATAAACTTTGCTTCAATGTCAATAAGTTTATACTCTGGTGCCGTATAGGCTTTTAAACAAAGTTTGAGCAAAAATATCATTCGAATCCGTGTTTTATGGCAAATAAAAGAATCCATTTTGAAAAAAAGTTTAATCAATGATAAGCAAGAAAATACTGTTCTTACATGGTAGTTCAAGAAGAAAGAGCTGCTTAAATAGCTCTGATTAATATCAAAGTAAGGAAGCTCATGAAGCCCAGCTTTTTTATTTTTTTAAATGATAAGGTACAGTTGTTACTACTACGTCTCTCCGATATAACAAGAAGGCACGAATCAGTAAGCTTGATTGGTTGTGAAGAATATTGTGCCAGCCCTTTTTAGGAATAAATTGTGGAATGACAACAGTTACCTTATAATTCCCTTCCCTCGCTTTATGCTCGACAATATCAACAAATTTTGTAAGTGGATTGATGATACTTCTGTAATGAGAATGCAGTGTTACCAATCTTACATCAGGTTGCCACTTCTTCCATTCTTCTTCAAACTTCTGCTCGTCTTCTCTTTCAAATGCAACATATACAGCAATAATTTGTTCAGGAGAAAGAGATTTAGCATAATCCAAGGAATTTTCTACAACATGAGTCATGCCAGCAACAGGCACTATCATAACATTACCTTCGATGGTCATAGATGATTCACAAGTTGTGAGCCTAAGTTGGTCTCCAACAGCTTCATAATGCTTTCTAATTCGATGAAAAATGAATACAATAATAGGGAGAAAAATTAAAATTGACCAAACTTGTGAGAATTTTGTTAAAAAGAACATCATTGTGACCGTAAAGCTAATAACGGCACCCGTTGTATTGATTATGAATTTTAGAGTCCACCCTTTGGGTTTTTCTCGTAGCCATTTAACCATCATTCCCGATTGAGACAGAGTAAATGGAAGGAATACTCCAACTGCATAAAGGGGGATAAGATGCTCTGTTTTTGCATGAAAAGCAATGATTAAAATGATAGAAGCAATTCCGAGTATGATGATTCCATTAGAATATCCTAATCGATCTCCCCTCATCAGAAACATTCGAGGTATAAACTTATCTTTTGCGAGATTAACCGCCAATAATGGGAAAGCGGAATAACCAGTATTTGCAGCAAGGATTAATATCAATGCTGTAGTTCCTTGAATAAAAAAGTACATGAAATTTCGGCCGAAAGTTTTTTCAGCAATTTGGGAAACAACGGTTACCTCCCCACTTGGAGCAATGCCATAATAATAAGCTAAAAATATGATTCCTGAAAACAGTATGGCAAGCAAGGCTCCCATTGCCATTAATGTTTTAGCAGCATTATTAGGACCTGGGTCTTTAAAGCTAGGAATGGCATTCGATATGGCTTCAACCCCTGTTAAGGCAGAGCTTCCTGAAGCAAATGCCCTTAAAAGAATAAATAAACTGATTCCCGCCACAGGTGTACCTATTGGGGTGTGTAGTTCGGGCGAAACTCCTCCAGTTAGAATTTTATAAATACCCACACCAATTAATATTAACAACGCTAAAACGAATAAGTAAACGGGGTAGGCTAATATGGAAGCAGACTCCGTTACTCCTCTTAAATTCAAAATTGTAATAAAAATCACAAAAGCAATGGCAATTTCTACGTTAAAGCCATGTAAGGTGGGAAAGGCAGATGTGATCGCATCAGTACCAGCAGACATACTTACAGCAACAGTTAATATATAATCCACCAATAGAGAACCTCCAGCTATTAAGCCTGGATTTACACCTAGATTGCTTTTTGAAACCACATACGCTCCACCCCCATGTGGATAAGCAAAGATGATTTGCCTATAAGATAATATGAGAGCTGTTAAGAGAATTAATACGCCAACTGCGATAGGAATTGAATACCAAAATGCTGCTGCACCGACCGTAACTAATACTATTAAAATTTGTTCAGGGCCATATGCCACGGATGACAGAGCATCAGAAGAAAGAATCGCTAATGCTTTTGTTTTGTTAAGCTTCTGTTCTCCTAATTCATTGGATTTCAAAGGTCGTCCGATTAAAAGCCTTTTTATGGATGAAATCATTAATTACTCACCGCCTAAATAGTGTGAATAGGTTATATATTCCCCTATCAACAGTCATTTATCCAGAAAGAGCAAAATCTTTACATGAATAAAAAAAGTGCCTACAAGTCAGAGTTAATAGACCTGTAAACGACACATCACTTTTCTCGTGTCACAAGCTCCATAATTAGCATTATTTAAACGAATAGTCCCCTTTTGAACGAAAAATTATATGAACTATCCGATAACTTGAAAGTTGTGACCAAGGTATTTATATTATGTAAACTAAAATTATCTGGTGTGGAGGAGGGCTTGGATACGTTAACTATCCTTGTGTTTATGGACAAGAATGTCTGGAGAAATTAACAATGATGTTGAAGATTATGGTTATCTACTTTCTAATCAACAATGCACTAATGTTTCTTCAAATAACCCCGTTCTAATTTAGAACGGGGTTATGCTTGCTTGTGGTTTTGTTCAACTTCAGTTAATTAAACCTTTTATTTAACAGCTTGAATAATAGCTGAGACAATATAATTTTCTAAATCATAATTAGGTTCCCATTCTCGGATAAATTCTTTTGAATCGTCTTTTGGCTCAATCGAGATTTTTGTAAAGCCTGCATCTTTTAACAGTGCTTCATATTCCTCAATTGAAATGGCACCAGAGATACATCCGGAATATAAATTCATATCTGTTAAATAACTCTCTGGTAAGGCTGCCGTTAACACAACATCTGAAATTGCTAAACGACCACCTGTTTTTAAAATACGGTAAGCTTCTTTCAAAACCTGTTGTTTGTTTGGCGATAGATTGATCACACAATTTGAAATGATAATATCAGCTGTATGATCCGCAACAGGCATATGTTCAATTTCACCTAAACGGAATTCTACATTTTCAAAACCTGGTTTCTCTGCGTTACGGCGCGCCATAGAAATCATTTCAGGTGTCATATCAATGCCAATTACCTGACCTTCTCTTCCTACCTTTGGTGCTGCTAAGAAACAATCGAAGCCACCACCAGAACCTAAGTCAACAACAATTTCTCCAAGCTTTATATCGGCGATAGCTTGTGGATTACCACAGCTAAGTCCCATATTGGCTCCATCAGGAATAGAAGCTAGTTCTTCTTTTGTATAGCCCATTTTTTGCGAAATTTCTTCAATGGAAATATTTTGATTGTCATTCGGATTACAGCAGCTAGAGGCAGGTGTACAGCATCCTTGTGTGCTGTTTAATTTCAAGGCAACTTTCGCATAATTTTCACGTACATTCGTACGAATATCGTCCTCTTTCATCATTATAAAATCACCTCTTAGCAAGATTTTGGTGAATATCCTACTAACACTAAACCTAGTTCACCATTCTCTTCTTCTGCATGAATTGTAATTTCTGTTAATTGAGGTGCAATATCAGGATGAATAGCAACTTCGATACCTTCAATTGTCTCAACAGCATCTTCATTTGTTGGCGCTTCTAAGCCCACACCTAAATTAACGCCACAGCATCCTGGAATGCCAAAGAAGCGAAGTGTTTTCACCTCAGAATCAGCTAATACTTGCTCTAAATAATTTTTACCTTCTGGACTCATTTTCATTTAATTTTCTCTCCTTTAAGTTCATGTAAACCTTTTGTTCCAACTGGTGGCGTTTTTATCCATGGGATTGCCACGAATTGATTGTTGCTGATAGATTTGACTTCTTCTAGCCATTTTGTTTCGGCTTGTTGTTTTTGTATTAATGTCGGACTTGTTGTTTTGATAGATGAAAATGTCTGATTGACAACCCACCAACCAACAAATAAACCAGCTCGCTTTAAATCTTCCTGTAAACGTGTTGCTTCAAAAACAGGTGTTGCTTCTGGCAGTGTTACAATTGCTACACTTGTATAATTCGCATCACGTAATCTTGGTAACAGGTTTGAAACAGCTGGAGGGATGTCACCTTGCGAACGGCTTATTTCACGATGATAAGCTTCTGTCGCATCTAGTAACAACAACGTATGGCCAGTTGGTGCTGTATCAATAATAATGACTTCATCTTGATGATTTTCTACAACATTGGCAAATGCTCGGAATACGGCAATTTCCTCAGTACAAGGAGAAGCTAAGTCTTCTTTCACAAATGCTAAGCCTTCTTCATTCATTGTTTCACTTGCTTTTGCAAGTACTTCTGCCTCATAATTTGCAACTTCTACCTTCGGATCAATACGACTTACCGTTACGTATTTAACTTTGTCATCACCGAACGTCCAATTTAAATGCGCTGCAGGATCAGTCGTTGTTAAATGCACGCGCATACCCTTTTCTGCTAAGCGTAGGGCAATATACGAAGCAACTGTTGTTTTACCAACACCACCTTTACCCATTGTAAAAATAAGCTTCGGTTTACGTTCTAAATAATCAGCAATCATTTTTTCTACTTCAGGGATCGTCATACCTTTGTCTACTTCAGTTTCATGTTTGATATCTTGATCTGTCATCCATGCTTGCATACGCTCAATATTTGACAATGAGTATGGTACAAACGGTAAGTAGTATTGTTCAAATTGCATTAACTCTTTAGGAATTATCTCTAATGCCTCTGCTTGGCGGGCAATGAATGCCTTCTCAATTTCATCATTAGAACTAACATTTTTCATATATCCGTTAATTAGTAAAATCTGATTTTGAATGCCGATTTCAAACAGTTCATGAGAAGCACGTGCTGCCTCTTTTAATGGGTTTACGTCTGGACGTGTCACAAGCATTAGTGTCGTTTGATCGGCATTTGTTAAACGTTCAACTGCCTCTTTGTAGATTTCACGTTGCGGCTCAAGTCCTTTTAATGGACCTAAGCAAGAGGTACCAGTAGTGTTATCATCTAAAAACGTAGACCATGCAGAAGGCAATTGTAACAAGCGTAACGTATGTCCTGTTGGTGCCGTATCAAACACAACGGTATCAAATTTTTCAATCACTGAAGTATCAGTCAATAGTGTCGCAAATTCATTAAAGGCAGCAATTTCAACTGTACAAGCGCCTGAAAGTTGCTCCTCCATGTTCTGAAGAACTACATCAGGCAATTTCCCTCGGTACGGACCAACCATTTGCTCTTTATAATGTTGTGCTGCCTGTTCAGGGTCTAAATTTAATGCAAATAAATTGTCTATACCTTCAATTTTTGTCGGGCTATTTGATAGCGTCTGACCGAAAATATCTTGTAAGTTGGATGCTGGGTCTGTACTAATTAACAGCACCTTTTTTCCCTCACCTGCAATAGCTATAGATAGGCTACAAGCAACTGATGTTTTTCCAACGCCCCCCTTCCCCGTGAAAAACAAGAACGGGGTATCAGGGAAATGACTTCTTGTAAAGCGTTCCATTTTACGCATCTCCTTTTAGTGATAAGCGTACTTTTGGTTTTTGTAATAGTTCTTCTTCTGAAAGTCCTGACCACTGTGAAAATTGTTCATTTGTAGGATACTTCCCTTTACAAAGTAAGTCTCCATCAACAAATGTTGCAGGCAGGGCATCCATCCCTTCTGACATTAGAAGCTGATTGACGGCTTCGTTTTCTACAAAGGCATTTGGTTCATTTGTTAGATTAAATCGTTCAGCTTCTATATCTGTTTTCTTTAAATTATTCATTACAAATGACATGCGTAATAACTCTGGGTCAATAGAAGGTCCACATAAGCCCGAAGAACAGCACATTGCTGGTTCATAAATATGAATTTTTTTCATTTTATTTCGACTCCTCTGCAACAAATTGTTCTATTCGTTTTCCAATAGCATCACGTACGTTTTGGAAAACTGCCCATTTTTCTTCTTCTGTCCCTGTAGCTTTCGCAGGATCTTCAAACCCCCAATGCTCACGACGAACGTGAGGTGGCGTCATTGGACATTTATCTGCTGCATCACCACAAAGAGTAACAACTAGTGTTGCATTATTTAATGTCTCAGAATCAATTAGATCAGAAGTATGATTTGAAATATCAACTCCTACCTCAGCCATAGCTTTGATAGCATTCGGATTTACTCCATGTGCTTCAATACCAGCACTTTTGACTGTCCAATCTGTAGGCAATAATTTTCTTGCCCACCCCTCAGCCATTTGACTACGGCAAGAGTTCCCAGTACATAAGAAATAAAGTGTGTTTGTCATATTAAGTGCTCCTTATAATTCTTATAATTTAATAGTTTTAAAGTATTTCTTTTGCCATCGTAGAGCAACCCATACAAGTCCAATGAGTACCGGTACTTCAACAAGTGGACCAATAACAGCGGCAAAAGCCACTCCACTATGAAGTCCAAAAACGCCTACAGCTACAGCAATGGCTAACTCAAAGTTGTTACTAGCAGCCGTAAACGAAAGAGCTGCTGTGACAGGATAAGATGCACCTGCTTTACGAGAAGAAAAGAATGAAACTGCAAACATCACAACAAAGTAAATAAATAATGGAATAGCAATTCGTACAACATCAAGTGGTAATTCCACTAATTTCTCACCCTTTAATGCAAACATCATCACAATTGTGAACAGTAGTGCAATTAAAGTAAGGGGTGAAATTTTTGGTAAGAACCTTTCCTCATACCATTGTTTCCCTTTTGTTTTGATACCTATTAAACGTGTTAGGAATCCAGCTGCAAACGGTATTCCTAAGTAAATAAGGACACTTTTCGTAATTTCCCACATGGAAATGGATACATTAAAATTCACTAAGCCAAACCAACCAGGTAATACATTTAAGAAAAAGTAAGCAAAAATCGAATATGTAACGATTTGAAATATGGAGTTAAAGGCAACTAAACCAGCCACATATTCACGATCTCCACGAGCTAAATCATTCCACACGATTACCATCGCAATACATCGAGCTAAGCCAATCATAATGAGCCCAGCCATGTACTCTGGATAATCTCGTAAGAATATAATGGCCAAAAAGAACATTAAGAACGGACCCAGTAACCAGTTTTGGAAAAGTGACAGTAAAAGAACTTTCCAATCCTTAAACACACGCCACATTTCCTCATATTTTACTTTTGCCAGTGGTGGATACATCATCACAATTAGCCCTATGGCAATCGGTATCGAAGTTGTACCAACTGACATGGATTCTAATGCTTCTCCGATATTGGGCATTGTTATACTTAAAAGAACGCCAATACCCATAGCAACAAAAATCCAAAGAGTAAGGTAGCGATCTAAAAATGAGAGCTGTTTTGTTAAAGATTCATTATCCATTAATTTTCATCCCCTATTTGTGTACAGTCCGAGCTACAATTACAACCCTTTAAAGGCTCAATTTGTTCTAAAATACCTTTCATAAGTGTCGTCTGTTCCTCAACTAAACGATAATGCTTCCATGTACCAACCTTGCGTTCGGTAATAATGCCTGCCTCCTTTAATTTTCGAAGATGCTGACTAACTGCTGGTTGTGAAATACCTAAAACATCCACAAAGTCACATACACAAACTTCCCCATTTTTCATGCATGCAAGTAATTTAATGCGATTCAAATCTGCTGCTGCTTTTAATTGTTTTTCAATTAGTGTGTTTTCCATATCTATTCTCCTTATATAATCATTTGCTTATATTTTATCTAAAATAAAATCACCGGATAAGTACAGGTGATTAAATTAATATATAACTATACACTTATGTTATGCATATTAAATGATAATTGCAACAGATTTTCACCCATTTTTTCTAATAAATTTTGACTCTTTACAGTGTAATCATTGCTTATAAGTTCAATAATAAATCGATTATGTACCAATTTAAGCTAGAGAATTCGGTAAAGTAGATAACAAAATAGGTCCGCAATATAAGATCGAACTTAACGATGAGGAATTCTATTTATGGATAGTCCATACGATTACAGGGACAATAGCAAACGGAAATAGTAGAAATATGTTTTACAATATCTTAGCTACCGAAGAATTTAAAGTGGCCATTCATTATCAAGAACAAAAATAAACTACTTCTACAAAATTTGATCAAGGCTATTATAGCAACAATCTGTACGAAAAGTGCATTTTACAAAGATTTTTCAACATTAATGCTTATGTTAAGTACATAATAGCTGTTAATAAGAAATCCCAAAATAATATTGGCCTCAACGGAATTAATTATGAATATCTACTAAACTTTAATAAGTCAATTTAAGCTGTCCATAATATCTATGCATAAAATGAAGTTTTGTTGCATAGATTAAAGTAATTCATTGACATGTTTGTGCTATTTGCATACAATGAAGATAGTAAGATTCATGCGTGATGGATCTACAGCAGTACACGGCGATTGGGTGGCTCCCAGTCGCTTTTTTTGATTATTTTACTAAAAAACACCGCTTTGTTGGCTAGACAAAGCGGTGAAACGTAAGTTTTTTACAGCATCATCCGAAAAAGACGATACAAAGTATCAAAAAAACGGAATAAATCTGTAGCGTGACGAAAGATGGCTAATCTTTTTTCACGTTTCTTTTTCGTTTCAGCCTTGGCCTTTTTAACGCGTGATGGATAAGAAACAGCAGTACACCTCCTTCCTAAAAAGGAGTCAGCTGGATGCTGCGAATCTATTGTAACACGAAATATAATTGCATTTATATAGTGCTTTTAAATACTTACTTTCCCAACTCCATATAGGAAAGTTGTAAACCTACTCCAACTTCTCCTAAATAAGCAGCTGTCGAAAGAGCTATTTTAGAGTGTAAATCTGTACAATGGCAAGCATGAAGCTTAGTAGGTTTAAGATCTTTTATATAACGAACTGTATTGTCTAACTGCTCTTTCGTCGGATTTAATAGGTGAAATCCTCCAATAATATCAACTACTCTCTCTTCCTGACATACCTCTTTGGCATATTCAATAATGTTACATATCCCAGAATGTGCACATCCAACGATAATAACTAACCCTTCTGAAGATTTATAAACGATTGCTGTGTCATCCAAAACGAAGTCGTTAACATTCCCTTGATCTGTCACAACTTGGCCTATAGAATCTTTCCCTTCAAAATCAAAAATTCTTTTAATTTCTCCTAGAAATACTAGTCGATCTGTTAGCCACAATGGTTCTTTAGTTAATCGGACTGGAAAGTGTCTACTTAACTTTTCATGAGATAAGATACTCCCTATCTCTCCTACTGGATCAAATAGTTTAGTGTTAAAAACCAATGGATGCCCAATAATCTTAGGCGTATTGTGTAGTATTTCTTCATTTTTTGCTTCCATATGTAGTCTAATTAAATGCGTAAGTCCCCATGTATGATCCACATGCCCATGCGACAAGACAACATAATCGAGATTTCTTAAATCAATTCTCATTTTATCTGCATTTTTTAAAAATGCATCAGAATATCCGGTATCAAAAAGGATACGTTTATCCCCTTCTTCAATAAAAAAAGAAAGCCCAGGCTCCCCCAAAAAATAGCGATCAATTAAAGTATTATTGTCAACTAAAACGGTTAATTTCATATAATACCTCCCTTTTCTGTTAATTATAACAAAAATAAACCGTGCGCCTGAGCAAAATGCTATCATTCGTTCGTATAAGGTTCATCGAACATGAACCGAAATGGGTGCATTCATAAGTGAACAGGACTTCTAAGGCGCTCTACAATTGAATGACCATCAAGGTTAGCCAATAAAAAAGCAAGAAGCCTTATATTTGAAGGCTTCTTGTTTTTATCAAAATACATGATTCGATTTAGGCAATTCATGAATACGGTGGTTATTAAAGCTGTAAAACAAGCAATAACTGCATCGAAATTAGCGTCACTAGTTCAAGCTGCACAAAATGGTACTACTACTCTTGAATAGGTTCTATATAGTAAGGATTTATATGAATAAGGACTTCCCCTACATCTGGATAGTTATTTAATAGTTTATTTTTTATTTCACGAGCAATATCATGGCCTTCTTTAATTGTTAAATCATGATTAAGTGATAGACGAACGTCTAGAATCTTATAGTGACCGTGTTCTCTTGCACGGATTTTGTCTATTCGTTTTACTTGGTAAAATTCATGAATAGTAGATTCATATCCATCTAAAAGATCTTGATCCACGCTTTTTTCCATTAAAATATCAACAGAAGGTTTTACTAATTCCATTGCGATTCTAAAAACAAAGTATGCTACTAAAGCACTTGCAATAGCGTCCGCGTATAACAAAAATGTCCATCCAATTGCATTTCCTATAATCGCCAAGAGGACTCCTATAAATGCTGCAAGGGAAGCAACGATATCACCTTTATGATCATAAGCAATCGCTATAATAGCCTTGCTATTCCACTTTTTACCCTGTTTTATGGAGTATCTATATAATATTTCTTTCGCTATGTAAGAAATTATAGCTACAATTAATGCACTGTACTGTGGTACACCGGGTTTATCAAAAAATGCTAAAATTGCTTCTACTAATATATAAAGTGAAACTAATATTAGAATAATTCCGACGATCGCCTCACTAATAACCTCTGCCTTACCATGCCCAAAGGGATGATCCTTATCAGGTGGTTTATTAGAGATACCTACAACTGCTAGCACAGCAATCGAAGCTACTACATCTGCACCAGAGTGTATTCCGTCTGCAAATACAGCCTCACTCCCTCCAAAAAGACCAAAGAAGATTTTACCCATCATTAGAATTAGGTTGGATATAAGTGCAATCCATGCAACTTTTTTGCTAATTTGTTCTCTTTCACTAACCATTTATTTCTCCTCCGATTAAGAGTTGTATAACTAAAAATGAGGGAAGAATTTCTCCCCAAATGCCCTTAATCTTTTACCTTAAATTAATACTCAACTATGATATCAGACGAATATCGAGTGGGTCTACAACAACCTTTTTTACCATCACTAAATAAATTTAGAACATAAAAATAAGTTGCCTCAGACCAAATTAGTAACTCGTAATTACTGTGAATTTCTCTTTCAGAATATCCTTCAAATACAGTGTAAATGCAAATTGCAAATGTTACTGCCAACAATTTAATCGTTTTTATCAGAATTTCTTTGAAACTAGTTCGTTTTTTGAATGAATGTCTAGTTTTCTGTATACATTTCTTAGAATCGTACAGACAGTTGTTACGGATATATACAGCCTATCGGTAATCTCCTTTGAATAATCTGTCTCTGGCATTCTGGGCAACCTCTCTATTGAATGAGTATCTAAAAGAAATGTTCAGCAAGGAAGGAGGAATCTTGCTGAACATTTCTTTAAATATGATGAATAATAATTTTACTAATCCAAGCAGCGAATATAATCCAGATGATTATAAAAAGTATTCCAACAAACCAATTCTTTGGTTTTTCAGATAGTTTTAATTTATCTGCAGCTTCTTTATTATCCTCAATTACATGTGGTGGAATTAATTTTAAGGCGAGGATAATTCCCAAAGGTACAATTATTAAATCATCAAGATACCCTATAACAGGAATAAAATCTGGAATTAAATCTATAGGGCTAAAAGCATATGCAACTACGAACATTGCTACAAGCTTAGCATACCATGGTGTTCTGGGATCTTTATAGGACAAATAAAGTACATATAAATTTTGTTTTAATTTTTTTGCATAGCCTTTTAATTTTGATATTAAACTGTTGTTCATTGAAAATCTTCCCTTTCGTTACTATGAAGTATAAGTTATCAAAGTAAAAAGGGAAATAAAAAATAATGAACAATATGAGGATCGTGTCACAAAGAAGGAAAGAAAATATGTTTAGAGTTTATGACAATCGTACAGATGAAGCGCTATATCAAAATAAGGACAACATCCAGTGTGTTTTATTTGTAAACTGTTAAATAATAATTCAGCCGTTTAATTTTGAAGTGTTAAACATGCGTAAGTACCTTCAAAATAAAAAACAAGCAACCAATAAAATTGATCGCTTGTTTTTTGTAAAGCCGTTTGTTAAATATAAAGCCATTATTGAGGGGATATATAACATACCCATCTAATTAAATGAAATTTTGTGGAACACATTCACGAACACCAGAATTTCTCATGGAGTTAAATAAAGCTGCACCGATTCTTAATAAAACATTGTTATCTGTTCCATTTTCTAAATCATAAATTACGTAGTATGCATTATCAACTGTAAAAATACATTTTCGTTCTAATTTAAATCCAGGTGGTACAGGTGGAAGAGTAATAACTGGTCGAATTACAGGTGTATCTCCTTCATCTCTTATAAAGTTGAAAGTTTGTTGGTCAATCTCATAGATATTGACTGGGTCAATCTCCACACCTTGATCTGGAATTGTAATTTCATCTTCAACTAATAGGAAAAAGCGTTCGTTTCGAAAATTGAAAAGACTTCTCGCTCCAATTTCAAATGATGCCATTTTATATTCACCTCCTATTCTATATATTATTTTATTCATATCGAATATAGTTGTTTGGACAATAAGGAAGGTGGAGTGAAGATATAGTAAATATTATTTTTTAATACTTATAATTAACCATTCTGTTTCTAGACTGAAGTCTATCCTATAGTGTACTTTTGAGTAACTATAAAATACAGATAAGTTTTAACTAATGGTATTTATTGAGGAATAAGCTTTCATTTAAAACACCGCCCCTTGCTCGTGGCTAACCTCTACTTCTGTCTTGCATCCTCTACTTCATGCGCATGCCGGGCGCACATAAAAAAGTTGATAAGGAGATCTACTCCTAATCAACTTTTTTAACTTAATCAAATTTACCGCAATTATATCATAGTACCTTTTTCAGTATTTTTTGATGGATTGTGGTAGCTGATGTGCTTTTCTTTTTGGTCCTAATGAACAGCGCTCAGACTATTAAAGAATGGGATAGATGGATACTTGTTAATGTGGCATAGGCTCAGGTCAGTGTGAAGGCAATTGTGATAAATGTTTGTAATCTAATATATCAATTTTGAAACCATGATTACATTTCTGCTTATTAATCTTTTCACTATCACAAGCTGGGGAAATTCTTACTTTAACTAAATCTTCTTTAGCATCGTCAAGATTTTTCGATGGGATTTCAATTTTTACAGTAACATCATAGGAATGATTGTCATTGTAAGTTATATCAAAAATTCCTTTCCATTGCCAATTCAAAAGTGTATTCTGCCCATACTCACTTATTACTCTTTTATCAATATGTGGGAATACAATATCTAAAATAATGTCCTCTGTTGTGACATACATTTCTTCTGCTTTTGGAATTGTTTCTGATTTAACAACTTGCGTAGAAGTAATAACAATAAATAAAACTCCTAATATGACTAAGTATTGTTTAACCATCAACACTCACCTCTGATTTATGTTTACTGCTTATTCTTCGTATCTTGTTACTTTTTATTCAAAAACCTACTTCGTTTCTTTGATAGCAACAATCTATAAGAAAACAGTCAAACATAAACAGACTTGAGACACTGGCTCTCTTTTTTCTCAATTTTATATACACACATAACTCGCATACTTTGACACATTACGAAGTAAAGTCTGATATTTTCCCATTAAGGAATCCCTACAAAATAGCACAACTATAAAAGCGTATTCGAAAATATCCCGAATACGCTTCATTTAATCTTCCATCGTTTCTAAATAGCCTTGCTGTAAACATGTATCCGTTAAAAACTTCTTAATCCCCGTAGCACATGACAATTCAATCGTGCTACTCGTAACGGCTAATATTTCCCCTTCTCCCAAAATCACATGCTTTACTTTTGAGCCAACGATTAACGCTGACTCGGTTGTAATCGTCCGCTCATTACGGTATTGTTTCTGAGCTTTCCTCGGACTTTTCGGCGCTTTCTTAGGCAATTGCTGAGGTGAGACGATTTGTTTTAATTCCTTCATGAAAATCGATGGCACCACACTTGTATTAAAGCGCCTATTATACGAAATTAATTCTAGATGGCGAATCGCACGTGTGATACCGACATAAAAGAGTCGCGTTTCTTCCTCGATTTCTTCTTCCGTCTCACTAGGTATAATCCCCTCAATCAAGTCAATCAAATACACACGGTCAAACTCCAAGCCTTTTGAACTGTGCAATGTTGTCAGTGTAATTGCATTCAAATCATTTTTTATATGAGAAGAGCGTGCTAAATTTTCAAGCTGCTTCAAACGACCTGCAAATTCGGTCATTGTCGGTGTATGACGAGCAATTAAACCAAGTACATCCACAATATCTAGTAAATTTTCATAATTAAAACCGAGTTTCTCACTCATGTTTTTTAAGGTACGCTCATAACCAAAGTCATTACGGATATGCTCTAGCATGGCTGTTGGCGTGGTTTTATCAAATTGAATGCTATCATACGTTTTGCGAATCCGCTTAATATATTCAGGCTGATAATCCTTTAACTCAACATGCTCTAACAACTGTGTGAATACGCAGCCATCTTCCGGCAATTTCTGTAGTGCCTTCAATTGCGTTGGTGTAATATAAGCATTCATTTTTCTGTAAACTTTTTCAAACACCGATATATTTTTTGTATTGTACGCTAGACGCATGAAGTTCATAATATCCTCCACGACCCAATGCGTGAAAAAGCGAATCGTGGAATCTTTCATATAGAAAGGCAAACCTGCTCTGTCAATCGCGTCCATAAGCGGAATGGCTGACGTATTATTTCGATATAAAATAGCCGTTGAGCCACGCTTAGACAGATTTTTCAACTGGTTCACTAAATATTTGGCCTGCAAATTGTAATTCTCTAGGATTTTAAACGAGATTGGCTCTGCTGCAGGATTTTCCGTAAACATTTGTTTGTTATAACGCTTTTTATTTCGCCGAATGAATATATTGGCTGGCTCTACAATCGTTGCGGATGAACGATAGTTTTGCGTCATAAGTAAAACATGCGCCTCCGGATATATCTTTCGGAAATTCAACAAATAATCTGGCTCTGCACCGCGCCAGCTATAAATGGCCTGATCCTCATCCGCAACGACGCATAAATTTTGATGGACTGCGACAAGCTTTGCGATGATCGCATGTTGAACGGGCGATGTATCCTGACTTTCATCCGTTAAATAATAATCGTAGCGGCGTTGGAATTGCGACAGCACCTCTCGATTTTTCGTGAAAATATCATTCGCCATTAATAGCATATCGTCAAAATCAATTAACAAACGGTCACTACCTGTGCGCTTATATTCCTCATAACGCTGTAAAATCTCGACTTTTCTTGGCACCTTTACTTCTGCAATTGCCCATTCCTGTTCTGGCAGCATTTTATTTTTGATAAACGTTATGTACGTCAGTAGCTCGTCTAACTCATCTTCAGTAATTTTTGAGCCATTTAATTGTTCAAAAATCTCGCGAAGCACTCGTTTTTTTGAAACAACACCAGGCTTGTCCGATTCTTCAATGATGCCGTACAAAATTCCCTGTCGTTCAAGTGTCTGCCGCACAACTTGAAATGCTAAACTATGAATCGTCGAAAAATCAACCGGTGGCAAATGCGGGAAAAACTTTGCAAAACGTTCCTTCATATCACTGGCCGATGCCTTACTAAACGTGACAGCCTTTATGCGAGAAGGATTCACACCAAGCGCCTCAATCATATAGCCAATACGCATAATTATTGTCGTCGTTTTTCCTGAACCGGGAGATGCCAATAGTAACAGCGGGCCATTCGTTTGCAGCACTGCCTGCGTCTGCACATCATTTAGACGAACGCCAAGTGAACGCTCCTTTTCCTCAAAAAACGCTTTTTGCGCTCTATTCATATCAATTGCTCCGTTCTAAAAAAAGTCTATACTTTATTATACCAAATGATGAGGATTCATCCGAGGAAAGCCGCACAATATTATAGCAAAGAAAGAATAAATGTAAGCGTCAAATAGCGCCCACCTGTTGTTCAGGGGGCGCTACTGTTACCATAATATAAATCATTATTTTTTCGGCACCTTAAAGATAGTCAGAATCTTCTCTGATCTGAGCATGAGTGTATCTAACGGTGCGGTGTCCTGCACATCGATTAAGGGTAGTTGCTCTAGCGTATTGATTAGCTATTTTACAACCAATATTGATCAAAGTTTTGATATAACTGTCCACGTTACTTAAAAGTGACATATATCTTCATTAAATATGAGATTTTATACATAAGTCTATTACACTTATAGGATCAAGATACTTAGTTCATTTGGCGTCCTCGTCGGCCGAGGGACCGTAGATGCCCGGCACCGAAATATCAAGTAGGCGCAAGTATATCCCGAGTTGCGCCCGATGGTGGACCATGTGGTTTAATCCGAAGGTGCGTAACGCAATTGCTCGTGGCTCACGGCGAATGATTTGGTCACCGTGGCGCAGCGTCCATTCCTCACCGAGCGTTTTCTCGTCACATTCATCCAGCAAATTTTTCAATTTGCCGACGTTTGCGTCAAACTCATCCAGAATTTCAGATTGTTTTTCCAAAGACTTCCGTCGCAGCGGCACGGTTGAAAGATCAAACTCTGGGTACTGAAGAATTGCAATTTGCCAGTTCAGCAGGTTGATCAGGTGCGTGGCCAGCTCGGCAAGCCTCATTGATTTCTCATGTGGTCTCCATGACATATGCTCCTCGGGTAAGCGTTCCAGAAGGCGACGTGTATTAGCCAATTCATACGTTGCGTCACCGACGATCAATTGTTTAACCATAAATTCCTCTCCTCCTTATGGTTAGCATACTATAAATTACATTCGAGTAGAAAGCTCTCAGGTAATCGGACTATGAAAGTGTATGATATTGAGCTATTTTGCCCTAGCTTAAGTACAACCACTTTTTTCTCAACCATTTCAGCTATTTATTAAAACAAATTCGACCATTTTTCTACTTCGGATATTCCTGTTCTTAAATCCTATATATTTATTCTTTAACAAACATGTATCGTGATTCAGTAACAACCAGCTAGGTTCATCTCTCTTTTGAATAATTTTTATCAATATTGGATAGATATACATTTATTTAAACGAATAATTCCCTTTTGAATGATAAATTATAGGAACCATTCGATAATTAGAATGTAGTGACCAAGGAATTAATATTATGTAAACTAAAATTATTTAGCGTTGAAAATGGGCTTGGATCGAAAAATACTCATATGAACATATCGTATATTGTCAAGAACTTGCAGACACTTTGGACAAGAATGTCCAGACAACTAATATTACTATTGAGGAGAGGATAAAAGACTTCAATAAATATCAAAAAGCATAAGCTTTTTACGCCTACGCTTTTTCAAAAATTAATGTTAAGACAACGTCGTTATTCTTTTACAAGCTATTTTTGCTGCTGGAATTTGAACACCAGCACCAAGTGCTACATCTACTGATTCTCCCCAAGAACCACTGCTAGTCTTTATATCTTTCCCTGCTGTCAAAACTCCCTCTGCTACAATTTCAACACAATCATAATAGTCTGGATTAGGATTACTTTCAAGATACTGTGCAGCTAATTCGTCTGCTTTCTTTTGTATTGAAAGTCGAGCTGGTTCAGCCAATGAACTAAAAACACTCTCAGCTTGCCCACCAAAATGTACTATTTCGTCATTAATGTCTCGACCAGTACGATGTATTTCTCCCATTTCAGATGACATATTTAGTCCTCCCAATCCTTGAAATTTGAACTTTTTTAGCTCACAAATATTTTATCCAACTGAGATTGATCTTATCCATCAACAACTATTTCTTTTGGGTTTATATAAAAAATTTAACATGTTTGTCTGAATATTCTTGTCTTATAATCGTTCTCCAAATATTGTCTTAAAGATCACTAACTTGCTAATGATTTTACACAGTGATTGAATCACCAAAGACCGATTATTATTTCCCTGTCAGTATGTCATTAACAGATTTAAAACAGCTATTTGCCTTATCCCATTGTTTTTTTCAAAGCAACAAAAAAAGCTTCTTGTCCATAATGGACAGAAGCGTAATATTTTAGCCAAGTCAAATAGTACTTATTCTACTATGCATTTTTACCTGTATATTTACTCTTATGGTATTGTGAAAAAACTAATACTAGGCTAGTCATAAGGACGATAAGTAATGCAATAAATTGCGAAGTTGAAAATATCCCTATTTGTCCTCGAATTACATCACCTCTGTAAAACTCAATTACAAATCTTCCTGCACTATAAAGAAGCAAATACACACAAGAAACTAGTCCAGGTTTTTTAGTCTTTCTCGCTAATAAAAGCAAAAGTATACATAGTATAAAACTAAACACACTCTCCATAATTTGTGTAGGTACTAATTTAATATCATTCGGTGCAATTTCTGAGTTATGAAAAGTAATTCCAAATGGACTATGTGTTTCTTCTCCATAGCAGCAGCCAGCAAGTAGACAACCAATTCTTCCAAATCCTTGAGCTAGTGCAATTGAGGGGACAAAAAGATCAAGATGTTGCAAAAAATTAATATTATGTAGTTTACAATAAATGAAACCGGCCACAATCCCGCCAATAATTCCACCGTAAACAACAAATCCTTCACCAATGTTCCAAAGAATGCTAGGATTATTGATGATATTTGGGAATTGAGTGATCCAATACAGAAGCTTTGCGCCAGTAAAACCACCTATCAATCCCCACACTGTCAAAGAAAAAACATGTGATAATTCTAACTGACGATTCTTAGCACGATATTCAATGAGTCGGTATGCAAGGAATATACCCAGTGCAATCATTAATCCATATCCATAAATGGTTATCGGTCCTATTTTGAGAAGTTCATTATACATACTCTTCCTCCTTAAACTTAATCTATTTTAGTTGCTGGTGTTTTTCATACATCAATTATAACCATAAAGTAAATTTTTTCAGCTGGATAAGTCTGCTATTATATTGAGAAACTGAGTTGTCTTTCAACTTTTTTACACCATTAATTAGTAAATACCTATTTTTTAGGAAATCAATAAACTCCAAACATCTTCCCCTCCCTAACTACTATCATTTATTTCACCGAAAACTATCTTACTTATGACTGAATACAATTATTAAATAAAATACTTTACACCTCATTAAGGATATATTTTCCTATTTACTTATTGTAAACTAAAAATAGTAGAATGGAGTGATGAATTTGTTAGCTGAAATCTATAATAAAATTTCACAGACTGGTAGCAATTTATCAGATCGTCTTGAAGATAAGCTTACAGGTGATTTCTTTGGGACCATTCGATATCTGCCTTTTGAACTCGGTTTGAAGCATGTTTTTTCAACAGCGCAATTTAATCAAAAACAAGTTAGTGAAAAATGGCTGGAATTTATAGAGAATGAAAAAGGACATGCAACTCAAATAGAGTTCTGGCACCGTGAGGAAGAGGGAGAAATTGATGTTTTACTTATTAATGACAAAGCGGTTATTGGTATAGAAGTTAAATATTTGAGCGGCCTTTCATCCGAGGATCAAGTTGATGGAATTGAGCTAGATTACACAGAAAGTATACATCAATTGGCCCGTTATTCAAGAATGATTGAGAAATATTCAAAAGATCGAGAATCGTACTTACTGTTTCTTGCTCCATACGAGATGATGAATACAGTAAGGAAAAACATTTTGAATAGATCTATTATTTCACCTTCGATCGAACTTGGATTTATGTGTTGGCAAGATATTCACGACTCGTTACTAAATCTGGATGTTGATCAAATTGAAACAGGACAGCAGCTAATACTCAGCGATTTACAAGCTTTATTATCAAAAAAGGGACTTACTTGCTTTAAAGGCTTTAATTCAAATATTTTTAATCAACCGATTGTGAGATCAGCCTATTCTTTTAAGCATGAAGATTCAATAAGCAATAACACTTGGATTTGGCCAACTAAAACAATTAAGGAGGACCAAGTTTATGAATACAACACAACTGACTAATGTGGGACAAAATATTTCGAATTCAATTTTTGTATTAAAAGAAACCTATAAAAATTTAAATTTATTATTTTCTGAATTAGACAGGATTGCAGAGAAAGAAGGGTTTATTCCACTTACTCCAAAATTTTTACGTTGGAAATCAGATTCAGATTATGACGGATGGTTAACAAACAATTTTATTAAATTATATCAACTAGAAAAAGATGTCCCTCTAAAACATATTCAAAATTTGAAAGATGGATTTATTTATGGTATTGAGGTTGACCTCGAAGGAGAAAACAATTATCCTACTATTTCATTAACTAGGTATCAATTCGATTTTTCAAAATGGAACAAAATTCCAACGATTTCTGATCACTGGGTTTTTTGGGATCCATTCAGAGTAGATAAATTTTTTGAAATTACTAAAATTAATGGCGTATGGACAAGCACAACCTTAGAAAAAGCAAAGAACCGTTACTGGGGAATGCAAAGTGCTGTATCAATTGATATTCCGTTATTATCAATTACTTCACCTGAAGATATTAGCTCTAAAATTTTCGCAGAATTAGAAAATTTACCGATATTTTAAAACTCTACCTTCAACATTTATTAATATGAAAATTATTAAATCAAAGGTAGAGTGCGATAATGGCGATTTTCGCACTCTAAATGAACTATAAGGGTCCTTCTTATAACAAACTTCTTTTGACTTTTAGAACTTCGCATTTGGCTTTTGTTATCTCGACAGCATCTTCGCTAATTTTGACGTTTTCTGATTTACTCTACTGGCAAACCTATAGCACACGATACTCAGCCAATTTGTTATGGAATAACTAATCTACTTCTAAAACGAAGGCATAGAAAGCGTCGCCATTAGATAAATTCGCTTCTTTTTCATCCTTCCACCATATGCCATAAGAATAATAATAAACGCCACGTTGTGTAGGTGCGGTAAAACTATTGTCTTTAACCATGACTTCGGTTTCCTTGTTATTACTTATTTGTGCAAGATGAAATTCACTTGGTTTTGGTTCGTAATTTATCACAATAGTTATATTTTCACCAGATTTAACTTTTATAGGCTTTTTACCTGCTAATTGTTCAACTGGTCCAGCAGTATCAACGCATGTACTTTGCCAACAATAAGTACCGAGTGTAGTTTCAAATTTTTTATTATCAATGTCTATATAGACTTTAGGCGGCTCTCCTCCTGACAATCCATTAGTATTTGAACACCCCATTATAGTAAGTCCAAAAAGAGCTACTAAATATAAAAAATATTTCCTCATGCACATCCCCCCTAATATTTGACGGAATTGTTTATTCTAAGTTACAAAACAATTTTCATCTAAAACAAAAACGGCTGAAGTTCTTGTGTAACAAGAGTCTCAGCCGTTTGTTTTTTCAGGATGGAAGTTTAAGTTTATACCTAATTAATTAATATTACCTGTTGGATATAATGTAGTTCCTCCAATTGAAACTTTTATTTCATTAGATAATGGAACATTGTATTCATCAATAATTGTTCTCCACCAATCCCATGCAAGACCTGTACATTCTCTTGCATAAATTCTTATATTTTTTGAATTAGGCGGAAGTGGTATTACTGTAGTGAAATGAGCCGTTTTGTCTTTCCAGCTTCCATCCCAAGTTTTATGGGATAGTACTTCTTTCCCGTTTTCATCATATGAAATTTCATCCCAAGCTACTTCAAATTGAGCAACATATGCACCGTAATGATCAAGGATGATTTTGCCTCTAGAATATTCTGTAGCTGTCGTCTCGATATAATCTGTATTGTTATGAACAGCAGCAATTGAATTATCCTTTAAGAAAACACTTGTATATGAAAGTGGGTATGCTGGATTTTTAAGACTAAATTCTGCGTTATCTTGAATTATTTTTCTAATATCATTAAAGTCTTTTGAGACAACCTGATTATGCTTTTGTGAATCCCCGCCTAATACTACAGCAGTAAAGGAACTTTCTTCAAATATATCTTTGTACTGTCCACTAGTTTCTACATTAGTATTGGCATCCTTCAGTAAGGCTTTAAATGCAGCTTGTACGTCCTTGCTCTTAGAGCTTGTTTCCAATTTCACATAAATTGTTCTGCCATAAGCTACATTTGACACCATAACAGGAGGCGCATCATTACTTACCCCTTTACGGGTTAACTCTTCAAAATGAACACTATCATCAAACAGGTCTGATGGATTGTTAGGTAGTTCCGCACTTACGGTATAAAATATTTGTTTATATGCCGCAACCATCACTTTTTTCTCTCCATTAGCAATCGCATTAAAGTCAATTCCCAGTGAATTGTCAAGAACTTGGGCGTTAACATTCAGAGCGCTTGCTATTTGAGATTTGCTATAAACCATTGCTTCTGAATATTGTAGTCTTGCGGGTAAAGTATGGGTTGTTGAATATTTTTCACTCCAAGTAGATACTAGCTCATCTACTGCACCAGATACATTTCCATATGTAGGATTATTCACGGTCGTTGTGTTTTCTCTTCTCATGCCAGGTAAATCTATGCTTATATTCATCGGTTTTCTTTTAGCCGTCAATAAACTAGGTTGATTGTCCACAAAAGCTTGATTTGCAAGTTGTATTGCTCCTGGATAGGCACGATTCGCCATTGAATCGATAATTGAAATATCCACTGGTGAAGTAGTAAGTGATTTTTTGTTCCGTTCAACCACTATAAATTTATCATTGGAGTTTATACCTTCTCTTGGAACAAAACTATCAATCTTATCCCCTTTCACTGCTAATACTTCGTTGTTATTGTAGTTCAAGTTTGCTATACCAGTATCAATATCATTAGAATTGCTTTTTTCGCTAGTTAAATTGGTATCAAATGTCTCAGCAAAGGAAATAATCGGATAGTTTATGATACATAAACAAACAGATAAACATACTAGAAATTTTATTACTTTAAAATAATTTCGATTTCCCAAATAAATCACTCCTTTTTCAGGAACATTATACCATGAAAGTATTTTGTTAAAATATAGTAGTTTTGTATTGTGTTTGACTTGCTAAATAGTAAACGAATTGCGAATATGGCATGTATATATCATTATTTTTTTACTAAAGTCATAATGGTGCTGTAATACCATCTAATTAAGAAGAGTATGATTCAATAATCCGCAGTGAAAAGGCTTTGAATAAACGGTAATAACCGCCATTCAAAGCCTTTTTCATATCTTTATTTGGTTTTTCCCAAGATTGTTTTTGTAACAAATACTATCGCCCATAGTGAAAGCTGAAAACGTTATAGATTCTGTGTCAGCAAAAAAAGCAAAAAGTAACATAATAAGATAGCTTTGTTAATCGTGTGAAAAGAAACAATTAGATGCATGTTATCGTAGTGGATTTGAGAAAATGTCCGCTGTGCATAGTATCATTAAAAACATTACGGATAACGAAAGCGATAATATTTTTCTCATGTTCTCACCTCAGGATCAATCGCGTTTCTTCAATTTCAAAAAAAACTATAGATAATTTGCTCTTATTAACACATGTTATTTATAAACATATTATAGTGAGGCTTAATACTCCATGAAAAAATTAACTTTTATTTTAATGGCTACAGTAACTATTTTGATTATCCCTAGTAAGATGAATGCCGTAAGTGAACAAGCTGATAATAAGCTTATGTATGATACATTGATTACAATCCTTAACCCATCCATAGAAAAAGAAATTATAAATTACTATGGAAATCTTAAGCAATATGGTTTATATGATGCTAAGATTCTGAGTATCATCAGAGAACATAATAGTCAGTTTAGTTTTATTATCGAAGTTCAAGTCACAACATTTGAACATGCACATGACCCTCCTTTTGGTACAGAAACAATGACTTTTGAGGTAAGACCAAATGGGATAAAAACAATTAGTTTTAAACATGTGGGAGATCAAGTAGAAAAGAATTTAAATGCATTCTATAGTGCAACACTTTCTGATATAAAACAGACGTTTAAGCTGAACTTAGCGTCTTACAATTCTTACACATATAATCAATTGCAATACAAAGCAGAAATAAATAATGAATTTAAACCCCTTGCTAATATTGTAGAAGAAATAGTAACCAACATTTTGTTACCTGAGCGAAAGATACCCTACAAAAATGTTATAGACCCTGTAACCTTTATGAAAGGCAATACAGGTTATATACTCTTTAAACAGTCTGATGGGACAAATGTAAGTTATCAAGTACAAAAGAAAGATGATAAATGGAAAATAATAGATAAAATTAGTAAACAAGGTAAGAAAATGGATTATAAATTGCCATGGTATCTATGAAAAAATGAAGCCTACTGAATCAGCTAGGCTTCATTTTTTTCGCAAAATTCTCTTTTCTAATTTCATCCAAACTTGTATGTTTAGTCACCTAATCCCATATGGACCAAGCAGCCTCAATATGATTCCCTGATGGGTCGGTCAAGACAAAGTACTTTGCATTTTTCCCACGCAAAACAATTTCGGTAACCTCTACACCATTATTTTTTAATGATTTATGTGTATATTCAAGGTCTGGACAATTCAAAGTAAAAGTTTGATATAGGCGACCATCGCGTAAAAAATCTGCTGTTGTATTTTCCCCTGTTTCTACAAGGAGTAAGACAACATATCCCTCTGGCGGGGTTAGTACTGCAACATAACCAATATCATCCTGAAACTTTGGTGTTTTAAGCTTAAAGCCGAGCTTATTTTGGTACCATTCAATTGTCTCATCAATATTATTAGCTGGTAAATAGAGATACCCAATTCTACTGAATAACGACTTTTGTACTTGAGTAACTTCCAATTTCCTCACTCCCGATTAATTTAATAGGTTCGTTAATAGTATTCGATAAAATCCAATATACCCCTTTTTGTCATTGAAATAATTGCTCTACAAATTATGCTTATTGACCGACGCAGAATAATTGAACATGGTTAGGAAACAATATACCTAAAAAGGGCTTGAGAAAATGAAACAAATCGTTTTTATTGTCTTACTTTTGTTAGTTCCAGTTGGTGCTGTTGAGATAGTATCTGCCTATTCCCTACAAGTAGAAGATACATTTGAAATTAATAATCATAGAGAATTATCAATAAAGCAAGCGATTGAATTAGCATCTCCGCTTGCTTTGAAATGGAATAAAGATGCTCAATTATTACAGGCGATCAATATAGATTTAGATAAGCCTGGGAAGTCAATTGGAAGTAACGGTAAAAGGAAAAATTGGAATATTTCATTTGGAGTACCAGATACTAATAAGTATTTCTTAGTTACCATTCACGAAGGAAAAGTAGATCATACAAGTGATTTAACGGGGGATGACTCTTCTCCTTATCCTAAAAAAGAGTTTATTCAAATGAAAGATATTCAGTATGATTCACCAGAGTTGCTTAAAAAAGCACTGAAAATGGGCAGTATTTATCCTGGTAAAGATTGGGCTAAAGGTTTTAATTTTATGCTTAGAAAAGATACAGAAAGAAATATTAACCTACTATTAGTGATAGGGTGGAATAGTGATCAGACAAAAATGGAAGCTGCGGGCTTTAATGCTTCAACAGGAGAATACATTAAACCTAATTAGTTATTATAAAAAATAGTTACTGTATTTAAAGGAATGCCAACGTTTTGATTAAATTTTTTTCAAAACGTTGGCATTTTATATGCAGCGATATCAAGAGTTTAGAGTAATCTTGAATCAAAATACTGTGTCTATTTGTGTGTAATATACATTACACTTACATAGTGACTACTCAATGAAATATATATGATTGTCTAGACACATTAAAATAGTGATAAATATATATAAAGCTTATTTTGCCTTTCATCACAATATGTTGGGTCGCTTGTTAATCTCTTGAACTTTTTTATTTTTTATTTAATGAGTAGTTAAATATCGCAATCCCTTTTAACAACTATTCATACTATAGATTATAGAAAGGAGGGGAACTACAATGTCTGAATATTGTGGTAATCGCGGCGGCTATGGCACAGGTTCTGCATTTGCGCTAATCGTTGTTCTATTCATTCTATTGATTATTGTTGGCACTAGCTTCATAGGATTTTATTAATACCCAATCCCGCCTTCTATCCCATAATTATTAGGGTAAAATAATATACTTATCCTTTCCCTTCAAATCTATACAAAGGGTCACTATCCTCCGGTGGCCCTATTATTATTTTCCTCATACAATGTCATCTCAACCTCTCGAACAGAATAAAAAGCCACGCCCCTTTTAGATATGAAATTCGTTAACACCTAACATATGGTTATGTTAGCGTATAGATATTTTTATTTTAAAAAAAGATATCCTAAGATAAATATCGCAATTCTTTTTGACAACTATACATATTATAAATTATAGAGAGGAGGGAAATTACTATGTCAGGATATTATGGTAGCGGCACAGGTTCAGCATTTGCGTTAATTGTTGTACTATTCATCCTACTTATTATTGTAGGCGCTAGCTTCATGACAGCTTATTAATACCCAATACCGCCTCTAATGCTCATAATTTTATGATAATACAAACTTATCCTTCACCCTCCAAATCTAATGAAGGGTCACTATCCTCCGGTGATCCTTTCAATATTCTCCATTTAATACTTGCAGGAAAATACAGTAAAAAACATCTTATTATACATTCAGTTAGCGGGATAGCTGGCAACTATAATATTCGTGTTTTATGTAATTAACGAAGTATTCAGCTGATGGAGAAATAGCATTTTTATCGCTTAAAGGCGAATGTTAATAAAGTTTTTCGCGAAAAAGTTCGTCAATAGTGCTAAAAATAATATGGATAAGAAAGTGTTGGGTTCTTCCGTATTATGGATTAAACAACTTTAAAGAGCTTTACCACAATACAATGTAGTAAGATCTTATAATTGTATTGTAAAATGAACTAACTTTAACTCTCCGCCTCCCCTACTTTAAAAGGTATCCCTTTCTACAATCTAATCTAGCTCCAAAGGCAGAAAAGCATACTCTCCATTCCTAATAACCTCACATTTACGAACTGGAATAGGATGTTTAAAAATGGGCCCATCTAATACGGTTGTATGGAACTCTCCACCTTCTCCGCAAGGGTCAATTCCGCGAGCTTCAAGCTCCTTCACGTAATCATGGGTTAACGTTCGCCCTAAATCGTCCTCTCGCATTCCTAAAGTTAAATTAACAGTTACGAGGATCGTTACAAATCCTAGATTTATGAATTCTTCGACAGCTTCGAGATGATTCATTTCCCATAAAGGCATGCCTAGCTTTAATCCAGCATTCTTCGTAACTTTGTCATGCCAGCATCCATGTTCAGGCATATCTAAATCTCCAGTTACTAACACTTCTGCACCTTTATATTTAGCATCTTCTAAAAGATGCATAAATGTTTTTTCGTACTCTGTTCAGCTGGAAGCAGCAGTATAAACAGGTAAACCTATAGATTTAGCTTGAGCACTAATTAGTTCTGGAGGCATTCCGTGGGATCTGGAACGTTTCCCTTCTTCCTCTAACATTACGATTAGTCCAATCGCCTCTCCAATCTGCATTGATTTATATAGAGCTAAAACACTATCCTTTCCTCCGCTAAATGAAGCTATAAATTTATGCCCTCGAGCACTAGTTTTCCAATCTAATAATGCGGTCATTCATATCTTTCCCCTTTATTCTAATGACTTTTTTAAGTTCCTCCTCAGAATAGCATAAAAACTCATGTGCAATTTTATTATTGCACATGAGCTTAGCTTGTCGACAAAAGAATATATAAATTAATGTATTTTAATAAAAAATAGTTGATTTTCCCTTCGAGTGGACGCTTTCTCCTTGCTTGGCTTCAAGCTTCTCGTCACTGGCTTTCAGTGCAAGCTCATCCTGTAGGAGTCGCCACTCTACGCGTATGAAACATATGGCTTGATTTAATTATTGTGCTCAAGGCATTGGTAAATAGCCATCATATCTCGTTTATTTAACTCGCGAATGCGGTTGAAAATTGGAATATCTGCAACAGCCTCCGTTAATAAGCTTTCAGCCACAACATCACTTACTTTGCCAATAAGCCATGTTTGCACGTCTATGCCATCGACGATTTCCTTAAGTCCTTCATCATTGATGCCACTTGCATAACAACTAACACATGGTACCGACAATTTAAAGACGCCATCATGGAGGTTGTCTTCTGAAATGACTTTCTTCCCACCACAGAATGGACATTTATGACTTGCTTTAATTTTATTAATTTGTGTAACAATTTTTTTGTAGCCAAATGCTTCATAGACGTATGTTAGTTTTTTATATTTTCCATTTGTGAAATACTTATCAATAATGGTTTCTCTCGTTTCGCCAATATTGGCAAAATCACAGATTGTTATTTGATTTTTGCTGCTTATGGATTCGATATTATTTTTAATGCTATTCCAGAATGGTAAAACATTTTGTAGTACTATTTCATAATCGGCAAAGCTTGCTAGTTCTAATTCAAGCATTTTCAACGATACTTGTGTTTCCTTAGGAAGTAAGGAGACATCTTCTGTAAGGGTCATATCGCCACCAACTATTGCTTTTAGTTTTTCAAGCTCTGGTAAGTTCCCTACTGTTTTTATGACCTGGTCGATAGGTTGGTGAATAATATCGCGAATATCAGTGTCCCTAAATGTTAGTTTTTTCTTATGGTTTAGTACGGCTCCTTGACAGATTGGACAGGCAATCATCTCTTTTGATTCTTTCATTTGCTCTTTAATAATTGATTTTGAGATAACTATATATCGTCCAAGGATAAAATTAAAACCTTCCCATTTTTTTGAGGATTTACTTGCTTTATCATAAAATGACTTTTCCCAATAACCATATAAAAATGTATGCTTTTCTGCTTCTGTCATCTCGTTATAGCTTTTACTTATATCTTGGCCGAGTTCATTCTTGATTTCATCAAACAGGAATTGCAATTTCGGATATTGATAATATTTTAATACTTCCATCACGTCAGGATGTAATAAACCATCCCAGAATGGCACTGTTTTGTCTTGAATGACTATATCAAAATCAAATTTTTCAATTTCTAAGCGGCCAGAACAGCTTGGACAATGATTTTCTTGACTAAAGAAATCGAAGTTTCTTGTATCTTTATTGGTCGGATGGGTAGCCACAATATGGTTGATCAGGCCACCAATTTCATATAAAAAGCTATACTGACTATACAAATGTCTTTCAAGATCAATAGCGACGACGGGTGCGATTGTTGCAGATTCGTATTCACCATAAATTAAACGAGCCATTGATGATAAGCTTTTTAAGATACCGCCTTTATAGACGTTTTCTGCATCTTTAAAATAGCTAATATGATTTTCTTCTAAGTAATGAATGCCATTTTTTGAATCTAGTGTTGAAGATATATGCAAAGGAGCAACACTATTTGTACTGTTATGTTGACTGAAATAATCTTCGTGACTGACAACGTCAAGATGTCGAACAGGTTCCTGCTGTCTTTTACCAAAATCAACGATAAAATCTGAGCTTTCCATCATATAGGCATTATGTTCAATCATCACAATAGAAACAGATTCATCTTGCAGAATGTCCCTGACACTATCAATGAATTGGTTCAAAATATTTTGTGATAAACCTTTTGAAGGTTCGTCAAAAATAAACAGTGTATGGGGGTTTCTTGAGTTCGAAAACAGCTCAGAAACTAAATGAACACATTGAAATTCACCTGTCGATAAAGATTGTGTTTTTCTTTCCAACGTTAAATAACCGAGCCCCAGCTTGATTAGTAAACTTAAACGTTTATGAGCGATATCTTCATTTGGAAGCTCCTCAATAATGTCTTCGATGGAACGTTGGAAAATATCGTCAATATCGTCACTGTATTTCGTCATTTTCTTTTTGATATCAAGAAACGTTGCAACAGTTGATCGGCTAGTAATCGATTGGTTTCGGTCTTGTCCTACCATGACTAGTTTATCTTTTGGATATCGATTTAAGAAATCCTTGGAGATACACTCATTGACAAGGGTCGATTTTCCACATCCGGATTCACCCGTAACGGTTACAAGTCTATTTTTAGGAATCTGAATTTCAGCCATTTCAATATTACGACAGTAAAGATCATGAAATTCATAGTATTCTGTTGGTATTGACTGATTTAGTTCCCCATAAACTGGTTTTGGACGTGGTGATTCTTCGACAATTTTTCCGCCGTATTTCCCACTACCTGGCCCAAAGAACAATTGCTCATCCGCTGTATTTAGCACCGTATCAGAATGATCGATCAGCCAGATTTGATTTTTTAAGCCCAATTGTTTAATCTGTTCTAAAATTTTCAACAAGGTTTGGTGATCAAGGCCAACAGAGATTTCATCAATAATTATCACGGTATTTTCACTAGCTGCCATAAATTCTGCTAAGTAAAGTCGTGTTAATTCCCCGCCAGATAAAGTACCCATAATCCGATTTATTGTTAAGTAACCAATATTCATATTGATAATATTTTTAAGAACATGTTGTCTTTCTTCGCTAATAGTTAATTCCTCTGAAAGGGAATAAATCGCTTCAATGCTTAAATTGTTGATATCGGAAATACTATGAGGTTGATTGTTTAATTCAAGATTATATTGCTCGACTTCCGGATTATAACGCTTGCCCTCACACTTTTTACATTCGACATTTTTGGTCGTTCCACGTCCTTTACAAGCAGGACACCAACCTAACGCATTATTAAAGGAAAAAACCTCTGGCGAAAGATCAAACTTATCTGCAAGCTTTTCACGAATGTCTTTAAAAACGCCAGTATGAGTACCAACTGTTGAACGTGGATTGGTAGAAATTGATGATTTTCCGAGAAAAAGTACTAAAGGCATTTCTTCCATCTTGATGGCGCTGAAATTCGTTTCCATAATATTAGGAAACAAATACTGATACTCAGCTTTTGGTAATAAAGAAACGAGACGCTTCTTAGATTCTTCACCAATTGTTTGACAAAATGTAGTTTTACCAGATCCGGACAAACCAGCAATTCCTAAAGATTGATCTTCCGGCAAGTCGACATCTAAACGATTTATATTGTTAGCAATTAATTGATTTATTTTCATCGGATATTCTCTCCATTTCATCTAGTAATGTCATGTTAGTATAACTTCAACTGTATTTGCTGTGTTTATGACATCCGCCGAAGGCTTTAACTTCTTTCAGCCTTTGCTGAAAGAAGTTAAAAAAATGACGCTTCCGTGTTCCGAAAGCGTCCAAGTGTTGAAGAACAGTTTATTTTATTCATTTCCTTTTTGATCCTACTTTTGATCTTGAAGAGCAGTTATCATGATGAAGAAATCATATTTTTACAGTTCTGCTAACACTTTTTCAAGCTGATTACCATTGTTAATCCAAGCGTATTTAGCTCCTTCGATTGCTCCTTGGCGAGCTTTCGTTGCTTCACTGAATCCACTTTGATCAAAATGTAAATGTGTAGTTCCATCTGAACCTTCTGTCAACGTCCATGTCACAGTAGTAGTTTCTCCGGCACTAGCCCAAGTGTAAGATAATGTATGAGGTTCTTCCACTTTGAGCACTTCGCAATTGACAATTCCATCCCACCATTCATTTGGCTCAGCTCGGAATTGGAATTGATGTCCTACGATTGGTTTAAAGTCATTTTTCCATATCCATTTTTCAAGAATGTCTGAATCCGTTAATGCGTTCCAAACCTTCTCGATTGAACTTGTAAATTGATAATCTAAAGATACATCTGCTGTCATTTTTCTTCCTCCAATAAAAGATTTAATATAGCCATTCTTTTTTTCCAGAATCCTTCGTAATAGGATACCCAATCTTGAATTTCCTTCAACGGACCGGCATTCAAGCGATACCTCGTCTCTCTACCAACCCTTCGAGCAATTACGAGATCAGCATCTTTAAGGATAGTCAAATGCTTAGAAACTGCTGTACGACCCATTTGAAATTGAGACGTTAATTCATGAAGAGGTAATTCTTCTGCATCTGCCAACAAACGTATTAATTGACGTCTTGTTGGATCAGCAATAGCAGCATAAACATCACGGTCTTGATTTTTTTCGCTCAAAATCCCCTCTCCCTTTTGAATAGGACACTGATTAGTGTCTTAATTATACGACACCAAATAGTGTCCAGTCAAATTTTATTTTGAGATATTGGCATTCGTTTTATTCTTTTACTGGGATAAAACGAAGAGTGACCGAGATATTCCATTGGGACAAATACATAAAAATAGTGTTAAAGGAGAGAATAAGAAAAAATAAAGAGAGAAAGGACGTGTCATAGTGGAATTCTTTCATGGACAAGAATCACTTACAGGAATTCAATGGATTCTAAGAGCGATTGTTGCTTTTTTCTTTTTACTCTTTGCGACAAAAATTCTTGGACAGCGCTCTATTTCTCAATTACGATTACTCGATTTTGCAATGGCAATATCACTAGGTAATATCATTGCCCATCCCTTGTCTGATGAACGATTAGGAATGAAGGGTTCCATGATTACTATGTCGGTTTTAGTTATTTTATATACAGTCGGTGTATTGTTAACACTAAAATGGTCTTCGTTCCAAAATTTTTTAGACCCTCCTCCGATTCCACTTATTAAAAACGGGCAGATTATATCCGCAAATTTGCGAAAAGCTAGGATCTCTGTTGATTATCTTTTATCAGAGTTAAGAAAAGAAAAGATAGAAGATGTTCAAAAAATTGCTCTCGTATTATGGGAACCAGACGGAACTATTTCAAGTTTTTTATACCCACAACACCAAACACCAACACGGGCAGATCTAAAGATAATACCTGAACCTTTTTCTCTCCCTTCTGTCCTTATTAAAGAAGGGAAAATTGATTACTGTCAATTAAGCAAAACAAAATTTACTGAGGATTGGCTAAAAAATCAAATCACATCAATATATAATGGAGAGATTAGAGATGTCCTTTTAGCCACAATCGACCAAAATGATAACCTACAAGTTTTCCTGTATAAATGATTTCTACTTCAATTGCTGATACAATCCCATTCAGGTCAATTGATTGTTTCTCATCTTCATCTCGTGCTTTTAACAATTCCTGGTTGTTTTCTAAGACACGAGGTCCTAATTCAATTCGAACCGATATCCCTTTTAATTCCCCCTTCATTGCCGAGGTTTCTGTGTAATATGGGGCTTTTTGAGATGCGCTAGTATCTTTTCGGGTTTTTCCCCATTCGTATGCTTTTCCGTATGGAACTTTTATACGAATGAGATTTCTGACTTTCGTTAGGGGTTTATTCCAATTCTTTCAAAGACACTTTCGCAACCTCCTTTTAATCCAACTGTCTAATCTGTTGAATATTGAAGGTTTGTCTGCGAGCGCAAAATATCCGCACCATCCAATTAGATATTGGTTGAATTTCTCGATCCGGTAGTCCATTGGAAATGGCTTCTTTCTAGAGGTAATTTCTCGTATTTTTTTCTTCATTCGTTGAATGCTTGTTTTCGCCACTCGAACTTTTTGGTTCTTTTTTTAATTAACTTGCTATAAATTAGGAGTTATATCCTCTGTAAAAAATCAATAAATTTTTTTAGACTTTGCGATTGCTGTTTTCTATGTTTGATGATAAAGTCTATCTTTATTGTTTCAGAGAGCTCCTTATATTGAATAGATTGTATTTTTTTTCGACTATTTGCAACGTCTTCTGGTATTAAACTGATACCAAGTCCATCATGAACTGCTTGAAGAATAGATTCAAGAGAATCAAACTCTATAATGGATTTATTATCTTTGAAAAGATCTAATGTTTTATTTCTGTATAGGCAATTTTCATCACTATTTACAATTAACGTTTGATGATGTTGCTTTTCACATTGTTTATTTTTAGGTGAAATAAGTACGAGTTTCTCAAAATAGCTATAAACGGTTTCAAACTGTGGATGATTATAAGGACCCGTTATAAAAACACCGTCGAGCTCGCCAAATGTAAGCATTTCTTGTAACTTTTCCTGATTGTTCGTTCTTACTTTTGCATTAATATTTTTTTGTTCACTCAAAAAAGAAGAAAATAATTGAGGAATTTTAACTGCAGAAATCGTTTGAGAAGCACCAATTGTAAGAGATTCTCTCCATTTTCTAGGATTAACTACTGACTTGGCTTCATCCATTAAAAGCATAATTTGATTTGTATATTCTAGTAAGATTATTCCTTCCTCGGTCAATGTTACCCCTCTATTATTACGTTTAAATAATCTTACCCCTAGTTCTTCTTCCAACCCTTTAATGCGCTGACTAACATTAGGTTGTACATAGCCCAGTTTTTCAGCGGCTTTTGATATCGACTGTAATTCCGCAACATGTTTAAAAATCCACAAATCATGACTTTCCAAGAATTATATTCCTCTCACTGATATCATTTAAAATGATACCTTATTCATTATTCAGTATTATACACTTCATATTCATAAAAATATAATAGAAACATATTAAAATACAAATAAAGTAAGGATGTCTTAGCATGGAATTAAAAGATAAAGTAGTTTTAATAACGGGTGGCGGAACTGGTGTTGGAAGAGCAACGGCTGTAAAGTTAGCAGCTGAAGGTGCAAAAGTTGTCATTAATTATAGCCGTTCTGAAAAAGAAGCTTTCGAAGTTGTAAATGAAATTACACAGCTAGGAAGAACTGCTGTCGCTTATAAAGCAAATGTAGCGATAGAAAAAGAAGTGAATGATTTAGTATCCTATATTGCGGAAACTTTTGGGACGATTGATGCTTTAGTAAATAATGCAAGTATTACAGCTCAAATAGCTTTGGATGATATAGATGCCGTTACTGATGAAGTATGGGATTCCCTTTTCAAAGTAAATGTGAAAGGAATGTTTCATTGCGTAAAAGCAGTTGTCCCTTATATGAAGAAGCAACAATCGGGTGTGATTGTGAATATGGGTAGCGTGGCGGGAATGACCGGAATAGGCTCATCTATCCCCTATGCAGCAACAAAATCAGCCATTCACACAATGACTAGATCGTTAGCTATCGCATTAGCGCCTAATATTAGAGTGAATTGTATATCTCCTGGTGCCATTGAAACGAGATGGTGGTCTGGTAATGAAGATAAAATGTATCAACTTGCAGGTAACTTACCATTGAAAAGAATTTCAACACCAGATGATATTGCAGAGGCTATTATATTTCAATTGACTCAAAAATCAGTGACAGGACAAGTTTTTACAATTGATAATGGTCAAACACTTTGAAATGTTAAACACCCTCTTATTCGATTGGTAAGAGGGTGTTTGGATACTATAAGATGGACGTAACGATCTTCAGTTATAGCTTGCCTGCTAGGATTACATGTTATGAATAAATTTTTTAGTATGCTTGAGCAAAAGTTGTTTTCATAGTTGGTGGGTTAAATGGTATTCTACAAGAAGTATATTTTGTCTCTTCTTTCTCTTTTTCATCGTTTCCGAATTATGATTCTAGTTATCATCAAGGCACTCACACCAGCTAAAATGAAGAAGATGCATACAGGTAATTGGACGTTCTCTTGGAGATAAAGAGCAATAAACCAACTTCGTACTTTTATGTCTAAAAGCTTTAGAATAATGGGCACAATCCCCTGTGGCAACGTGAAGATAATTCCTATCGTAACAAGTAGTCCTACCAAAACGGACTTTCCTGCAGATAGATTAGATAAGGTCTCCTCTGTTTCAGCTACTTTGTTATCCACGGATTGAACTATTCCACCGCACTGCATAAAAGAAAGAATATCTGGACCACGAGTTTCCAAACGACGGTATGCTAATCGTCCGAAACCCCAAGCGATGAGAAGCCCGGTACACAACCCCACAGGTACACCGGTCCATTTTAGCCAATTTTGATGTAACAACGTCCCTAAGATCAATATGACTAAGGTAGGAATCGAAGCAATAAACAGCAATGCCAACAAAAGTAAATTGGTTAAAAATAATTTTCCTGCATTCATGTCATCACCAGAGATAATGGTTCCGCGTCCGCGTCGGTGTGGGTCTGTCACAGGTACAACTTTGTAAACTGAGAGGAACATGAATAGTCCTGCCCCTCCACCCAATAGAGATGGAAGTAAAGCCAAAACCCATGCCCACGCCCAGTCCAACTTGCTAAAATAAAGGAATATGAGAGAAATTACGATCGATGCGGGTGCTACAAGCAATAACCATGCAATCTGCCGTCCCCGCACATCGACTCGTTCTGAACCCGGTGTAGAAATAGACATCCACAATGCACCACCGTCAAACCCATAAAGATTGTTTGAAAAGATGCAACAGAACATTATGAGGACTACGCCGATCCAGGGCATTAATAATGTAACACCGCCAAACGATACGAATAAGCCATAGAATAACCCCGTCCACAGCCCCATACGCAACAAACGTCCTCGCTGTGGGTCACGCACCCAAGTGTTAAGTTCCTTTAGAACTACTACCCCAACTTTTGAAGTTTTCGGCGTTAGCATGCTAGCACAAGTAAGGAACAATGATTTATTCCTGCTATATCGATTAAAACGAGCCTCATTCGTTGTGCTCACTGACAGCAATCTTACCCATGCAATGAATAGTAATCCACACAATAAAGCCAATCCGCAGAGAACACCAACAGCTAAAAAATAATGGGATCGATTTACGGCTTCGATCGCAACCATCGCCCACCCTGATGGTAATATTCGAACCGCTAAGGAAATTGCTGGTGAAGGTTTCTCTACGAACAGGTTAACTGCAGGAAGTAAATACCAACCAACGTTAAGAAAAGCAATAACGGCTCCAATAATCAACGCCCCAAATTCCAAACCTAGCCGGGATTTCGATGTCTCCCCAATCGCTCCCAGCACTACCTTGGACATCAGCATGAAGATGACCAGTTGCAACAACATCGCAGGTACAGCAACGATAACAGCCCAGAATCCAAATCTTGTTGCATAAATGATGAGAGAGAAACACGCGACTAAGCTAACGATTGGTCCGATACTAATGAACGAAGCGCCAAGCAACCCCATAGCCAATCTTCGTTGAACGATAGGTAACAAGGTGAAGTATTCTGTTTTCAACGCCCCTTCTCCGCCAACTAACATAGGTCCTATGATCCAACCAATCATCCAAAAGCCAAAAACGATACAGATAAGATCAGCTGCTATATCATTACTATATAGTACACCAAGGAGAATCGTACTAACTGCCAGCAATAGACCGATGACTCCACCTATAATTATGAGAGCCGCTCGACCTCCGCTCATCGAGTGGCGAAGCAAGGACAGCTTCATTCGAACCATTACATTAACCATGATAGTTTCTTTCCTTCTTCAGGGCGGTGTCCAACTAAACTAATAAAAGACTCTTCCAGACTTTTACCATTACGCACTAGATCCAATGGACCAGTAGCCGCCACACTTCCCTTCGCAATAACAGCAACATGATCACATAGCTGCTCGACCAACGGCATGACATGGCTGGATAAGATTACAGATCCGCCATTGGTAACAAAACGCTGCAAGATGGTTCTGATTGTTGACGCAGAGATGGGATCAACGGCTTCGAACGGCTCGTCAAGCACAAGAAGCTTTGGTGAATGTAGAAGGGCCGTGGCAAGACCAATCTTCTTTCTCATTCCTGTGGAATAGTTTATAACTAGCGTTCGCTCATCATCACAGAATTCCAAGATGTCAAGCAGATCTTCCGTACGCTGTGCAACAGTCTTCGTATCAAGTCCACGCAGTAATCCCATGTAAGTCAAAAGTTCACGACCGGTTAACCTTTCTGGCAATGACATGCCATCCGGCAGAACCCCGACTAACGTCTTTGCTTGTAATGGATTTGACCAAACATCAACTCCAAATATTCTCGACGCCCCACTGTCTGGGCGTAGCAAACCTATTGCCATTGATAATAGAGTCGTTTTACCTGCACCGTTCGGGCCTACCAAACCGAAAAATGAACCACAAGGTACAGTCAGGTTGACACTGTTAACTACGATGTGGTCTCCAAATTGTTTGCTCAACCCGAGCAGTTGAAGGGCCGATTCCGTTTCTTTCATAATTCCCCCCCTTAAATTTCCTTCTCACTATGCTTACAAAGTAACGTTCTTATCGGTAGCCAATTGAAACAAGGTGATTAATTCTTTTGCATAAGCATCCAGATCCAATTCGGGATTCATCATAATTTGCGGAGGCAATGCATCGATCGCCTGTCTAATTGTAATAGCCATAACTCTGGTAGAAAATGTTCGAAATTCTCCGTTCTTTTGTCCAAATTGCAAAATCTGCTCTAAATCGTAAATAGCTGCCTCTTGAAGATTATAAACAAACGACTCCTTTCCTTCCTCAGGCCGAATTCCAGACCAAATTTCTAATAGAGCTAGCATATACGTCTTATGTGTAGACATAAAAGCAATGTTGCTTTCGAGGTATACGCTTAGCATATTCCTTGCGCTAGTGGCAGATTGTATAAGCGGGCGCATATAAGAATCACCGGAAGTATAGACCTTTTCAATGACATGCCGAATCAACGTTTCTTTGTTTTTGAAGTGGTAGGATATCACTCCTGTACTAATACCAGCAAGTTTAGCAATTTGCGCTAAGGATGCTTGTGCAAATCCCAAACTAGCAATTGTCTCGATTGCGCATTCCACAATTTGCGTTTGCCTAGCTGCTTCAATAAAAGTAAGTTTTTTTTGATTGTTCGTATTATTATTTATATTCATGTTTTAAAATTAGCATGACCGTTCAAAAAATTCAATTGTTTTTTGGTTATTTCTGGATTTATAAAGTGTGGATGAATATTTTATCATTTAAAACCTGAAAAAGAAGTATCTGCTTTCACTTTAAAAGACATGAAAGTAGATACTTCTTTTCTTTTTTATAGCCTTGTGTTTCTTTTGAAATTACTGTTACAACTTCATTCTACTACTTTATTAGTATGCTTGAGCAAACCAAACTGTATGTTTCGCTTCATTTCCACAGCAAATACAAGTAGTTTTCGTAGTTGGTGGGTTAATTGGAATGTTACAAAAAGGAGCAACGCCAATGTTGAAACTATATTGAAGTTCATTTCTTCTTGACATTTCAATTTTCAAAATGTCCATTACTGCTCAAGTAGTGCCGACCAAATTTGTATATTTACACTACAAGAAGGACAGTTTACCTCACCAGCTAAATATGGTAAATCATGTACAAGTTCGTGTTCACCAATCATTGCCGCTTGTTCCGCTAACACTATTTGCTCTATATCTGAAAATTTCGAGGCAGGTATAACTTTGTGAGCCTTTTGTTCCTTGTCGAAAACAGGGTCTTGTACAAATGCCTGTGTAGCTCCCTCCCACAAATATACAACTTCCTTGCAATGTGGACATATAGCAATATACTCATCCCCTGTCACAAACGTCATTAGCATATCCGCCAGTTTGTACGCTCCTCGATAAGTTGCATCGGCGGCGAGAACATAACGCTTTTCCACATTATCATCCAAAGTAGTTGCATAGGCACGCACATCTTTTCCTAATAACGCCATCTCACGTATTGCCTCAATATAGCTATTGTAAATATCTGCTCCGATATGTTCATCAAGTATCTTTAAAGCTGTCGGAAAACCGCTATCACCACGATTCGCCTCAATAATACCGCAGATAATAAACAAATGATGTCGCACTTCGGGATAGTTCGTTGAACAAGCTATTTGCATCAAATAAGGAACAGTAGCATATGTAACTGTATAAATGGTATTTTGATGAAACAAATAGTCTTCAAAAAGCGCATCAACTGTTTTTTGGTCGTATGCTTGCTTCAAGCGATGTAACAACGCTGGCACATAATCTCCAGAGCCATATGGTCCTGTAAGATTTCCCCATACTGCACTCGTCAATTCAAGCAAAACGTACACTTCCCTCTAATTACCACTCACGCCAATGATCTGTTAACTCATAACGCCCCAGATTCTGGCTTTTAGCAAGGTCATCAACATCAAGTCCACAATGAATCAGTACTTGGTCAAAATAGTCGCAAAGCTCCTCTCGTTCGCCAGTTTCAATTAATCCGCCTCCACCCACCTCATTAATCTCATTTAAGGCAAGTACCGCCGTTTCAATAGATTTCATAATGGCAGGATAGCTATCTGGGTGATTTGGTAGTTTCGCAATGGATGCTGCATACTGCTCTAGCACCATTTCCGTCTGATGAATAAAACTATCTGGAAACAATTCCGCGTAAATACAGTCATCTTTCTCAATCAATCCAGCAGTAAATTCTTCCTCTTCTTCTCTTTTAGCACTGCGCCAGCGTGTCGTAGGTCGAATATCTTGCATCGGCCATTCCCCTTTATCTTTAGTTTCTAATGAATAAAAAAACCTCTTTGAAAACCTTTATAATTTAGAGTATTGGCTAGCATTGTAATAGTTATTTTAAACATAACTCATTACCATTCACGTTCTCTTAATGCGTCTTCAATATCAAGCTTCACGTTGTATACATCCAATATATCAATAACAGTTAATGCAATACAATCTCGTGCAATCGTTTCAATTTCACTGTCATGTTCTAAGAACTCATCTTCTAAATCATTAATCGCACATGTAATTTCATCAAATTTTACTTGTATATCTTCTAATGAATGAGGACCTTGCTCTAAATATTGGACAATTTGCTCCAATAGATCTTTAATTTTATCAACTAAAAATTTAGGATAATAACTATCTTGATACATATCCTTTAAAAAATTGATTTCTTTCATCTTATTTTCCCCCAATAAATTTATTATTCTTCAATAATATCCAAATAAAACTAATTTATTTTCCTCTGTATTAATCCAATATCGCCCTAGAAAATAAATCATGTATCAGTTCATCATTTTCACACGCTTGTTTAAATCCAACAGCGAATCGCAACAATGCGTCCTTTTCGCTGGCATACGCACAGAACATATCTGCTTCTGGGTCGAAACGCACAATGCCTTCTAGCTCTGGCAACTTCTCTTGCAAATACACATCCGCAAGCGAGCACCAATCGTAGCCGTTACCTTGAAATCCTTCGTCTGCCCTTGTTTCAAACAACTCCTGTTTATAAATGCCTGCTTCTAATAGGAATGAAATATTTCCACTATCATGTTCTAACCATCTAAATGGTTTTAGTTCTTCATTCATTATTTGAGCATGTAGACTAGCTAGCTTATCCGATGTAAAACTTAATATCCCCTCTTCACTTACTATTTCTCCCTGCTCTATGCGTTCATTTAACCAACTTGAAACAAAGTCGGGGGCATATCCACCTGTACTGAAACCTTGTGCAAGTGCAATGATATTCTCGTAATCCGCTAAATATTGCGATTGTGTCACCTCCGAATTAGCACCAGTGTACAACCAAAACTGGATATCATACATCAGCATGGATATCTCATCTGCATGTAAAGCAAAATAGCCTTTGTCCTCTACAATTTGCGTACAAATACCTCGAATAACTGCTTCCATCCGATTTCTATCTCCAGCTTTCTCACATAACGACTGTAACAAAGGAGAGAATGGTACATGTTTCACCATATTCAAATCGTCAAGTTTATCTTGTTCTGATGTATCGAATTCTTCCTCATTCACCAATCCGACAATAAAAGTCGCAAAATTCGGCGCAAGGAAAGTAATATAGTAATCAGCCTCTTGATCTACATGTACAACAGCAGGCTCACCATCTGCACCACATGCACGATAATCAAGCATAATGACATCATGACCTGCTGATGGGCAATCGGCTATGACAACGCCAATATTTGGGTAACCCCATTCTTCCAACATAAAACTGCTTCCCAAACTGCCACACAAGCTATAAGCCTTTTCGCGACCAATGCCCATAATCCCTGTAATCGCCACATGATCTTCTGACCATGAAGTCGGCATAGTCGTTGGAAAACAAGTATTTACTGGTATACCGCCGTTCTGTTGTTGCATAAACCAAATATAATCTGCTGGCAATTTATAGCCAAGTTCCTCTTCTATAGAAGTAATCATTTCAGTAGTGGGGTATACTTCTACATAATTTTTGTCCGCATAATCGCTTTTTTCCCAAAATTGACTGAAATCACGCTCATGAAAAGGGTCAAGCTTGATATCATCTAGCGCTTCCATTGATTTTCCCATAATATTTCGACAGGCTACTATATACTCTTCAGTTCTAGTATCAAACTGTAATTCCTTCGCTTTTTCAAATGCCGCCAGTGCTTCTTGCCATTCCTGGATATGGAAATAAGAATAGCCAACACGCCAATGCCAATCCGCATCTTGTTGACCCTGTTTTTTAACTGTGCATAACTGGGACAATGCTTCATGATAACGCCCTAAATTATTAAGCGCACGACCATAATGACCTACTAATTCGTAATCTCGCTCTGCCTTAGACAATTGTTCAATCGCTTCTACAATTTTGTCATGTTGATTTTCCTCATACCATTTTTCTAACATATTCAATATTTTTTTTGGCATAATTCCCCTCCCTCTCAACCATCTTGTAATTAGCTAATCAAGTATCTTGTATCTCTTGTGATGTTTGGTTAATAATAATGCCTTCCTATATAAATGCCAACATTTCATCATCAAGTATATTCTTTTCCTTCAATTACTCTTGACGTTGATGAACTAAATCAACGAGTGTATCTTTCGTTCGGTGTATGATTTTTTCTTCTATTGTCATGACATGAGCTCCTTCAATATTTCCTCAAAACGTTCACGATATGGCGATAATATCCGCATAAATTTTGGGCTGGTGAAGTCATTCAAATGGACAATCTCAAAGCATGTATACAGTAATGACGCTACATCCATATCTTTGTATTCTTCCATACGTTCATTTTGTTCAGCTGAAATCATTGGACAAAGCTCGATAAAGGGCGTTGTCATATATTTTTCAAGCCATTGTAAATTTTCATCCGTATTCATTGCCTGTTCAAAGAAAGGTTCGTATGGAACAGTTGGCACAGTTGCGACAATGTAAGCAAAGATTGGCAATGTTTCAGGTGTTAACCCCCACCTTTCCACATAGGCTTTCGCAAAATATTCAGTCGGTGGTGAATGATCAGCATCGCATATTTCCATATAGTCGATAATGAGTTTGCTATAACTTTTATCGTATAAACCAAGGCCAAAAACGGCAAACGTGCTTGGCATTGCCGCCTCCTCATCCGGAACATCCCCGTAAAAATGATACTCAGCCATCGCTTTGTAGCTATATTCCACTAGCGCGGCATGTAGGTTTGGATAGCTCAATACCTTTGCAAAAAAATGATGGGAAGGTGTGACAGGTAAACGCTCAATCGGCAGCACTAAATCACTTTCCCCTTCATAGCAGATGCTGTAGCTTTTCGGGAAATCTTCCTCTAATAAAGCATTTAAATAAAGTATGGCTTCACGATACGCTTCCTCTGTTTCTTCTTTAATATGAATCAAGATGGTAGCCAACACATCATTTGCATAGCAATAAATAAGATCAGATTCAGCTCGTTGCTTATTGATTGGCAAATCGCCAGAACCAATTGTGAGTAAATTGTTATACGTTTCCACATCTAATTCCTTAATCGTTCGCAATAATTCCTCAACCGTTAACGATTCAAAGTTTGCACCGTATTTTCTTAAATTGATGGCATAATAGCGCAGCAATGGCAAATAAGCGAATGATTTCTGTTTTTGCGTGAAGCGAGAAAGACAGTAACGTTGTGTTTCAAAGTCAAGCTCCTGACGGAATACGTCTAATAATGCAAGCTGTTGGTAATGGCAAAGTACCTCTGTTAAGACGAAGGCATCAAGAGCAAAAGAGGTCGTGCGTACGCTAGCAGGATAATAACCCACTTTATCAATTGTATATTGCTTTTCAAGCAGCTCTTGCGTTAGCTGTTGCCATAGTGCTTCGTTTTCTATAAATTGTTCTGCTTTCATTCGCTTGTCCCCCTATAATTGTATGGCCAACTTCCACCATATTTCACCAATGTAACCTAGATTTAATCAAAGTCGGAATACAGAATGTATTGCTGACATTCTAAGCATTGAAACAGATAACCTTGATGCGAGCCATTATTACGCAAAGTAGCGGCTAGCTCTTCTTTGGTATGACCATTAAAATGTTCAAACTCCTCTGTAATGCCCATATCCACCAGTTCCCGCCATCCAACATAACCAATAAATGCGCAATAATCCGTGCAGTGGGCTACCCAATCATTTCCTTGCCAACTAATATAGCCAGGTGTTCGATGCAACACTTCATCTGTATAGTCATCATTCTTCACAAGCTCGGAATTTAATAAATCTTGCTGAAATTGACCATCAAATTTTTGTGCAGCCAGCCCACTATGAATACAGCTTGGACAAAGATATTCCACCTCTTCAATCGCGTAAATGCCTTTTGTACAATAAATGTCCACTTCTTGTTCACAGCAGTCGCAAACAACTAATTCACCCGTTTTAAAAATATTCGCTTGTATTGGATTCGGCATATATTTAAATGTCGGTAATGGTATTTTCAACTCTGCTTCCTCCTGAATAACACGTGGCAATAACAGCTTTACATTTTGTGGATTGTCAATCCAATATTTAATGGCGCCGTATTTTTTCTGATCTTTTTTATTGCGTAAATCCATGACGGATGTAAAAATTTTGTACGCCTCGTCATACATTTGCAACATGCAGAAAATTTCGACGAGCATGCGCAAATTTACCTCTGTTGGCTCTGCTTTTTGAACTTGCTCTCTTAGCTTATGCATGGCGTTAATTGCTTTGGCATTCTTTGCGTCAAACGTCTTTCTTTGCTCTTGCCATTGTGCAATAAGATTTGTTGTCATTTCTTATCCACCTCTCGACATACGATTTAATGATTTAGAAAATCTCCCCCTCACCACTCACATCAAAAAAACCGACTCCATGCTTTTTTGCAAGCTCCTTCATCGTACTATATGCTTCATCCGTTACAGACCAGGCAAAAGCCGTGTAAATCATGGCATAACCAATACTATATTCAGCCAAACGACTCTCTATCACGTCATCTTCATCCTCATCCAATAATTCCTCATCCACTAGATTCATATTGGGGAAATGTTCCACCATATCCTGATACCATTTTTGTAATGCTGGTGTGGTAACTGATATTGTGGCGTAATCATGTGGTTCAGCCCATTTTGTTTGTTCGTCATACCATTGCAAAAATGTTTCTTTATTGTTTGGAGTTTGCTCTTTATCAAAGACCATTAAATCATAACTCATTGTTTTCACCCTCTACAAAAGAATGTATGTTCTATTTTTAATTTTAGCATACAAACATTTTTTTGAAAACATAGAAAAAATATGGCTCAATCAAGATAAAAACCCTGCATTTTCAGCTAGAAATGCAGGGGAAGACGAGTCGTAAACAAACAAAAACAGGATTGAAAGTATATACCTACTAGGTTTGTTCTACTCATGTAGTCAAACATCGAGGGAAATGTACACGACACAATATGTGCATAGCGAACATCATAGAAGTTGTATTACGAGCCATTCAAGCGCAAATAGCACTTGTCGATGATATGACCACTATTATCAAGGAAATTAATAAACAGCCTACTGTTCAGACGGAATCGAAACAATTTGAACAATTATACAAGACTAAACAACAAGAGTTAGAAAAGTAACAGCCGTCACAGATAATCTTTATATGGATTGGAAATATGGAGATATTATAAAAGCTGAATACTTGCATATGAAAGCAAAATTTGACAACTTTATACACTACTCTTTTTAGTATGCTTGAGCAAACCAAACTGTATGCTTTGCTTCATTTCCACAGCATATACAAGTAGTTTTCGTAGTTGGTGGGTTAAATGGAATGTTACGAGAAGTATATTTTGTCTCTTCTTTCACTTTTTCTTCGCATACATCATCTCCACACCACCCAGCAAGAATCCAACCAGGTATAGATCCATTTTCCTTGGAAGTGGTAATATGCTGCTGCAAAACTTTCAGTGTATCGATATTTGCATGAGCGTTTTCATCACGGAATTTGCGTGCTTTTTCAAATAAACGAGTTTGCATTGTTGTCAGTTCCACTTCAATTGCCGATACAATGTCATTCAGGTCAATCGATTGTTTGTCATCTTCATCTCGCGCTTTTAACAATGCGTGGTTTTTCTCTAAGTCACGAGGTCCTAATTCAATTCGAACCGGTATCCCTTTTTATTCCCCCTTCGATTCTGCGTCGCCACGGACACCCTTACTCATGGCTAACCTCTATTTTTATCTTCGAGGTTCGGGACTTGCACCCTATAGTTCATGCGCAAGTCGGGCGAACATATAAAAGAGGAAGTCTATTAGACTTCCTCTTTTATATGGGTATAAGTGAATGTAAGTATTGTGGTTAGAGATTAATCAAACCTTATTTCGTTTTCTTGTTGGCATAATATGAAAACACGTTGCGAGAATTGACATCTGAAGAATTTGAGAAGTACAACGAACGAGCGTTGAAAATTGAGGAATCGGATTAAGTAGAGTAAAGAGCAAATATAAAACTAGTAAATCACTAATTCATTACTAGTTCAATCTTCACAATATTTATGCAAAAAGCTCACCGATTAACGCTTGTACTTGTATAGATTTTTATTCATATACCACAGTCCAAAAAACAAGAAAAAAAGACCAAATATCTTTAATAGTATATTTTTAAATAATTCATCGTATATTGTGATACTTAAAAAAGAAGAACCAATCGTAACAATAAATATACCAATTATTATTTTAAAAATTCTCATTTATTATCCCCTTTCTATTAAAAAAGTTTACAAAATATCTAATTAATATCCTACTCAAGAAAGTCTACAGCATCACAAGCCACTTTTTCTATAAGATGGACGTAACGATCTTCGGTTATAGCTTTCCTGCAGTGTTTAAATTTTACTCGTTTTCATAATTTAATAAGCTGACCTCTTTCACTTAATCTATATTTTGTGTTCATATCCTCATGAAAATAGTTCCTAATTTACAATATTAATAAAAAATTTTAGCATGTTATTTCCGCCTTCTTTACTTTTGCCCAAGTATGTTAAGAATATATCATTAGCTATAAATGTTTCAAAATCAATTTTTGTCATAAATATAACAAAAATTGATAAAATTCAAAATAATACTCATCTCCAAAAGTTTGGGGTGACAAAATCGTCGATCTGTTTCTAAAAAGTACCCGACGTAATAAACATCTTCATTTCTATAACTAATACTAAACAAAAGTTCTGGAGCTATTCAATTTACTTTTAGTCCTGTGCCAATTGGAACAAAACTTGAAACTAATAAAATATTAGATTTAAAAGTCGTAATGTATGAATGTGTTTATTTTATGGATGTATCCTCCCCAATTTCTTGTCACAGTATTTATTCAGGAAGCTCTTAACTATTTGTGTTTATGCACGTAAGTGAAACGAAGCATAAAAGGGCAATCATTACAAACATTTATTATGTTTTATTTATTGCTCTAGTTACAGTTTTCAGGTCAATATTATGAGTGATTTGAAGATATTAATAATATTCTTGAATCTAAAAAAAATTATAGCTTTCTATAAAAACACAAAAAACTCAATAAGATTGGTTATCGCTACTACATTATTGAGCTTTTTAAATATGTCTCAAATTAGTAATTGTAATTAAGAAAACTTCAAATTTATCGGAAATAACGATAAATTTCTGACTTTTATCAACTTTCGTTCAATTGCTAACAAAAATTGATTTTGAAATTTTTATAGCTAATGATAAATTATTAACATACCCGGGAAAAAGTAAAAAAGGAGGAAATACCACGTTAATTTTTTATTACCATTTTAAATTAGGAACTATTTTCATGCAGATATGAACACGAAATATAGATTAAGTGAAAGAGAGTAGTTTATTAAACTATGAAAACACGTGAAATTTCAACATAGCAGGTATGCAATTACTGAAGACGGCTATGTCCAACTAAAGAAAAAATGACTTGAGATGCTGTAGACCTCTTTGAGGAAGATATTAATTATGAAGAATTATTTAATAAAAAGTATTAAAGTATTAATTTGTTTTATATTAGTTTTCAGTATTATTTCACCGAGTCTTGCACAGGCAAATGCTACAATGTAATCACTGTAATATTTTGTGAAAATTCAGAAAACCGGAGATAGAGCATCTTGAAAAAACTCAGAAAAAATTTTTTAAGTTTAATAATGGCACTAACATTAGTTTTGTCAATTAATACATTTTTCTTAGCAAAAGCAAAAGCTGATACTTTGTCCTATGAACAATATCAAGTGACTGTGGATAATCAAATGTATGATTTAAAGATACATCTTCAAGATAATTTAAAAACAGTAACTGTAGATGATGGAAATACAGTTGAAACAGTTGTATATAACATGGAAAATAACAAGGTATATGTAGATGGTGAAGAGATTTCGAATACATTAGTGACTTTTTTTGAAGAAATAGTTGAAGATGAAAAATCCTTTTCATTATCCCCACCGGACAATCTTCCTTTAAATCGTGCTGCTGATCAAAGTGCGGGATGGAGCAACTCATGGATTTACGAGTATTCAAACAAAGGTTCGATTAATCTTTCAAACTTAACTACATCTGTTATTGTTGGAGTGTTGGCAGCAATATTCACAAAGAATGTAATCGTTGGCGGTTTAGCTGCTATTGCTACAGCAATAGCAGGTTCAATTTCTTCTGAGAAGAGTACTGTATATTATGAAGAACTTAGATATTGGAAACCTGATGTTAATTGGCCTGAATTTTACAAAGACTATAAATCAGTTATAACTTTTTACAAATATTCTAGATATACAGGTAAAATAACAACAAAAACAATTTACCACTAAAATCAAAGATTAACCTGGAAGTAGCTTTACTCAATTGTTTTTTTGATTATTTCTGGATTTATAAAGAGTGGGTGAATATTTTATCATTTAAAACTTGAAAAAGAAGTATCTACTTTCACTTTTAAAGACATGAAAGTAGATACTTCTTTTCTCTTTTTTTATTGCCTTGTATTTCTTTTAAAATTACTGTTACAACTTCTTCTACTACTTTAATTAGTATGCTTGAGCAAACCAAACTGTATGCTTTGCTTCATTTCCACAGCATATACAAGTAGTTTTCGTAGTTGGTGGGTTAAATGGAATGTTACGAGAAGTATATTTTGTTTCTTCTTTCACTTTTTCTTCGCATGCATCATCTCCACACCACCCAGCAAGAATCCAACCAGGTATAGATCCATTTTCCTTGGAAGTGGTAATATGCTGCTGCAAAACTTTCAGTGAATCGATATTTGCATGAGCGTTTTCATCACGGAATTTGCGTGCTTTTTCAAATAAACGAGTTTGCATTGTTGTCAGTTCCACTTCAATTGCCGATACAATGTCATTCAGGTCAATCGATTGTTTGTCATCTTCATCTCGTGCTTTTAACAATGCATGGTTTTTCTCTAAGTCACGAGGTCCTAATTCAATCCGAACCGGTACACCTTTTAATTCCCATTCATTGAATTTGAAACCTGGAGATTGATCGGAGTCATCAAGACGTACTCGAATTCGCTTCTCCTTAAGAGCAGCATATATGTCATCTAGTTTCTCCATAATCTCAGGGTTCTTTTTCCATGGACCTACAGGTATTAAAACAACTTGGGTTGGTGCAATTCGTGGTGGTAATATAAGCCCCTGTTCATCACCATGAACCATAATCACTGAACCTATTAAACGAGTAGAAGTTCCCCAAGATGTTGTGTGTACATAGTCATGCTGATTGGCTTTATTTAAATATTTAATATCAAAGGCTTCAGCAAATTTTGTCCCTAAATAGTGAGAGGTACCAGCTTGAACGGCCTTCCCATTTTTCATCATTGCTTCGATAGAAAATGTATCGACAGCGCCTGCAAAACGTTCAGAAGGTGTTTTTTGTCCATCATAGACAGGAATGGCAAGTAAGTCCTCTACTACTTCCTTATAAATAGTTAACATTTGCATCGTTTCTTTACGTGCATCTTCTTCATCTACATGCGCTGTATGGCCCTCCTGCCACAAAAATTCAGATGTTCGAATGAACGGCAGTGTTTTTTTCTCCCACCGAAAAACATTTGCCCATTGATTGATTAAGACAGGCAAATCACGGTAACTTTTTATCCAATTCGAATAGAGATGTCCAATCATCGTTTCAGAGGTTGGACGAAGGGCTAAACGTTCTTCTAATTTCTCGCCTGCTGCCTCCGTTACCCAAGGAAGCTCAGGTGCGAAGCCTTCGATATGATCTTTTTCTTTTTGGAAGAACGATTCAGGGATTAACATAGGGAAATAAGCGTTGCGATGACCTGTCTCTTTAAATCGACGGTCCATTTCTGCCTGGATATGTTCCCAAATTTCATAGCCGTCCGGTTTAAATGCAATACAGCCGCGAACTGGTGTATAATCCATTAAATCAGCCTTTTGAATTGTATCAATGTACCATTTTGAAAAATCGTTTTGTTGTGTTGTCATGTTCTTTCCTCCATTTCTGTATTTTTACCTACTGAAAAAATAAAAAGCACAAAGCTATCCAAAAAATAAGGACGTCTTTGTGCCGGTAAACGTGGTACCACCTTGATTTTAGTTTTAAGAAAACCTTAAAACCCTCAAACGTTTTGTAACGAAAACGACTCGGTTATGTTTGCATAACATCTCCGTGGTAGGTTTCAGATAAGAAGCGGTGATATAGCTCTCAGCAATTGCTATATTCTCTGTTTCACAATTCTACCTTACTTGGCCACATCAACAATTTATATTTTATATAACTTTAGCAAAACAGTTAAATAATATCAATTATTTAACGAATTGCTTTATCTGTAAATACTTAAAGGAACTTGTCCTAAACTAAAGACAAGTTCCTCCATATTGACTACTTATAATTATTTCTTATCTAATATCAACCGCGTAAAGTCCTCTACTGATAATGGCTTACTGAAATAATAGCCCTGTACGAATTCGCAGCCATGCTCACGCAGCACGCTTAATTCTGCTTCTTCCTCGACACCTTCAGCAACTACTTGAAGATTCAAGGCATGCGCTAAAGAGATCATTGCTGAAATCATAGCAACTCCTGATTTTTCAGGCACAATATCACGGACGAATGCACGATCTATTTTTAAAACATCTACAGGGAATGTTTTTAAGTAATTCAGCGACGAATAACCCGTTCCGAAATCATCTAATGATATCGTAATACCAAGTGCTCTTAATTGATTGATTGTATTAATTAAGTCTTCGGTATAATCTAGCATACTCATCTCTGTAATTTCAATTTCTAAGAAGTGCGGATCTATTTTTGTTTCTGCGATAACTTCATGTACCATTTTGACAAATCCAGTTGTACTAATATGAATCGGAGAAATGTTCACGGCAACTCGTAAGTTTAAATTATGTACCTCATTCCAAGTGCGTGCTTGGGCAGATGCTTTTCTTAATACCCATACTCCAATATCATTTATGAGTCCACATTCCTCTGCAAATGGAATAAAGCGATCCGGTGGTATATGGCCTAGTTCAGGATCGTACCAACGCAGCAATGCCTCCATGCCAATCACTTTATTTGTTTTTAAATTAATTTTTGGTTGATAGTGTAATTCTAAAACATCTTTTTTTAATGCTTGATGTAATTTTGTTTCAAGTAATATCCATTTATCATTGACTTCATCCATATTTGGACGATATAAGCGGTATTGATTACCACGTGTAGATTTCGCAGCATACATGGCGATATCTGCATTTTTCAATAATTCCTCAATAGAGTTTGCATGATCTGGAAAAATACTAATTCCAATACTAATACTTGCGTAAAATTCATACGCATCAACAATAAAGCTCTCATTAAAGACGCTAATTATTTCCTCGGCCTTCTCCTCAATTCGGTCAACTTCGTTTAGTATGATAACAAACTCATCACTGTTGTGACGGTAAATAGAATTAGATGTATAATCAACGTCGCGTAGACGATTCGCCATTTCCACTAAAAACATATCCCCGATGATATGGCCAAGTCCATCGTTAATGTTTTTAAAACGATTTACATCAATGAAAAATAACGCAAACTTTTCTCCACTACGTCGAGATTGATGGAATTCATTTTCTAAACGTTGTTCTAATTTACGACGATTTGGTAGCCCCGTTAATTCATCGTGATAAGCAATATGGGTAATCTTTTTTATATCCTTTTGTGCGGTAATATCGACTCGTATTGCAATATATTGATACGGTTTACCATTGTCATCAAGAAAAGGGAAAATCGTTGTCTTCACCCAATAAAGACTGCCATCTTTTGCGCGATTACACACCTCGCCATTCCACATTTCACCATTACCTATAGTTTTCCACATCTCTCTAAAGAAAGTTCTTGGATGGAAACCTGAATTGAGTAAACGGTGATCTTGCCCTAATAATTCTTCACGAGTATATTTAGAAATTTTGCAAAAATGATCATTAACAAACGTAATTTTTCCTGTTCGATCTGTAATTGCTACAATGATTGAACTATTCATTGCTGAAAAAATATCTTGTAATTCTTTCAGACTATAGTTATTTTGATTAATACTACTAGGCGTGATATTCATCATTTTCATTCTCCGTTCATTAGAAGGGTTTGGTACTTTAGCTTTATTTTAAAGTGAGGTATAAAGTTATGGGATATCGCCCTTTATTATGTAATTATATTATAGTCCTAGAAAAGCAGTTAATTCAACCCAAATATCAAAACATTCAAATCTATATTTGATGATTTTCAATAAAATAGACCAAAAAACAAGGTCTTTTACCTTATTTAAAACACTTGTTTTAATTACCTTAGTGCTATTTGTATGTTATGTATAGCCTATTTATCTATAGAATATATGAAATTACTGTAAATTTACGATGCTTGAAAAATTTCTTCATATATGATACATCCAAAAAATGCCTTACTGTCACATACAGGCAGTAAGGCATTTTTATAAGCTAAGAGATTTCATATTCTATTTGACCTCCCAACGTTTTAGCCCGTTCATTGTAGGCATCTAGTTGCTCTTGAGATAAGTTTAAAATATAATAGTGAAAATTTATTGGCTCTAAATCGTGTTTCTCACACACTTGTCGATAAAAATCATAGCCTTCTCGATAATCTGTCATCCTAATAACTTCCTTTCATTTGTGCAGCTTCGTTATAATATTCTAATTGTTCTTGTGATAATTGATTGACATAATAATAGAAATTAATGGGCTCAAGATCGAATTGTTCACATTTCTTTAAGTAAAATTCGTAGCCAGCTTTATAATGAGACATATGAATACATCCTTCCTTCTTGTACTATAACAGAATTATATTTTTGTTAATAATATATAACAGAAGGTTTTTTGTGTCAATGAATTTTCTGATATTTCTTTCGAATAGACGAAAGCCCAGTCCATTTAAATTAGTATGGCTGGGCTTTTCATAAAATATTCACGTCGGCTTCCGTAATAACCACATCCTTTAATCACAAACCTTTTAAATTCCTAATTGTTTTGCTTGCATATTATAAGCTGAAAGTTGCTGCTGTGATAACTGTAACACATAATAGCGGAAAGAAATTGGCTCTAAACCATAACGTTCACACATTTCACAATAAAACTCATAACCATCACGATACTTTGACATTTGAATTCCTCCTCTAATTAAACTGTTTTATAACAGTTGTTTTTATTTTTATTTAATATATAACAGATGATTTATTTCGTCAAGCTTTACAAAAAATTTAATTAAAAATAACTTGAAAGACTTAATTCCGCGCATAACAAAAGCCATTGTTTTGAAAGAGATTGATCAAAACAATGACTCCCTTCGATTATTAGAGCTAATTTTTATAAAAAGATTAGGCTATTTACTTTCATTTAGTTTCAAAAATTTAAGGACATTTAAATAAATGTTACTAAGAAAATCTTATTTAATGGTTAGGTCCTTAATCGTTATATTCATTCGCTTTGCAGAATCGATTATAATAGATCTAATCGTTTGCATTTCATTTAAACTAGAAAGCTTTACTTGAAGTACTACTCCACCTTGTAAATCACTCATATTCTCCACTTCTATACTTAAGACTTGAATAAGCTTATTTATAAAAGCAGTTATTTTATCGTTATTTCTTTTCCCAACATATAATGAAAACTTAATCTTATATTTTCTAACGGAAAGCAAATGCTGATTCAATGCCCAAATATAATTATCTTTTTCAGCATCATAATAACTTGGATCTCCAAAAAATTTTCCTTCACCACAATGTTGACAAATTGCTATATCACGAGTATGACGGACACCGATACCCGGTTGTTCAACATTCACATTAACTTCATATGGAATAAACACATCATGTGAACAAAACCTACAAATAACATGCTCATTAAAAATTGTTATTCGACTTTGAGGTATATTCCTCTATTTCAGTGGTTTTGTAGTTCCAAATATAAATTTTATCATTCATTTTCCCGTTAATAATTTTAAGACATAATTAACTCCCTGTACCATCCGCACCCGTTTCTTAAGTACATTCTTTCACAAACTTATTATCACTTTAATTTATCGAAATAATTCAAATAAAAAGGAGCGTTCCCTTCTCTGAAAGAAGCACCCCTTTCGAAAAAATATTTTTAATCAAACGTTTGGCATTGTTTTTGGTTTTCTTCTTGCGAAATATGTTTCTTTATTTTTACGTTTGTCACTTGTAACCCTGTTAGGTTAGAATCCCTTACAGAAAAAGTAAGTTTATCATAATCTCCACCGTGGTGTCCGGAATAGTTTAATGCACTGCCAAAAATGAGATGTCTCCTAGGATCTCCATCTATGGGTTCAATTTTGATTTTTGGACACATAAAAAATTCCGAATAAGATGGACCCAAATGATATAAATAACGTGTAAACAAGGCTTGTTCAAGTAACTCTTCTTTAGTAAGTCCATTCAATTCTTTTCTCCAGCCTACCATAAGCCAATCATAAAGAGATTGTGACTTTAATCGCACTTTTTGTCTATTTTCCGAAACGATTATTTCCCCTTCTTTAGCCGTGCAGGTTTTGCGTTCATTGTCAACTACACAAGTATAAGCGGGTTCAATAGTGATCACTTCATCATTTGCCATTTTTAACGTCAATCTATTGGATGGATTATCTAAAGATACCTCGATTGTTCCATTCACTCGGCTAGAGTTATTAAGCCAGTAAACCACTTTTCTGAGTACACGCTCTTGAAAACCATCATTGATACTGAATACACGCTGAAGTCCAGAATTGTTTTCAACTTTAATGTTTTGAACATCATTATGCTCTAATGAATGCGCCATCAATTTTTCCAAAAAAGTTTGATTGGTATTCTTCGCAAAAACGACAGTATTATTTACGAGAATTAGAATACAAATTAGGACGCAGAGTTTTTTCTTCAATAAAGCCCACCTATCTTTTTTGTAGGTATCTTTCCCGAATATTCTTCAACTATCCTGCTTCGTTGAATAGTAATAATCTTTAAGAAAACAGCCTTTCCATAAGCATCTCAATTCTCCTTCTTTATTTACCTGAACAAAAAAGCCCAATTTCTCAATAGTAATATCGAGAAATTAGACCATTCACCATATATTTTTCAATAGCCTGAAAATCATTCTAGGAATAAATATTAAAATGTTCCATATTATTTCAGAGACAATCGAATTTTTAATCTCTATCATCAATTCTTTACCATACTGTCTTGTATTTCTTTTTTTCATTCTTAATATTCCGTTTCCAGCTTAATTCATTAGTGCTCAACTTTGATTAATGCTTTGATTTCTTTTATTTGTCCAATATGTCGTTGTTCATGAAAATAAATTTGTTCTAGCCATTGATCAAGGGCTAATTCCCCAATGGCAGGATGCTTCACGGATTTTTCTGCTAATATTGTTGGATCTTCAATTGTATTAAGGAAAGTTGTTAATTTTTTTCTCGAATCGTCAAGTAACTCAATGATTTGCTTAACTGTAAAAAAGTCGTCTGCTGGTTCAACAATTTTGGGTGCTGTAATTTTCTTTGTTCTATCTACGATAAGTTGAACATTTTTACGTTCCATTTGCTTATTAACTTCTTGTTTTAATCCCCATGCAATCGCTTTTACTGTAGACTCCTCCACTAAAACTAAGTGGTGGCAGATTTGGGCAATACTCCAACTGTTAGCATCAGGCTTAGCATTCAACTGAGTATCACTTAATACTTTAATCTCTTCTACTAAGTCATTTCTTGTTTTACATAGATGATCGTTTATTAATTGATTCATAAGCTACTCCTCACCAAAAGGATTTTTGATTCCCATTCTGTATATGTCCTATACAATGTAAAGATTCTATTAGATTAATTAAATTTCCTTTAATATTTTGCAAAATTGTCTTAAAAATTATTTTGCTCGAACAATATTAAATGGATTATTTTCGAGTACATGTTGCAGCTCTTCATCTTCGATATGCGTATAGATTTGTGTCGTTGCAACACTTGAATGGCCCAGTATATGTTGAAGACTTCTAATATCTGCTCCTGATTTATACATCATTGTAGCAGATGTATGACGTAACTTATGTGGTGTCAGTCTTTCTTTTTGAAGTCCAGATTGCTGATTAATTTGTTTAACGATTTTAGCAACAGTTTGACGGGTAAAGCGTGTTCCCTTTTGTGAGACGAAAAGAGGCTCCTCTCCCTCACCTTTATATTGTTTCTTCCCACTATCTTCATAGTCTGCAAGTGCCTGCGTACAGCTATCATTCAAGTACACTGTCCGTTCCTTGTTGCCTTTACCAACAACAGTTAAGTAGCGCCCTTGTATGGATGATCTATTTAGCTGACAAAGCTCTGTAACACGAATCCCTAAATTCAAGAAAAACATCATCATACAATAATTTCGTGGAGAAGCACGATTTGGCTGGATGCCATCGATAAATTGTGTGGCCTCCTCGATATTCATATAGATAGGTCTTTTCCGTCCTATTTTTGGCGTTTCTAATTCATCTGCCGGATTTTCCTCTAGAAGACGACGTTTCCCTTTAAGGTATTTAAAAAATGATTTTAACGTTGCTACTTTACGCGCTCTCGCAGATGCAGAATTCTCACGCTGCACCTCACAATATTCCATAAATAGATATAGATCCTCCAGTGTCATTTCACGAATTTCTTCAATTGTAATAGTAGAAATATCTATTTTCGTTATATCTGATATGTCAAGATCATTCTGGATTGCTATGTAGAAACGGAAGAATAATGTCAAATCATATTCGTATTCTTTTCTCGTGCGGTGAGACTTCCCTTTAATCGTCGTTAAGTAGACAAGAAAATCCCTCATTATTTTAGGAAGCTTGGTCTTTTCCATAAAATCACCTCTATTTTCTCTATTTTACCACGAAAAAACGTTCCCAAATATAAATTTGGGAACTTTATGGTGAAAAAAATGCCCTTTTTTACAGATTAGAACAAATGTTCTGTTTTGGAGCAGTAAAAAAGATGATTCTCTTTTAGAAAGAAAATCACCTTTTTAAAATATTTTTTTGAAAATTTCACTTTTTAGGTATAAAACTCAAAAAAAATGAATATTTAAATCTAGTGAACTAAATGCTGTGAGACGATTTGAAAAATGAAAAGATGGGTAACTATACGTGTCGATTCTTCTCACAACGTGTATGGAATTATATGGTTTTTGTCAATTCTTGACGCAATGTTTATTTAGCGACAGCTAAAATTACGTCAAGGCGAAATGCGTTTACTTAACAAAAATATTATACGTCCCATCCACTTGTTTTGCTAGAGACCAGTTTGTTGAAAGCATATGTTGAAGCTTCTCTATAGTTTCTTCATTACAAGTTAATTGCTCGATTCCTGTTTCTAACAATTGATAATCCTTACCTTCTTCTAATTGAAAACGAAGATATAGTAAACGTTGAATGCCTGGCAAAGTTACATACTTGATACGGTAGTTACCATGCAGAGCGTTCAAGAACAAATGTTCTCCTTCTCGATAAAGTGCCCTTGTTTCGGAAAATTCATAGTTTGGTACTTTTTCCTGCCAAACTGATACATCCCCTGTTCGCAATATGCGCACAATCTCCTCATCAGTAAAATTTAGTTTTGAAAGCTTGTCTAGCTCGTAAGCTTGCATTAAATTAATGATTGTCATTTTTTTAGCTCCTTTTATGTATTCTTCTTAGTTTAACACGTTTTCTCTACTACTTAAATTCGGAGGGCGATCTATATGATGAAGTACTATGAATCTGGTTTGTTTTTTGATGAAATGTTAGATGGCAATCAACCGAAGCCTCATTATCGGTCTTTCCACCATAAGCTCAGTGCTTTCTCAAAGGAACAATTAGATGAAAAATATCAACAAGCACATTCAAGATTCCTTAAACAAGGCATCACATTTACCGTATACGGAGCACAAGGTGGAACAGAGCGGACAATGCCCTTTGATTTTATACCTATTATTATTCCACATGAACAGTGGAAAGTAATTGAATCTGGTGTGAAGCAACGTGTCAAAGCCTTAAATTGCTTTTTACATGATGTCTACCATGAACAGTCTATTTTGGAGTCTGGGCTTATACCGAAACAGTTTGTTGAAAATAATCCGTATTATTATAAAGAAATGCTTGGTGTAAAAGTACCTATCGATAATCATATTTTTTTAGCTGGTATCGATTTGATTCGTGATGAACATGGCGTTTACTACGTGTTAGAAGATAATTTACGCAATCCTTCAGGTATATCTTATGTTTTTCAAAATCGATCTGTTATGAAGGAAGTATATCCTGAATTTTTCTCAAAACATACTATTCAGTCACTTGACAAACAAATGTCCTTTATGAAGAAGGCACTCCTTGCCCACCGACCAACTAGTATGAAGACAAACGTAGAACCTAAAGCTGTCCTATTAACTGCAGGCATGTATAATTCGGCATATTACGATCATGTCTTTTTAGCACAGCAGCTCAATATTCAGCTTGTCGAAGGGCATGAATTAGTTGTACAGGATAATAAGGTGTACATGAAGACAATCTACGGTCTAGAGCAAATTGATATTATTTATCGTCGAATTGATGATGATTTCTTAGATCCTGTTGTTTTTCGTAAGGATTCTTTACTTGGAGTCCCTTATATTATGGATGCTTATAAAGCTGGCAATATTGCTATTTTAAATGCTGTTGGTAACGGTGTTGCAGATGATAAAGCGATGTATGCTTATGTACCGGATATGATTCGTTTCTATTTGAAAGAAGAACCAATTTTACGTAATGTGAAGACCTATCATCTAGCTGATGATAGACAGCGAGATTGGGTCCTTGAGCATATGAGAGAGCTTGTCATAAAAAATGTTAGTGCCTCTGGTGGCTATGATATGCTTATTGGTCCACATGCGAGTGAAGACGAAATTGCTATTTTTCAAGAAAAAATCATGGAAAACCCTTTTCAATATATTGCACAACCTACGATCAACCTTTCTAGAGCTCCTGCTTTCCAGGATGGTAGATTCTACCCTTGCCATGTCGATTTGCGTGTTTATGCGATGAAGGGTGAGGATATTTATGTGCTCCCTGGTGGTTTGTCGCGTGTGGCATTAAAAGAAGGATCTTTAGTCGTGAATTCTTCACAGGGCGGCGGAGCAAAAGATACATGGATATTAAAGGAGGAATTGCAGTATGCTAAGTCGAGTAGCGGATGCACTATACTGGATGGCACGATATAGTGAACGATCACAAACGAATGCACATATACTACAAGTACAGCTGTTGAATATGTTGGAGCAATCTGGGAAAGAAAATGAATACATCGATCATTGGGAAGCCGTGTTGGATATTTGTGCCTCGAAGGAAGAGTATTTGACTTATTATGAGTCAATTCGAGTTAATCCACTTATCGAATATCTACTCTATTCAAATAATAACTGTAATGCCCTCCATACTACTTTACGTGCAGTTAGAGAAAATGCGCGTATAACTCGAGATAGTATCCCGATTGAGCTTTGGGAATTGCAAAATGCCTTCTATCTATCGTTGCAGCATGAAATATTGGAACGTGAAAGACCAATTCCATTAATCGTTCTTAACTCTTTTTTACAAAACGTTCGAAATACTTCATTAACGGTTACAGGGCTAATTGAAGGCTCGATGGATCGAGATTTACCCTTTTATTTCATGCAAGTTGGGAAATGGTTAGAACGTTTAGAAAAGACGATTCGTATGACTTTGATTATACTAGAGCAACATAAGGAAATAGCCGTCTCTTTAATAGAAGCAGACGGATCGTTCTTACTCGATTTATCGAAGGCGACAGAGTCTTATTTGCGAAAAGATCGCCAAACCAATTTACTTTGTGTCATTCAATATTTGTTACAGGATAAGCATTTCCCACGTTCAGTTATGTTTTGCTTACAAAAATTAGAGGAAGCGTTTATTTGTTTAGAAAACGATCCTCTTTCAGCAAGATTTTTAGAGCTTCGTACCCCATTAAAGAGTTTGTTATTTGCCATGATGAATGTAGATTTATGGAATATTACCATAGAGGAAACTATTTTGTTAATGGAGGAAAGATTGTGTCAATGTATTGATTTTGGAAATACATTTTCAACAATTTATCATTTAGATGAACCCAGCGTACAAACTTGAAAGGAATCAACGACAGCTCCCTTTCAACAAGCAAGTCAGTAATCTAAAGGAAGCGGACACAATGAAATTTGAAATTCAACATACTAATATTTTTCAATATGAGTCTGAAGTCGATCAAAGCTTAAATACAATCCGTTTAAAGCCAAGAGGCGATGAGCGTCAGCGCTTATTATCCTATCGAATTGCCATTACACCTTCATCATTAACGCGTGAGCATACAGATATTTGGGGCAATACGGTTGGGACTTTTTATATACCAGAACAGCACCAAGAGCTAGAAATTCAAACGACATCTATTGTTAGTATTCAACGTGCACCCTTTATTCATCGCATTCAATATTCACACGAAATGCAGACGATTTTTCACTCTCAGCTGTTTTATGAGCATTATTTGCCCTATTTAAAGTCTACACATTTTACGTATATGACAGAAAATCAGTTGGAGGAAGTTTATCACGCTATTGGCCATGCTGAAAATCCTGTGCTGTTTTCATTAAATTTAATGCAATATTTATACTCTACTTTTGAATACGTTCCTGGAGCAACCAATGTTACAACAACTGCAAGTGAAGCCTTCGCCCTTAAGCGCGGTGTTTGTCAGGATTTCACACATGTCATGCTTGCGGTGCTAAGGGCTAAAGGAATTCCAGCGCGTTATGTTAGCGGTTATTTATATGTCGATGAAAACTCTGCCCTCGTCGGTGATATTGCAACCCATGCTTGGGTAGAAGTCATGATACCAGGGATCGGCTGGATTGGTTTAGATCCAACTAATAATGTTGAAGTATTAGAAAATCACATTATTTTATGCATTGGTCGTGATTATTCTGATATAAGCCCTGTTGAAGGTGTTTATTCAGGTGGAAAACATGATTTATCAGTTAAAGTGAGCGTTAAAGCAGTGAATCATTTGTGACCCAAAAGTCGGTTCCTTACCAAAAGGAATCCGACTTTTTTAGATGGCTTATTTAGCAACGCTCGCCATTCTAACTTTTTTAAAACATAATTAAATTAGTCAATTCAAAAAACCAGCATTTCAAGAATTGTAATACATGCTACTGTTTTTGTTGCTCCGGATGGGTCGTATTGGAGGGATAATTCTACCACATCTGCTGCAACTCTATTTATGATGCGGTTCACCGCACCTATTTAAGTTCTAGCTGCATTTTTTATAAAAATATAAACTATTTTATGCAAAATTTCGAACATCGTTATTTCGCCCAAATTTATAAACCGAGACTAGAAAAAATACGGCGGCAAATGCTAGTAGAATTAAAAAATTAAGGTAAAGACTGCCAAAATGATGTCCCTGCTGTAGTTGGCTTATGGTATCAAGTACCCATCGCTGCGGCGTAAAGTTGGCAATTTTCTGGACGGTCTTCGGCATAATTTCAAAAGGAAAAAAACAACCTGACAAGAGACACGATGGTGTCAAGATTAAATTTTGCAGCGCACTCGCCATCCCGGAACTGTTAGAAAAGGAAATGAGCATTAGCGATAAACCTGCTGCCACCAAAGCAAACAAGATTAATATGATTGACATTTGCCAAATGGACACATGCATCTCAAAATGGAAGATATTCGTTATAACCAGTAGCGTAAAGATGATTTGGGCAACCATTACTAGCATACTAACGGCGATATTGGCAAGTACATACTTCCTTGCATTAATCGGCGTAGATAACAGACGGAAATAGGTACGATTTTCTTTTTCCTTCATAATGATTCCCGCAAAGTTTCCTGCTGATAATAGCATAATCATTAACAAAAAGCCGATGGTTCTATTTGTCATATTTTTACCTTTTGAGGTATCTTGTAGTGTCTCTACATGAAACTTGAAATCAGCCTGTTGATAGCGGGCGGACATTTTTTGATACGCATCTTGATCACCATTTGCTACCCTATTTAAGGCCATAACATTATCAAGATATTGGTAAAGATATGCTTTTACAAAGCCGGTAACTTCTGCTCCTTTAATCGAGACAAGCTGTATATGGTCCGGGTTTCCGGTTTGAATACTTTCTGAGAAGCCTTCCTCCAAAATAATCGCACAATCTAATTTCCCCGCAGCAATTTGATCCTTCATAGAAGATTCATTGACATTGACCAGGCTCATATTTTTTAAGTATTTTAGAAAATTTACTGTATCTCCCGCAATCTGCCCAGAGTCATGATTGATTACCCCAACTTTCAGTGCTTGTTGGCTGTTTCCTCCATAAGCCATAAAGGCAATGACTATGCCGATGAGCGGCCCACCAAAGTATAGAAAAATATTTCCTTTTTTTCTAAAAGTCACACTAAGAATTTTCTTCATCAGCCAGATTATATCTTTCATCATAATCCCTCCCTTCTTTGGAATGAAATGATGGCAATCGTTAAAAATAGAAGCGCAATCCCAAGATTTAAGGTGATTGGTAGCGTCGCAGCCGATAGGTCATTGGCATAGATGATTTTCGTAATCCCCTGGTTAGACCATGTAAGTGGGGATAAATCCGTTAAAAATTTAAGTGCCCCCGTAGCACCTTCTATTTTGAAATAGGCGCCACCAAAGAATGACACAAGCTGAATCACTAGGGAGATGATTGTTCTTGAAGCCTCATGTGTTTTGGCCATATAGCTAACACCAAGGCCGAAACTGACCGCCAGGAATACTTCCGATATTAGGATAAGAAGAATCCACCCAATATGGCTTCCCCAATCCGCTTTGTACACATAGTGGCTAAAGATGATAATGACAACAATACAGATCATGTTAACAAGAACACAGCCAATAATTTTTCCGAGAAAAATCTCACCTTTTCGAATCGGGGCAGCCAATAATCGAATCGAAGTATGATTGACTCTTTCATCGCGAAAAAGTCCCATTCCATACATCGCCGAATAAAGGGCAATCATCGTCGTCATTACAATAGCAAAGTAGTCCATCGAACTGGGCTCCTTCGTTGACTGCAGTGACTTTTCTGCTATAAAATCATGCTTGGACGGGCTTGCTAAAACGGTACTGACTTTTGCTGGATCAATACTTGCTACTGCTGCCGTAAGATTATATTTATCGGCAAATGTTGTCAGCATCCCTTGGAGAATACTCTCTTCGATGCTATTTTGGCTGCTGCCATATAATTTAAGTCCTTTATTGTTCACCTCAACAAAGGCAGTATAGTGATTTTCTACTACCTGCTTTTGCCCATTCATCCCATCAGCTGCCTTCTTAAAATCAATGCCGGTGTTTTTAGCTTCCTTGATAAATGCTTGAAAATAAGAGGAAATCTCCGAGCTAGCAGTAGTTTTATATAAGACATGAACATTGTCGACTTTAATTTTCTGATCAAAATCTTTAGATAAGGCGGAACCAAGAATCAACATCAAGACAATGGGAAAAGCCATCATTAAAATAAATGTATGGTAATCCCGGAAACTTACTTTAAGTTGATTCCAAATAATGTTAAGTACATTCAAAGAAATAACCTCCTTTCTAATCTCTTAAGTTCCTTCCAGTAAGTGTTAGAAATACGGTTTCCAGATTCGGTTCCTTTTCCTCCAGTGAACTGATTTCAATTCCTTGATTCATTAAATACAAAAGAATATTATTTAAATTGTTTACGTCTATTTCCGAATTGATTTTGATCAGGTTCTCTTCCAAAAGGACAGATTTTACCCCATTGATTTCCTTGATCTTCTCAAAATCGATTTGTTCAATCGATTTTGTCTCAATCCAAATATCCTTTGTATTGGTAATAATTGCGATTAATTGCTCCTTCGTGCCTTCCGCAATTACCTTGCCGTGATCCATAATGGAGATCCGTGTACAGATTTCCTCCACCTCTTCCATATAGTGGCTTGTATAAATAATCGTGCATCCCATCTCATTTAACTTGCGAATCGATTGTAGGATATAGTTCCGCGAATGCGGGTCAATTCCGACCGTTGGCTCATCCATAATAATCAACTTCGGACGATGGGCAATGGCACAAGCAATATTCAACCGTCTTTTCATCCCGCCGGAAAAATTCTTCGGATACTCCTTCTGCTTATCAAGCAGGCCAACAAATTCTAATGCCTTTTGAGCCAGAGCTGTTAATTCCTCCCCTCTTAGCCCATATAATCCGGCAAAAAATTTCACATTTTCAAAAGTAGTGAGTTCTTCATAGATCGCCAAATCCTGTGGCACAATCCCGATATTCATCTTTGCAAAGCGGCTGTGATTCCCGCTGTTTTTCCCAAGAATGTTAATTTCACCTTCGCCGTAGCGCAAGAGCCCGGCAATCAGATTAATAGTGGTACTTTTTCCAGCACCATTGGGTCCTAAAAGACCAAAAATTTCACCTTCGCTTATGGAAAAAGATATATTATCAACAGCAAGAAAATCATCAAACTTTTTTGTTAAATTTTTCACTTCAAGTACCTTCAAATGATTTCACCCCTCGTTAACTTTCTGTCTTCATTATAAAAAAAAGGATGACGCCGCATAAGTGCAACAATTCATCCTTTTTACATGAGAAATTTCATATTTTTATAGTTATCTTTTTCATTGGAACATTGGTTCAGGAACCATGTGTATTTTTCACAATTATATTGTTTACTGGATTGGAATTAACATTGTGACTGAAAAGCCATGGGATCCGTCCACAATAATCTTTCCATTGATTGATGCAGTCCGCTCCTCCATTCCAATCAATCCAAGCCCTTTTTTTACCTTTTGGATTCCAACTCCATTATCTTTCACTTCCACTTTGATCATCGTGTTGAGGACGTGAATTTCAATGGAAACCGTCGTCGCTTCCGAATATTTAAGGGCGTTAGTTAAGGCCTCTGTCAAATTTTCCTGAATAATATTCCACTGAATCGGGGCAATCCGTCCCATATTTCCCTTATAAACAAAGGGCATATCCATCGAATGTTTGGCAGAAAACTCTTCAATGAATAATTTCACCCTATTAATGCCCATTTGTTCTGTAGGCGGTTTCAAATTTTTCAGGGTCATTCGGATATTTTCGATACCCAATTTTGAAATATTAATAGCATTTTGCAACAATTCTAGAGCTTTCACCTGATCAGATTCCACCAGCCGCTTGGCCGCCTCCATTTGAATAAGAGCGCCGGTCATCGCGTGGCCAATTTTATCATGAAATACTTGGGCAAGGCGATTCCTCTCCTCCAATTTAAACGTATATTCAGATTGCCTGATGAATTCATTATTATCATTCAAGCTTTTCGTTATCTTCTGAAGATTTTTCCTCATCATATCCAATTGTTCCTCTTGCCTTTGCAGCCGTGTAATAAACTGTATAAGCATCAAATAGATGAGACAATTTAGAGCTGCCACCAGTCCATATTGAAATCTTAAGTCATCTTGAAGCCAAATAAGCGGCAGAAATACCAAGATTAACATAATAAACCTTTTTTCCAGATTAAAAGGGGAAAATTCGCATACATTTAACGGCAGCAGAAAGATAAAAAATGGATGTACCTTATAAAAGGAAAAAATAATTTGGACCAATGAGAGAACTAGAACAACCTTCTTTATCCTTTGCCGCTTCACGATATAGAGCACAATATTGATGATCAAATAGGTCAGAAGAGAAAAAATAATCCAGGGGATATTCTGGACCGGGAATGTGTCATGAATAAACCAGAGCGACAAATATCCTAATAATATGAGTTTACTAAGAATGATGAAGAATTCCATGTTAGTGAATTCTTCCCGTTAAAAAGTAAATCGCAATTTGCGTGCGATGACTCAACCCCGTTTTATTAAAAATAGAAGTAATATAGTTGGCAATCGTTCCTTCTGAAATATATAGTTGTTTGGAAATTTCCTTATTTGAAAACCCCTTTGAAATTAAAGCCATGATATCCAATTCCCGCTCACTAAACAGGCTCGTATCTACTCTACTTTCCTGCTTATTTTCCATCAAATTGGATTTTATTTTCTCCAACACAACGTCTTGCACGATGGAATTGCCATTATACACACTAGTAATCGCTTCACGAATTCTTTCCGGGTCATTATTTTTCAATAAATAGCCTTTGGCGCCATTCTTAATGGCATCCAAAATATACTCGTCATCATCAAAAGTAGTAATAATTAACGGCTTTGTCTTTGTTTGTTCACTAATTAACTTGGTTGCTTCCACACCATTCATATTCGGCATCCGCACATCTAATAAGACCACATCGATTTCATGCTGTTTACAGTAATCCACCGCCTCTAGCCCGTCATTTACCGCAGCTACCACCTCGAATTCTTCATATGTATTTAAAATTATTTTCATTCCTTCACGAATAAAGGAATTATCATCAGCAATCAGCACTTTGATTTTCAATATCCCACCATCCTCTTCCATTATCATAGCAAGGACGGTGTCATAACGCACTAATAAGTGTTAGAAAACATTCGACTTTTAGGTAAAAATTTGAAAATAAGAACAGTTCCTATAACTCTCCGATTAATCGATGAAATCGACAAAATGCGAGTTCAGACAAACGCTTATAGTAGATAAAGGCGATTGCTACTAATCTATAGCAATCGCCTTTAATACAATCTTATTAACTTATGATACGGTTCCCCATAATGTATCTAAATGAGGTTCGGTACATTTTTTTTTAAAACCAATTCGCTGATTAACTCGCTGGGATGTAAAAACTATAGGCTCTGTTAAACACAATGGTTGATTTAATTAGAATCCATTGAAAAGCTAGTTTCGTCTCTTCTTTTAGAAACAACACAAGCTCCAAGATAATGATAAACAATCAAATACACAGAGTATTATAATATTAAAAAAGTATAAGTTAAATAGTAAGTAAAGAATTTATTGAATTTAATCCATCAAGTACTTGTTTAACTTCAATATTTTTCGACCAATCTTCATCTTCGATTTCTACACGATTATTAACTACAAGCCATAAGTTAAGCTATGGCTGTGCAGCCGCTCTACTAAAACCTATTAACTCTTACTCCTCAAGGTGAATCATATTTACCATTCCTACAAATTGAACCTTCTTTGGCTTTCTAATATGGGCTTCCTTTACTGCTGGTTAAACAAAGTACTATTCCGGCTGGCGGTGTTTGGGTAGATGCTGGACAGCTTGTTTCTTTCACTCCACTTATCTGGTTTTCAAATACTACAACAGTAGATGACTTTTTTGATAGCGTACAATGGTACGAATCCTTACAAAACTGGACAGGACAAGTTCGAAGTGGTTTCTTCATTCAGATACAACCTGAATACAAATATACTTGTGGTAAATAAGCAATGAAAAAAAGGAGACTTTGAGAAATGAAGTTCAAAGTCTCCTTAGAATATCAGCATGCAATCTAGTTCTTATTGAAAAGTAGCCAAAGGTTTGTCCTCTATGCTTATTTCAATTTAACCCCTTAACCCCTGTAGAAATCTCTTACTTTACTAGACCGTGTGGGTCGATGACGAATTTTCTGGCAACCCCATTATCAAAATCTTGATATGCCTTTGGAGCTTCGTCTAATGATATTACTGTAGCATTAACAGCTTTCGCAATTTGAGCTCTTCCACTCAAAATTGCCGCCATTAAATCGCGATGATATTTCATAACAGGTGTTTGACCAGTTACAAAAGTATGTGCTTTAGCCCATCCTAAGCCAAGACGAATTTTTAACGTACCAATTTTTGCATCCTCATCTACTCCACCAGGGTCCCCGGTTACGTAAAGACCTGGTATACCTAAACGTCCTCCAGCACGTGTTATTTGCATAATAGAATTTAAAACAGTAGCAGGTGCTTCAACTGCATTAGCTCCATGGGCAGATGCTTCAAATCCTACACAATCTACAGCACAATCTACTTCAGGTGCTCCAAGTATTTGGTCGATTTGCTCTCCTAGGTTTGAATGATTTCGCAAATTAACTGTTTCGCAACCAAAGCTTCTTGCTTGAGCTAACCTTTCTTCATTTAAATCTCCTACAATTACTACAGCGGCTCCTAGTAACTGAGCTGAATGAGCAGCAGCGAGACCAACTGGACCTGCACCTGCGATATACACAGTTGATCCCGGTTTCACACCTGCACTTACGGCACCATGATATCCAGTTGGAAATATATCTGAAAGCATTGTTAAATCTCTAATTTTCTCCATTGCTTGGTCTTTATCAGGAAATTTTAATAATTGGAAGTCGGCATATGGCACCATTACATACTCAGATTGACCTCCAACCCATCCTCCCATATCGACATAACCATATGCTGAACCAGGACGATCTGGATTTACATTCTCACAAATATGAGTATTCCGCTCCTTACAGCTACGGCACCTACCGCAAGCTATATTAAATGGAACAGAAACTAAATCACCTTTTTTAATAAATTCAACATCTCGGCCTACTTCAATCACTTCTCCTGTAATCTCGTGGCCTAGAACTAATCCTGTCGGAGCTGTAGTTCTACCTCTCACCATATGCTGATCGCTTCCACAAATATTAGTTGTTACTACCTTTAAAATAACACCATGATCACATTTGCGTCCTACATTAAGCGGATTTACCCCAGGTCCATCTCGTAAAACCAAATCTGGAAAACCAATATCTTGCACTTCTACTATTCCGGAGCCCATATAGGCCACAGCTCTATTTCCAACCACTTGCAATTCCTCCCCTATATCATAAATTCATACAATCTATATATACGGCCACTTTGTCCTAATCATTACTATGAAAAATAATATTCGTTCGTTCAAATTATTCATTTCTTGTTTAACGAAATGACTCTATCTCTCACTCTATTTCTCTACTTTACAATTGAATTCACCCATTTCAATTAAGTAGAGGTTTTTTTCCTTGCAAACTACATATGAACTAAAAGAAGAGAGTTAGTCCATAAACTGACTCTCTTCTTTTAGTTCATACTATTAGGTCTTTTTTTCTATTTAATCAACGCTCCATTAAATGAATAGAATCTCACTTACTTGTGGTACGGCTCACCGAAACTAATATGAAATTGTATTACCTATTTTCGAACGTACGTCTATCTCTATTGTTAAATGATAAAACAGTCATTTTCCTTCAAGTAACCTGCACCGTTAGCACAAGAAGTGATTGCTCTTATTGAACAATCGTCCCCCTTACTTTAAGTACATTTATTCATTAGCTATTTAAGGAATGATGCAAGGTGCATATAATAACTTCTTTCAGAAAATGCCATTTTTATAAATAATTCATCTTTATTCAAAACGCCCCTGTCTTTCAGTAAGCACCCATTTTCGAACATAACCCATTTTTTCCTGAATATTTTCGACTGTTTTTTCATTTTGAAATGCCTTTTGCATGACAGTATAGCGCAAATCCGTGGCTCTAACATTTGTTCCAATGTCCTTTGACATCGTTTGGAAAATTCGCTCAATTGTTTTCGTTGAGATGGATTTTGTTTGACTAACCTCACTAACCCAAACCCATTCTCCCGACATTTGTTCAAGTAATTCCTCTGTTGCCACTTTATAATGTGCTAACATGTCCATTAATATCGAAGAAAGCTTTATATCTCTACGCCCATTATGGTTAGAAATGTAAAGCACCGATGAGTCGAAGTGAATATGAGACCATTTCATACGTACAAGCTCTGCTGGTTTACATCCTGTTTCCATCAGTATTTGGACAATGCAACCATTACGTCTTGCCAACCATGCATGCTCCATCGATTTAGCGTATTGAAAATAGGTTGGCCAGACATTCGCAATAGCCATCAGTTGCTTCTTTGTCAGTAATGTTAAAGCCTCTTTATGCTTCTTTTTTGGCTGTAAAATGCTCTCATAGTCAAAGGGCTCAACCCACTCTCTTAGAAAGACAAATTCTGCAAAGCCTCGCAATGTAGCAATTTTATGATTAAATGTGTTGACATTTGTGTAGGTCTCTTTCAAATAATTACTATATATAAATAACAATTCTTTTAAATGATGATCCACGTACAAGTAGTTGTTTTCATGAGCAAACACTAAAAATTGCTGTCCATCTATATTGTACTGCTTTTTAGTAGCAGCACTTTTCTTTAAAGAGATTAAAAGTAATAAATAGCTGTTCCATGCTTCCACAAGTGTGTTCATCTCGTTACCTCCTTAATAACTGTGCGTGTTTTATCTTTAGTTTACTATATTTTAGGAGCGTAAGTTTACTATTAAATTATATAAACCATAATGTCGGATAATCTGTACTATTCATTCGCAATCCCGCTTCCAGTTTCAAATGCTCCTTATACAATGAAGAAACAAATGGTCCTACAGCAGTGTCTCACATCTTTTGTTTTCTTACAATAGTATATTCGCGCTCTCTGTTGTAGTACAATTTCTTTAAAATGGCCCTATTCTTGTATAACAAGGATGATTTACATGAAAATTCGTATAATTTAGTGTTTATTATCGTTTGTGTTATATAATAAGTTTATCAACTATAAAATGTAGGGGGCTTTTCAAGTATGCAAGTAAAAACAACTCGACTTGAAGCAGAAGACGCAAAAATTATTTATCAGGAAACAGCTGGGCTAGCAATTATTACGATCCATCGCCCACAGGCTAAAAACGCACTAACAGCAAATATGTGGGATCAATTAGCTAAAATTGCCCTACAAGTATTAGATAATCCTAAAAATAAAGTATTGATTTTACGCGGCTCTGGCGAAAACTTTACGGCAGGCTCTGATATTAAAGAGTTCAACGCTATTTCCCTTGAAAAAGCCGAAGAAGCGTTTGTACATATGGAAAAAACGATTTCCACAATTGAGCATTTACCCATTCCTACGATTGGCGTAATTAACGGTCCCGCAATGGGTGCTGGTTTAGAGCTTGCATTAGCTTGTGATATCCGCATTGGCTCAGAAAAAGCAAAACTCGGTATCCCTGTCGGTAAATTAGGGATCACCTTAAATAACAAATTTGCACAGCGTTTAGTTCAACTAGTTGGCCCTTCTACGACGAAAGATTTAGTATTTACAGGTCGCATGTTTAAAGCTGAAGAAGCCTTCAAGCTAGGCATGCTTAACTATTTAGTTACAGAAAAAGACTTAAATAAATACATGATTCGCATGGGTAAGCTTGTTGCAGGAATGTCACCTGAATCTTTACTAGCTGTGAAGCAATCTGTTCAAGAATGCGTGGACAGTGTACCAACATTATGGCAAGGTTCAACACCGTTTGTAGGAAAAGATTTTACCGAGGGCTGCCGTGCCTTTGTGGAAAAACGTCAGCCGCAATTTACGCGTCAACCGAAATAACAAACAGGTACTCTGCTCGCCTCTCGCGCGAATGGAGTACCTGCTTTTTAGGATTTTCGTTTTAGCACTACCGACTTTATATTAAGATGAATCGCATCTAATTCATAGCCGAAATGCTGTCGAAATTCTGACTGTATCGTTTTTTGTAATGCATACAATCGATCTGGTAAGGAATAATCAATGGGTAGCTTTAGCTGTAAAAAAATCGTTGCTTGCGCTAGTTCTCCCAATACGAATTGTACGTGCTCGACTTTGTGTACGATATCTTGCTTTACACAGCAATACGTTAGTAGCTGCACATAAACATGCTTTCCAATATCTATATACTCTTGTTGAAAATCAGGGCGAACAATCGTCGTCTCCCCTATTTTTTCACGCTTTGTAGAGAAAATCTCCATCCCTTTTTGAACGAGTCGTTTAAAAAAGTTTTGCTCTACTTGACGGTATGGTATTGGCATCACATGCTTTCCTTGGGTCTGTCGAATAAAGCGAGCTTTATCAATCTCTTTTTGAGAACGCACATCCTCAACATAGTAATATTTATCGATAGGACCAAGCTCTAGCTGTCTGGCTATCGTCTTTGTCATTTTATCGGACGTGCCGATCAGTAAAATCGACTGTACCTTATATGTATCAAGTGCTTTTTTTACTTCCTCACGGTGGGTGTTATCTGAAAAAATGGCTCGACGAACAGCTGTTATCGTATTTTTCTCAAATTTTGCAGAGATCCCTGCTACTTTCATACCATTTACAATGAAAAGACCATCATCAATTAGAGCCTCTACACCGATTTTATGGGCGAATACAAGTGCGCTTGTGCTTTTTCCTGTTCCACTTGGACCGCTTAAAGAATAAACATTCATTACGTACAACTCCCTTCCATTTTATGATAGCAGAATCGTAACATTTTTTCTGTCAAAAATATTATTTTCAGCATTGACTAAAATATTTCCGCTAGTCTACGCACACATCTTCTCCATTTTAGAAATATATTCTTTTTTCAGAATAACTTTCCCTTTATGTGCTTTAGTATGATAAAATTTGAACTACTATTCTGTTATACAACTATAAGGAGTGTACTAGTTTGAAAATCCTACCATCTATAAAAATGTCTTTATTTACACCAGCAATTTTCGGAGATTTAAAAAATCATGCCAAGCAACAAGAAGCTAAAGGTATGAAAATGATTGACTTAAGCTTAGGTAGTCCAGACCTGCCCCCACACGCTAAAATTCGCGAACATTTATCGTATAGAGCGGGTTTAGCAGAATCTTACGGGTATACATTAACAGGCACACAACGTTTTTATGAAGCTGTTAGTCGCTATTATAAACGTCGTAGCCATGTAGAGTTAGATCCCGCTTCTGAAATCATTCAAACAATTGGCTCTCAAGAGGGATTAGTGCATTTACCAATCGCCTTCTGTGATCCAGGAGACATCGTATTATCCACAAACCCAGCTTACGTTGCCTATGATGCAGGAATTCATCTAGCAGGCGCAACACCTTACTATATGCCTCAAACGGCTGACAACGATTATTTACCAGACTTAGATGCTGTTCCTGAAGAAATAGCACAAAAAGCAAAACTACTAATTTTAAACTTACCAGGTAATCCAGTGCCTGCAATGCCTTCGTTAGCCTATTTTGAAAAAGTCATTGCGTTTGCGAAAAAATATAATATCATCGTTTTACATGATGCGGCATACTCTGAGTTCTACTTTACAGGTGATGGTCCAATTAGCTTCCTAGCCGCTTCTGGAGCAAAAGAAGTTGGGATGGAAATTAACTCTTTATCGAAAAGCTTTAGCCTTGCTGGTACACGTATCGCTTATATCGCAGGTAATGCTGAGATGATTTCGATCTTAAAACAATTAAAATCAAATTTAGATTTCGGTATTTTCGAGCCAATTCAAGATGCTGCGGTCGTAGCACTTGATAACGCTGAGGAAATTACGGCAAGCCTACGTGCAACATTCTCAGAACGTCATAAAACATTGATGAACGGCTTACGTGACTTAGGATGGGATGCAGCCCCTTCTGACGGTGGCATGTTCGTCTGGGCAAAATATCCTTACGATATTGACTGCACAGAGCTAGCCTTTAAACTAATTGAACAAGCTGGTATCGTGACAGTCCCTGGTACAGTATTTGGTTCGGCTGGACAAGGCTATTTACGTTTAGCTTTAGTACAACCAAAAGAATTGTTACAGGAAGCTGTTGATCGTTTAGCAAAAGTACAATTTACATCACAAAAATAATCAGATAAACAACATGAAAACCCTTCTAACTTTAATGGTTGGAAGGGTTTTTGCTATAGCTTACTATGTAATCTTCAAGTATCGATATATCAGGAGGACTAATATTTTTAGGTAAAACATCTAAAGAGAAAAAGTATAGCATTGTCGTCTCCTTCCCATCATGAATAAGGTGTCCCCAATTTTCTTTACATTCAAATGCTGTAAGAACGTTATAACCTACTGTCAGCGATTGTTTATTCACCCGCTGACAGTAGGTTAATGGTCGAGTTCCAACTACTTTAAGCAAATCCTTTATATATCCCATAAGGGGGTAGCGTCAGGAAAATGCGGATTTACAACGATAAGGAAAATCCAAATTAAAAAGCCCCACTTCTCTACAAATCAAAATAGAGAAATTGAGCTTTTCAGTTACTTCATTTATTTATTGAATTCATTAACTGGAAGTAGTATTCAGGTTTATGAGTCTTATTTAGGTTATACCATGAATGTAATGCATCTGGTGTAAATACATCTATTTTTTTCAGTACCTCCATTGCAAATTCCAGAGGAGCTATTCCTGATGCAGTAACTAAATTCGCATTAGATACCGCAGATCCCAACTCATAGAACTTTTCTCCTTTATAGTTAGGACATACCATTTTAGTATATTCTAAGTTATTACTTGTATGCTTTCTAGTATCTAAGTATCCCATATTCGCGAGGCCTTCAATTGCACCACAAATTGCAGCAACAATAGTGCCAAGCTTTAAAGCTTCGCCAATTCTTTCCAAGATAGGTTGATGAATTTCTTCACTCCAAGTAGTCCCTCCTGGTAAAATTAAAAGATCTTTACTCTCAAGAGTACATTCATCAAGGGAAATATCTGGTTTTATGCTCAGTCCTCCCATAGTAGTAATCATTTCTTTATTAGCTCCTACTGTAATTACTTTTAAAGGTGCTAAATCTTTTTTGAAATATCTTCCTGAGTTTAGTTCAGCAATTAAATATCCATATTCCCAGTCCGACATTGTATTAAATACATATAGAAAAACTTTTTTTGTTTGCATCCAATAACACTCCACTCACAATTGATATAGCTATTATAATATAACTTCCCTGACAGTTAACGTCAGGGAAGTTATCATACTTGATGAAATTGTATTAATTCCGACAGAACTTCAATAAGTCTTTTCTTAAGACTTATTGGCTCAATAACTTTAATAGATTTATTGTACGGTAAAAGTAAATAAGGTACATATGTATGTAGCATATCTTTTTCAAGAAGAAAAACTGCTTGATTTGAAGTCCGTTCTTGTAAATAATGTCCTAAAAACCAATGTTGGCAAATATCAGCCAATACACTTTTATCCCCATTAATAACCAAAGAAATAATCGCTTCCTTATCTTCTATAGTTGGAAGAAGATTTTTTATAAAAAAGTCACGTGCTGAAAAATTTTCTGGTCGGTTAAACTTATTTTCGGTTAGCATTAGATTTTCAATTCGATCTACTCTAAAACTACGGATATCATTCCTAAGATGACAAAATCCAATCACATACCACTTATTATTCCAATAGATAATTCTGTATGAATCGACCAATCTATAATTTAATTGCTTTTCGCCACTTTTATGGTAAAGAATTTTTACTGAGTACCCTTCAGCTACGGCCTGCTCCAACTCCTTCAAAAAAGGTACCATAGAGAGTGAACTTAATCGACTTATTACTTCAAGACTAGTTAAATGTTGGTTTATCTTTGTTTCCTGCTCTTGATTTGAGTATTTACTTAGTTTTGAAATGGCCCTATTTAGTGCTTCACCACCATAATATCCGGCTTCTTCTGCAAAAACAGCAGCGTGAAATAGTGAAGTTTGCTCCTCAATATCAAAAAAAAGAGGAGCCTCAATAAAATTGTTCAATAAAGTGTATCCACCGTTATGTCCTGGTTCTGAAATTATAGGTACGCCACTTGTTGAAATTGTATCAATATAACGATACACAGTCCTTATATTCATCTCTAACTTTTCTGAAATTTGTTTTGCAGTAATTTTTTCACCTGAACGAAGCATCCATAGAATTGCTAACATATTGTCAATTTTAGGCATATAATTCCTCCTCTATATGAAATTTATTTTCTATTATATATATCCGATTTTTAGTATAACTCATCAACTGTTCCCTTCCGATAGCTTTCTAAATAATGAGGCCCTAGACACATTTGTAATTTCACAAATTTGATTTACAGTCATATCTCCCTCTTTATAAAGCTTTACTGTATAATTCATTCCAGCATGATTTTTATGGTACTTCTTTAACCGACCTTTAAACTTTCCTTCTTTCTAAGCCAGTTCAATCCCTTCACGCTATCGCATACGGATAAGATCACGTTCTAATTGGTTTACAACCGCCATAACCGTAAGGCTGTAGGGATTATCTTCTGATAAATCTAGCCATGTATCTTTTAAGGATTTTAAATTTGCCTTTTTACTCAGTATGTTATCGATTAATTCAAATAAATCTTGTGTACAACGAGTAATCCCGGTTAAGTCCGTAACATAACGTTCGACAATTTAACAAGTTGTTTCCCCTTTCCTTCTATTCCTTTAAACTTGTGTAAGCATGTGAACATAGATATCCATACTAAATATTAACATATGCTTATAAAAAAACAGCTACTGCACGTTTGCAGTAACTGTCTCTTCTTACGCATCATATTTTTGATGAACCTCATCTTCGTAACGATTATAACGCTGTTTAAATAGCTTAAATAAATGTGTCACAAGCACTTTCATAATGGCATAACCCGGAATCCCTAAAATTACACCTGGTACGCCAAATAAAGAACCCGCCGTTAATAACACGAAAATAATCGTAATTGGATGGATACTAAGTGATTTACCCATAATTTGTGGAGAAATGAATTTCCCTTCAATCAGCTGTACGACCGTCCATACAATCGCTAGTTTAATAAGCATGAATGGCGAAGTTACAAGAGCGATAATGACCGCTGGTGTAATTGCGATGACTGGCCCTAAGTATGGAACCACACTCGTAATCATAGCAAGGAATCCAAGCAATAAGGCATATTTCATACCGATAATTAAAAAGCCGATTGTTACCATTGAACCTATGCACATTGACACTAAAATTTGTCCTTGTATATAGGAACTAATTTGCTTGTCCATGTCATGGAAAATTTCGCGTACTTCTTTACGCATACGTGGCGGGCAAATTTTTAAAATATAGCTCGGTAGTTTTTCACCATCTTTAAGTAAGTAAAATAAAATAAATGGCACCGTTACTAATGATAAAACTATTCCCGTTAAAGTCGAAACAAAGCCAGTAATACCAGATGCTACGCCTTGTGCTAAATTAGTAGCTGTATTTTTTACTGTTTCCACCATATCCGTTGTAAAGTTCTTCACCATTGCATCATAGTTCAAATTAATTTTATCTAGGTATTCATTGAAGCGTGAATTATTGAGAAAATCATCAACATTTTGCGTTAACGCCATAAAATACCCTGGGAACTCCTGTGCTAAATTAGTAAACTGGTCCCGTAAAAACGGATAGACAAGTACTACTAATAACGTTATTATGCCAATCAGAACGATATATAGAAGGAAGATACCCCAAACTCTAGGGATACGCCATCTTTCGAAAAGCCCTACTATTGGACGGAATAAATAATATCCAATACCGGCAAGTACCCCTGGTAGAATAACCACCTCAAATAAAACTTTTAGCGGGGTAAATATAAAGGAAACTTTTTGGAACATAAAAATAACGCATGCTAGTAATAATAAAATAATCAGTGTAAAAAATAAGTTTTTACCACCTAAAAAGCGAATGAACTTCGTTGAAAAGAAATTGGAACGCTCTTTTGGCCTTTCTTTTTCCATCTACTCACCCCAATACAATCCTATACCCATATATTACAGGATAATGTTGGACTTTGCGAAAAATCACTCTAGGGAAATGCCTAAAAATTTACTTAAAAATTCTTTGTTTTTCTCTACATCAATAACAATTGAATCACCGACACCTCTAATATTTTTGAAACTATAACTACCTTCAATTGGAATAGTTGCTTTTTCTATTTTGACCTTACCTTTCGATACCATTTTCAGCACTTGTTGAATCTCACCAGCTGATGAATAGTCCGTTGTTATATATCCTTGTGCGGCACCAACGAACTTTGGTAAGTTCAACATATTTTGAGGCGACAAAATTTCATTCTTTAATGCTTCGATAACTTTTTGCTGACGTTCTACTCGACCAAAATCCCCTTTTTCATCGTGACGGAAACGGGCAAAGCCAAGTAATTCTTTACCGTTTAAGTTATGCACGCCTTGTTTTAATGAAACGCCAATTTTTTCGGACATATCCTTATCTACATCGATTTCAACGCCATTTGGTGCAATAATATCTACAAGTGATTCAAAATTTTTGAAATCGATAATTGCATAATGATTAATCGGCAGGCCAAACATATTACCAATCGTATCTTTTAATAATTGAACACCGTCTAAATAATAGGCCGTATTAAGCTTATAGGATTTATAACCTGGAATATCCGCATAAATATCTCGCATTAAAGACACGAGTTTAACATCATTTGTTTTCTTATTCCACGATAATACCATCATTGTATCTGTACGTGATTTTTCTTCACCACGAGTATCGATTCCCAATAATAAATAGTTTTCAACATCGCCTTTTACTGGATCACCAGTGAAATCCTCTTGGGCTACCTTTGACTCACTTGCTAATTCAAGCCCACTTCGATATTGCATAATGGAATAACCTGCAATAACGATGACACAAAGTAGTAGCAATGTGAACAATGCTCTCCCTTTACGCAAGCGACGTTTTTTTGGACGTTGCGAGCGTCTTGAATAATCTTGCTCTTCCATAACTGTTAACTCCTCTATTTTTTATAGTTAATTTAACGATTCAATATAAAGAAAGGTTCATTTTATACTATGTTTCGAATCCAATCAATAACTATTTATAGGTTATTTTACACCCTATTTGCCAGTAATGAACAAAATAATGCTATAATATTTTCACGAAAGAAAGGATGATGAACATGATTGACAAAGCTACGTTTGCTGGCGGTTGTTTTTGGTGTATGGTAAAGCCATTTGTTGAATGGGATGGTATACATAAGGTCACTTCGGGCTACATGGGTGGCCATTTAGAAAATCCTACTTATGAGGATGTCAAAACAGGCACTTCTGGCCATTTAGAAGTAGTCGAAATTGAATTCGACCCTAGCGTTTTTAGTTATGAGCAGCTCCTTGATATTTACTGGATGCAAATCGACCCAACGGATGCTTTTGGTCAATTCCATGACCGTGGTGAATCATATACAACAGCAATCTTTACCTATTCAGAAGAGCAAAAGCGCATTGCTGAAGCTTCCAAGGAAAAACTAGCAAAAAGTGGTCGCTTTGATAAACCTATTGTAACCACAATTCGTGATGCCAAGCATTTTTATCCTGCAGAAGATTATCATCAGGACTATTATAAAAAAGAGTCGGAGCATTATCAGAAGGACCGAGCGCTTTCTGGTCGTGATCAGTTCATCGCAGGGCATTGGGAGAAATAACTTAAATATAAAAATCCATTTTGAATAGACAAATCATCTTTTTAACTCAGGGTATTGTCGTTTTCAAAATGGATTTTTTCTTTTCTTTAAATAACGTGTATAAAAAATAATAAACGGTCTATACTATTAAAGATTTCACTTCAAATCCAATGACAAGGAGGGTTAACCCGATGAGTGGGGCTGACCGGTAACTCAGAAGGACCATCAAAGCTGAATGCAGCTAAAGCACAGTTGTCTTAAAAATTTTAAGATTAATGCGGAAGCGAGGCAGTGTGTCATGGAGCACTATAAGTAAGTGAGAATCAAGCCCGGAAATATTATTTCCGGGTTATTTTTTGTTTTATCACCTCTTTAGTTTTTCTTTGAGGTTATTTTTCAATGGATATTTATGCTAAAATTAACGGAGCAGTATTGTATAAGAAGGAACTAAACATTAATTAAATCGAAAAAATAGAAATTTATAGACAGACAGGAGTTAGATATGATGATAAAAGGTTTCGGAGGAATATTTTGGAGAACTAAAAATCTTGATGTTATAAAAAAATGGTACAGTGAAGTGTTGCAGCTTGAAATAGAAAATTGGAATGGCACTATCATTAAACCCCAATTAGGAAATGAGACTATCTTTTCATTCTTCAGCGAAAGTGACAGTTATTTTCCAACAGAACAACAAGTGATGTTAAATTTCCAAGTACATGATCTAAACGAGACTATTAAGCATCTTGAACATATTGGTGTACCTCTTGAAAAGGAAAAAGAGAATAGTGAATTTGGAAAGTTTATATGGATTAAAGATCCAGAAGGACGACTGATCGAGCTTTGGGAAAAATAGCGGGTTGTAATACTTTGCGAATAAAAAGGAAGTGCCTAATTCTTTTGAATTAAGCTCTTCCTTTTTTCCTTTATCATTAAAAACTAACTATTCATTGTTGTTTTCAAAAAAGACTGAAGTGCATCGAAGAAACGCTTGCCGTATTTTTCGAATTTTACTTCACCAATCCCACTAACATGTCGTAATTCTTCAAGCACTGTCGGTTTTTTATCACATAAATCACGTAATGTTTTATCAGAGAACACAACAAATGGTGGTACTTGTTCTTCATCTGCAATCTCTTTTCGCAATAATCGTAAATGCTCAAATAACGGATCATTGTCAACAAGCTTACGTACAGTGACAGCTTCTTTTCGCATGACCGTTCGATTCCCAAGTAGAACCTCTTTACCTTCATCTGATACATATATTGTCGGAAACGTACCGTGTTTAACGGCAAGTAAGCCTTCAGCAATTAAAAACTCAATAAAGTTTGAGACATCCTTTGAGGAATATTGGCCTTTTAAAATGCCATAAGTTGACAGCCTTGCAAAGCCAAATTCAGTGACCTTTTGATTTTTGGAGCCGATTAACACTTGTGCTACCATCGTCTTACCAAATTTTTGTCCCATCCTTACGACACAGGCTAATACCTTTTGTGCATCTACAGTCACATCTTTGATTTCCCGTCCGTCATTACAATTACTACAACGACTACAAGGCACCCCTGGTTCCTCTCCAAAATACGTTAAGATGGCGTTTTGTAAACAGCCTTCTGTATGACAATAATCAACCATCGTTTGAAGCTTCGCTAATTCCTGTGCAATTCGTGTTTCATCCTGCGTCTGTTCAATTAAAAAGCGCTGTGTTTGAACATCACCTGATGCATACAGCAAAATACAGGCACTTGGCAAGCCGTCACGTCCTGCACGCCCCGCTTCCTGATAATAGCTCTCCATATTACGCGGCATTTGATAATGAATGACAAAGCGTACATTACTCTTATCAATACCCATTCCAAATGCATTGGTTGCTACCATAATACGCGCCTCATCTTTTAAAAAGCGATCCTGCTCTGACGTGCGCATGTCCTCAGGCAGTCCCGCATGATATTTAGCCACAGCTTCTCCCGAGCGACTTAAAAGCTCATAGATCGCGTCTACAGCCTTTCGTGTAGCGGCATAAATAATGCCCGCTTCATTTTTATTTTTCGTTAAATAATTTTTAATGTAGCGTTCTTTGTTTTCACCGATTAACACAGAGAATGCTAAATTATCACGGGAAAAGCCGGTAATCACCGTGGATTGCTCATCAATTTCTAATAATTGTCTAATATCATCGCAAACAGCGGGTGTAGCTGTTGCAGTAAGTGCTAAAACAGTTGGTTTTTGCGGCCACAACGTAAATAATTTTTGGATTGCTCTGTAACTCGGTCTAAAATCATGCCCCCACTGGGATATACAGTGTGCTTCATCCACAGCAAGCAATGGTACAGATAAATTTGATAATACCTGTAAAAATGTTGAGCTCTCCAATCGCTCAGGCGCTATATAAAGAAGCTTTAAATAACCCGCACTCGCAAGCTGTATCGTTTCATTCACTTCTTGCACAGTTAAAGTACTATTAATATACGCTGCCGGAATATTTGCGGCACGTAATGCTTCTACTTGATCTTGCATAAGAGAAATTAAAGGGGATATGACAACTGTAAGACCATCTAGCATGAGTGCTGGAATTTGATAACAAATTGATTTACCACCGCCAGTTGGCATCACACAAAGACTTGATTGACCTCGTAATGTTTGTTCAATAATTGGTGCCTGTCCATTGCGAAATGAATCATAGCCAAAATGATGTTGTAGCATTTGTCTTGCTTGCTCCATCCAACTTTTCACTCCTCAGTTATTAGACGAATAAGCTTATACTCGCCCTGTTTATTTTTATTTATTTCATATACCATCATAGAGTTCGCAATTGCCTCTTGACCAGTAGAATTTGTTAGTACATATTCCGTTTTAGCACGAACAACAATATTTTGTCCTTCTATGCTGATGTTTTTAATCGACGTATTGGAAAAATTAATTTTCGCTTGTTTGGAGGCATAGTAGGCAACCATATTATCCAATGTGCTTTGTAAATCATCTGTACCTACAAAAGATTTCATGACACTAGCATCATGAATATCAACAGCTGCTTTTAAATGCTTATGAAATGTATCTAAAAATAGCTTTATCTCATCAACGTTATAAGCAAAAATGTTCTTTCCGTATTGCTCAATAGCTTGCTGAACTGCTTCTTTATCGCCTTGTTCTATATATGGATACAAGTTTTTTGATTGAGCTAGTCGATCACTTGTCTTCATATTACCATCGATCCATTCATCCAATAACTGCGCAATATCTTTAAATGGCAAAATAAACGGCTGTGATACACCGTTTAGCTTACGTTTAAGATAAATGCCCACAAGTTCACCATTCTCTGCTTCTAAAACAGGGCTCCCTATAAGTGTATTTTGATCTGCATCTATGTAATAAGCTGCTACTCTGTCACTATATTTTTTTATGTCGTACGGTAAGCTATCGACATAAACAGCTAACTGATTTAATTCACCTTTATAGACGGTCGGCACCTTTACCGATGCGTTATATGATACTTCTAATATGGCTATATTATAAGCTGTAGATATATAGTGCACATTGGCTTCCTTAAGCTTTTGATTATTAAATTGTACGAGAGCAGTTGGCTTTGAAGCTACGAGCGCACCATTAGTCACAATATAAAGCTTAGCGTCCTCTTTTTTAACAATGATCCCTGCACCGATCCCTTTCTCCCCAACTACTTTTACTTCAGGTACAATTTTTTCATGCTGCTTCGTCACTGCCTTTTCCGATTTCACATCGGTCTTTTTAGTATGATCTACCTCTGCTAATGTATCATTTCCACAGCCTGTTAATAGTAAAGCTGTTGCTCCAAGAATGAGCATCTTTTTCCGCATATTTTCACCAAAACTTTCTTTAAATCTTTCCTTTATATCATAAACAAGGTTTTTATACGTTTCAAGTTTACATAATAATATTATTTATGGTTTCGTATTATTAAAATACTGCTCTCATCTTTTATTCAATTCGTTATACCTATAAAAAACGGTTCTTATTTAGCTTTGCTATGAAAAATGACTTATAATTTGCAGTTAAAATGTTATAAAAAAAAAAGACATGCTCGTACAATTCGCGCATGTCTCAAAATTATTTTTTCTTAAGAAAGATTGTAGTAGCTATAATGCCAAGCATTAATGATATAAAAATCGTATAAGTAAATGTATGATTACCAGTCACATCATAGCAATAGCCGATAAGTATTGGAATAATGGCGCTTATCATAAAGCCGCCTGAAAGCACCATAGATGACCAGCTATTTGCCTCCTCATCATTTCTTGCCTCATCCAATGGTAACAATAAGCCGATTGGAAATAAGCCGCTTAATACAATACCTATTATTAATACAGCAATCCATAACAAAGATCCTGAGCCTACCCATAGCAAAACAAAGCCAATTACGCCTAAAACCCCTAAAGAAAAGAGCCAACCGATTCGACTTGACCATTTTTCCATTAGTATGGGGACCAGAATATTTCCAATCATTTGTACAATAGACATAAATGTTAGCATTGAGCTTGCAGCAACAAGGGAAAAGCCCTTGTCCTGTAACATCGGTGCTAGCCAGGACATCATTGAGAAGAACAAAGATGTTTGTAAGCCAAAGTAAATTAAAATTGTCCAAGCACGGACATTTTTCCACGGATTTCGTGCTGCATTTTCCATTAATACATCTGTCTCCGGCAGTTCTTGATTTTGTATTGCCAGGAACCATATGCAAAGAGCAATGATAGCAAGTATTGCCCAGCTGGCAAGCGCCATCGTCCAGCTCTCATGAAAATGATTATAAAATGGTATTGTTAGTGCTGCACTCAATGTTGCCCCTGTTCCTATTCCAAATGAATAAATACCTACCACTGTAGTAAAGCGGTTCGGGAATCTTTTCTTTATGTAGGCATTCAATATGGGTCCGATAAGGGCAATGGCAAATCCTGCTGCAAAACTTGTGACTACAAGTAGTTCGTAACTTTCTTTTAAAAAGCGTAGTCCATTTGCTAATGCTAAGATAATGATTAAAAGCATAATAGCTGTTTTTGTTCCGAGTTTTCTTTGTAATGGTACTGCGAATGGTGCAAAGAGTCCCATACAAAACACAGGAATAGATGTTAAAAAGCTCATTTTTGTATTTGATATTTGGAGTGATTCCAAAAGTACATTAAATAGTGGTCCTATTCCTGTAACTGCTGGGCGCATATTGAGCGCAACGAAGAAAATACTAACAACCACAAGTACCATGGAAACACGCCATTGCTTTTTCTCCATACTTACTAAAAACCTTCTCTCTAATAACATGGTCTGAAAATCACTAAAATCTAGCCAGCATTATTGTCAGACCTCTAATTTCTTACTATTTCCTTTTACCATTTTTTCTAGTTATGGTCAATTTAATGGCAATTAATGATGAAAAGATGCGGATTATTGTACCTACATCTTTTTAGGTGCAGCAATTCCCAGTAATGCTAACGATTCTTTTAAAACAATAGATACACATTGACAAAATGCTAATCTTGATGTTTTTTGGCTGTCATCAATCAATACTTTATTTTGCGCATAATATTTATTAAATAAACGCGCTAATTGTAGGGCATATTTAGCAATTTGTGATGGATCTGCTTGTTCAAAAGCGTTGGCGACTACTTTCGGAAATTGTTCCAGTAATAAAATGACTGGCCAGCCTTGCTCACCTAATGTTTCAAACGATACTTCGTAATTTTGTTCATCTGCTTTTTCTAAAAGAGATGAAATACGTGCATAAGTATATTGAATATACGGCCCTGTTTCGCCTTCGAAATTCATCATGTGTTCAATAGAAAATTCAATATCATGAAGACGATCATTTTTTAAATCATTAAAAATGACCGCTCCCACACCAACTTGATGTGCGACGCTTTCTTTAGCTATTAGATTCGGATTTTTTTCTTCGATATTTTGCTTTGCAGTAGCAATCGCTTCTGTTAGTACATCTGCTAATAAAACGATCTTTCCTTTACGCGTCGACATTTTTTTACCATCTTTAAGGATCATCCCGAAAGACACATGCTGTAAATCTTTTGACCAATCGTACCCCATCTTCTTAATGACCTTAAATAGTTGGTTAAAATGAAGGGATTGTTCATTCCCTACAACATAAAATATTTTTTTAGGATCATACTGTTGTTGTCGATAAAAAGCAGCTGCTAAATCACGTGTAGCATAGAGCGTAGCACCGTCTGTTTTAGTAATTAAGCATGGAGGCATATTGTTTATTTCAACGACATAAGCTCCATCTGATTTCACAAGTAGGTCTTTTTCTTCCAACTCTTTAACAACAGCAGCCATTTTGTCATTGTAGAACGCTTCCCCAGCGAACGAATCAAAGTCAATCCCAAGCAGTTGATATATGGTCTTGAATTCTTCGAGTGATTCATCTCTAAACCATTGCCATAAAGCTAACGTCTCTTTATCCCCATCTTCTAATGCTTTAAATGCGGAACGTGCCTGTTCATTGAGTGTATCATCCTGCTCCGCTTCTTCATGGAACTTCACATAAATTTTTAATAATTCCTCTATTGGAGCGGCTTTAATTGTTTGTTGATCTCCCCATTTTCGATAGGCCACGATTAATTTACCAAACTGTGTTCCCCAGTCACCTAAATGATTAATGCGAATTGCTTTATAGCCGTTTTTCTCGGCAATGTTGGCTAAAGCATTTCCGATTACTGTGGAACGTAAATGGCCCATGGAAAATGGCTTCGCTATATTAGGTGAAGAAAAGTCCAAAACAACATTTCCTTTTGATTCATGTTGAGTCCCGTATAAATTTTTTTCTTTTACTATTTGACTAAGCACTTGATGTGTAATCGTTGGCTGATGATAAAATATATTGACATACCCACCTACTACTTGAACGTCTTGTATTAAATCACAGTTTAATTTATTTTTTATGTCCGATGCGATACTGTGAGGGGCTTTTCTTAGTTTTTTGGCTAGTGTAAAGCAAGGGAATGCCACATCCCCTAAGTCCAAATTTTTCGGTTTCTCCAGTAAATTTTGAATTTCATTGACAGACAGTTCGTTGTTTAATGCCTCAGCAATGCTTTTCGCGATTTGTGTATGCATGTTCGTTCTCCTCTCAATTTAAAATCAATTTCGCCTTGGCGTAATTGTAGCTGACGCTTTGCTTTCGCTACAGAAAACATTTGCCGCTGCCGCTTCGCTTTCGCGCAGATAAACAATGCGTCCGGATTTTGAATTGTGCCCGCACAATTCATTCCTTTCAAAATCCGTGACATCCGCCGGAGGCTTTATCTTCATTCAGTATGTGTTTGTACATTCACAAAAAAGGGACCACATCTCCTTTTCTTCTCGTAGCAATAGAGGTAAGAGATTTCTACTGAATGAAGATAAAAAAAGCCCCCGTCTCTAACATAGAGACGAGAGCATAGTTATCCCGTGGTACCACTCTAGTTGCCATATAAATATGACCACTTTCCATTGTTAACGAGGTGACTCCCCGATATTCTCTACTATTAATTCGAGAACCTTCTCCAAAGTGCGGTTCATTTATGGCTTCTGCATTAGGCTCACACCATCCCTAATTCGCTTTCCAGTAGCTCGATAAACTACTCTCTTTTTCATCGAATTTAACTGTAATTTCGAAAAATTTTACACGAGATACCAATTAAAGTCAATAGTCAATGTGCAATCTTTAAGTAAGAGGCAACACTAAAACATGTTCATGTCTATTTAGTTTCTTCTAAGCTTAACAAACTACCAGTAGTTTATTATTAAATGCAGTTGTTAACTTTCTCATTAGATAGGTATTCATGTTATTTTCAAACGATTGCTGTTTTTAGATAATAAAAGTAAAACCAGTACTATTTGGCAATCGTCTAATGAATGAACACGTAATAAGGAGGGACGATATGGAGGAAACAATAACAACAAGTGGATTATCACGAGATCAGGTGATTGAGGAGCTAATGACAGATTATGGTCAAGCGGTTCTTCAGCTTGTTTATACATATGTAAATGATGCTGCCCTTGCTGAGGATTTGACGCAGGAGATTTTTATTAAGTGCTATAAGGCTCTATCAACCTACCAGGGGCATGCTAGCTTAAAGACATGGTTGTGGCGTATTGCTATCAATCATTCAAAGGACTATATAAAAAGCTGGTACAAGAAAAACGTAGATGTTACCGAAACAAATGTGTTAGCGGAAGCATTGAAAAGAAATGATTTGCTTGAGCAAGTTGTGAAGAATAGTGAGGACGAGGCTTTGTTTGACCTAGTAATGGCACTCCCCGTAAAGTATCGTGAAGTTATTTACTTTTATTATTTTGAGGACTACTCGGTACAGGAGATTGCCAGCATTTTATCATTGAATAAAAATACGGTGAAAACAAGACTTCGAAAGGCACGAGCTTTGTTACAAAAAGCGTTAGGAGGGAATCCATTTGATGGAAACACGTTTTAAACAAGCTATGAAAAATCAGTTTCAAAAAGTGCAATTTACAGAAAAACATCGTGAAGCTGTGCGTAAAGGTATTCACGAGGAGCTTTCAGATCAGGTGCTGTTACCGATGCTTCAAACGATGCGCTCGGGTTATGAGCTGACGCAACTTCTTTATACAAAAAACAAAGACGTAGTTCATTTCAATGAAGGGATGATTTATGCCTCGCTTCATCGCCTTGAACAGCAACAACTCGTTGTTAGTGAATGGCATGAGAACGAAAAACGATATGTACTTTCAAATAAGGGTGTCAAGTTGCTGGCAAAACTTTACAAAGAAACGTACTTCCCTTCTATTCAGCAATTACTGAAGGAGGCGCGCTATGCGAATGATTAAGGACTATATTCAACACGTAAAGGGACATATTCGCAACAAGGAGGCACATGATTCGGTTGAAAAAGAGCTGACGTATCATTTAACCAAATCGAAGCAGGCTTGGCAGGAAAAGGGACACAGTGAAACTGATGCGGAACAACAGGCTGTGCTTGAAATGGGCAATACAACAAAGTTAGGTGTCTCGCTCAATCAAATTCATCAGCCGAAAATCGATTGGCTACTAGTTATTCCATTTGTGCTGGCAGCAATGTGTAGCTTTTTACCGCTCCTACCAGCTGAGTTCTCGTTACGAGATTATATTATGCGTAATATCATTATTTTTATCGGTGGAATTGTTTTGACATTCTCTTTAATGCGCCTCGATTTTCGCAAGCTAGAGCGCTATTCCACGCATATGTATGTACTGGCATGTCTCTTATTTCTTATTATCTTAAATGGTAATGAAACAATCCATGGTATGATCTTTTTTAAAGCTGGCCCCCTTGAACTTAAAGGCTGGATGACATTACCCCTCTTTTTAATTGCGTTTGCAGGGCTTTTCGCTAAACAAAAAAAATCATTATGGTTGTTACTCATTCTTTATTTTATCGGCGCATTTTGCTACTTGCTATTACCGGATATTTCACTATTCTGTACATATTCAGCAATTGTTGCCACCTTATTTTATGCGAGTAGTTTTTCTCGCAAGCAAAAGCTAGCAATTACAATAGTATTTAGTCTCCTATTTGTAGCATTTATCGGCTACTTTATGTTTGGACCATTGAAACCGTATCAGCTTGTACGAATCCATGCTATGTTTACACCAAATTTAGATCCTAGCGTAGTACTTATTTCAACAGTGATGGAGAACCTCGCTTGGTTTGGCACTAGCAATCAACCGTTAGCTGGTGGAGCACATACTGATTTTGTATTACTCACAATTTTACAAACGTATGGGATTATTGCAGGAGTAATCGTTGTATGTATACTTGGCTTCATCATTTTCCGTACAGCACACACTCTACGCCTCATTCATAACGAATATGGTCGATTATTAATTATAGGTGGGCTTGCCTTTTTAACAACGCAAATTGTATACCAAATATTTATGCTATTTGGACTTGTACCCCTTATATCAATGCCACTCCCATTTATTAGCTATGGTCTTTTCCCAATGCTAATAGGAAGCGTTGCGATCGGCTTGACGCTTAGTATTTATCGCAGGAAAACATATATTTAATTCCATAATCACTTTTTATGGCTTTCGGCAACAAAATATAACATCTTATTGAATCGAAAGATGATGAATGTTATTTATGGGATACGAGTGAATGGACATGTTTTTAAAGAGTGAAAACAGAATCTGTATCTTTATTCAGTAATACACTACAAGGAACTCAAGTTAATACAAAAATTTAAAGAACGCCAAACGTTGATTTATTAATGTTTATAGACTATGGTACATATTTCATGATATACTAGTGCCATTGTGAAAAAAGGAGGAACTTGCATGATTCAAGTAAGTAATGTAGGTCTTCGCTATGGCGATCGTAAACTATTTGAAGACGTAAATATAAAATTCACACCAGGGAATTGCTACGGTTTAATCGGAGCAAATGGTGCTGGTAAATCAACATTTTTAAAAATTCTTTCTGGTGAAATTGAAGCACAGGAAGGTCACGTATCAATGGGTAAGGATGAACGTTTATCAGTCCTTAAACAAAACCACTTTGAATACGATGAATTCAATGTGTTAGATACAGTTGTTATGGGGAACAAACGTCTTTGGGAAGTAAAATCTGAAAAAGACGCTATCTACGCAAAAGAAGACTTTTCTGATGAGGATGGCATGCGTGCTGCTGAATTAGAGGGTGAATTCGCTGACCTAAATGGTTGGGAAGCTGATTCAGAAGCAGCGACATTATTAAACGGGTTAGGGATTGGCGACGAGCTTCACTATATGCTAATGGCAGACCTTGAAGGTTCTGACAAAGTCAAAGTATTATTAGCACAAGCTCTATTTGGTAAACCAGACGTTCTATTACTAGATGAGCCTACCAACCACCTTGACTTAAAAGCAATCCAATGGTTAGAAGAATTCTTAATTAACTTTGAAAATACGGTTATTGTCGTATCCCATGACCGTCACTTCTTAAACAAAGTTTGTACACATATTGCTGACCTTGATTTCTCTAAAATCCAATTATATGTTGGGAACTATGACTTCTGGTATGAGTCTAGCCAATTAGCACAAAAAATGATGGCAGATCAAAACAAGAAGAAAGAAGAAAAGATTAAAGAGCTACAAGCATTCGTTGCTCGTTTCTCTGCGAACGCTTCGAAATCAAGCCAAGCGACTTCTCGTAAGAAAATGTTGGATAAAATCGAGCTTGATGACATTAAACCTTCTAGCCGAAAATATCCATTCATCAACTTCCAAACTGGACGTGAAATCGGTAATGATGTGTTAACAGTGGAAGGCCTTACAGCAAGCAATGAAGGCGAAACACTATTTAAAGATATTCGCTTTTCAATGAACAAAGAGGATAAAATCATTTTGCTTGGTAATCCAATGGCTAAAACGGCTCTTCTTGATATTCTAATGGACGAAAGAAAAGCAGATGCTGGTACATTCAAATGGGGCGTAACAACTTCTCAAAGCTACTTTGAAAATGATCACGATAAATACTTCGAAGGTTCAGAGAAATCATTAGTGGAATGGTTACGCCAATATTCTCCTGATGATGAAACAGAAAGCTTCTTACGCGGCTTCTTAGGTCGTATGCTATTCTCTGGTGAAGAAGTGAAAAAATCTCCTTCAGTTTTATCAGGGGGCGAAAAAGTTCGTTGTATGCTATCTAAAATGATGCTTGCTACAGCAAACGTTATTTTACTAGATGAGCCTACGAACCACCTTGACCTTGAATCTATTCAAGCACTAAACGAAGGACTTATGCGCTTCAAAGGTGCGATGCTCTTCACATCTCATGACCATCAGTTCATCCAAACAATTGCGAACCGTGTCATCGAAATCCGTGAAGACGGTACAATTTTAGATAAACTATTAACTTATGATGAATTCCTAGAGTGGAAAGATAGCCAAGGCTTAAACTAATGAACAAAACAGGGTTCTCCTATTCAAAAAGGAGAACCCTGTTTGTTTATACATGCCTTTACTTATAAAAAATCGGTGTTTTATTTATTTTAAGAAAGCAAAGCACAATAAATCTTTTCATAAAAAAAGGACAGATACACTTAGTATCTGCCTTGTCCCTTTATTTTTGCATTTCCTTCGTAGGCCCTAATACACCTGGTACTGGTAAGCCCGCTTGACGTAGGAGCACCATCATTTGTCCACGATGATGTGTTTGATGATCGACCATTACACGTAATAATGCACCTCTAGCTATCGGTCCAGTGAAGCCTTTTACTTCCTCCAGCAAATCTTCATCTGATAGCTTTGCCGCTTCCTCTTTCACACTGTTTGCTAGGTTTTCGTAAGTAGCTACAATTTCAGCAGCTGTAGCTGGAATTGGATCCTCTTGACGAATCATTGGCACCTTTAAACCTGCTAAATAACTGAAATAACCAGCAGCACCAACTAAATGCCAGCCTAACCAGCCTAGCGTGCTGTGACCTTCTACGATGCTTTGATCTAACTTTTCATCTGTAACGGCTTTTAATACTTGAATTGTCCCTTGTACTGATGCTGACCATTCATTCAAAAAATCATCTACATGACGATACATATAAACGCCCCCCCATTTTCGTAAGTACATTTCTATCTTATTAAATAAGAGACTTTCTTACAAGTTTCTAACAATAAGTTTACATAATATTATTATTTGAAATTCTGCTATAACTATTCATTTCAGTTACTTTTTACATGACTTTCGTAAAAACACGTATACTGATCATAAAATTGTTAAATCATGTATAATAGCTTTTGATATTAAATGGAAAGAGGTATTTTATGTTTTCCCCATTAGAAAAAGGCGATACCATTGGCATTTACTCGCCTTCCAAACCAGCTACAACTATTGCAAAGGCTCGTTATGAACGAGGAAAGGAACGTCTGCAAACACTCGGCTTTTCGATAAAAGAAGGCTCTTTAACTGGAAAAGAAGATTTTTACCGCTCCGGTACACCAAAAGAACGAGCAGAAGAGCTTAATGCCCTACTTCGTGATCCCCACATCAAAATGATCTTACCAACTATGGGTGGTACTAACGCCAATAGTATGCTGCCCTATCTAGACTACGAAGCATTTAAGCAGAATCCCAAAATACTTATAGGTTTGTCTGATGTTACCGCTATACTTCTCGCAATGTATGCAAAAACTGGTATTCCTGTCTTTTATGGACCTTCTGTCGCTTCTACATTTGGTGAATTTCCACCTTTTGTCCATTATACAGAGCAATATTTTAAAGATATGTTTTTACATTCATTATCGTTTCCCTATAACATGCCATTCCCACCTATTTGGACAGATGACCGACTAAATTGGTTAGAAAAAACGACTGAAAAAACGCAGCATCACAATTCATGGATCACTGTACAACCTGGTATAGCTGAAGGTCGTTTAATAGGTGGCAATATAAATACGATGTACGGCTTTATTGGAACACCTTACTTCCCTCATATAAATCAGGGAGATATTTTACTTCTTGAAGATACATCTAAAACAATTGCTGTTGTTGAGAAAAACTTTGCCATGCTAAAATTACACGGCATTTTTGACAAAGCTTCTGCGATTATTTTAGGTAAACATGAACAATATGATGATTTAGGCACTGGAAGAAAGCCATATGATGTATTGCTAGAGCAGCTCGATGGCTGTGCAATTCCTATTGTCGCTGATGTTGACTGCTGTCACACTCATCCCCTTCATGCGATGCCCATCGGCTTACGTGTACATGTCAATGCGACTAGTAAAGAGATCACCTTTCTAGAAAACTGGTTTTCCTAACATTTGGATGACAGATTTATAGTTATAATTTACGAATCACATCTAATATTTACATGCGGTGCTAGAACTTTTCCCTCGCCGCCCTGGAGTTCAGAAGCTCTAATTCTGCCTCTATGTTACCTAGTACTTACTAAGTAAAGTTTAGCATAACGAGATTTTCAGTTTTAAAGAACACAAAACCCTGAACAGAGGGACTTTTTATTAAAGTATCCACTATTCAGGGTTCAGTTCTATTAGGAGGAAAAGTCATAAGATAATCAACAGACATATCTAGTATGTAACTGTCAAATTTGTAATAATTGCTGTTTTTTATACTCTTATACTGTTTTAAATTCTTTATCAACTAAATCATAGTTATAGATACAACGTATTTTAGAAGTTAAACCGTCAAAATTAACTCCTAAAATGGTTTCGATACCTAGAAAAAAACAAAAAAGCAGAACACATAGAACGTGTAAAGAGCTATTTTTAAGTTTGTATCACAACTCTAATTACACCACAGTTGAAATTTAAGTACATTTCTTCACAATTTCCCCCTTTTCATCCTAAAATTATGATACTGTACTATATATTTTCTTTACTACTGTTGTTAGAATTGCAATTAACAGGACGATCACGCCATTAATCAGCAGAATGTACCCTATTTGCAAACCATAAAATATTGCAAATGGATCATCAATTATAGCTATTGCTAATAAACTTCCTGCTCCACCAAATACTAAAGCTAAACATAATATTGTTAAAGCGGCTGAATATACACTTTTCTTCTTAAAAAACATAAAAAATCCTATTATGTTAGCAATAATTATAAGAAAATACATAAGTATTTTGAAGAAATCCATCATCTAACTCCCTTTTAAAAAAATTATTTGTACTTTTGTTATTCACATCTAAATTATACAATAAATAGAAATTTATTTCACAACGATTTCTTAATAAGAAGCTACTTAGATCTGACGGTACCAAAAATATTGCTCCCTTCTGATACTAAAGCAGTAATAATTTTTCTAAAACAGCCTTATTAAATGATGAATGTTCAATTTCCAATTATCAATAGTTGGTATATCTTTGCCATACCAATTGGCTTACGTATACCTGTCGATGACTAATAAGAAGATTAGCATTCTAGAAAACTGGTTTTCCTAACATTCGAATAACCTAGGAACTTCAAGTATAATGAGGGAAAATAGCTGAAAGAGCTTGCCTATGAGTCACCATGAACTTGTACTTTCTCATGCCAATTATTCGTTGGCGATAAACAATTCTGAGCCAGAGGACAAAACTCCAATAGTCAATCAGTCTTGTTGAACATCAAACAATCACAGAGCCGAACTTGTAACAGAAAATTGAATGAGATTCGCTTCACAGGCGTCAATGCTTGGGCGCCTTTCATTCTGAGTAAGGAGGGCGTTTTGATGAACGATATACATAGGTCAACAACAGATGAAGAATTGACGGAAGAAGAATTGATCGAGCTTGTTCTCGCTGAACAACAAAAGGCGTTAGCCCAAGAACAAGAAGAGCACCAGCAAGGTAAAAAACCTAAAAAACAAAAACCAATTGTCAAATGGATTGTTTGGGGTATGGCATTGGTGTTATTTTTCAATACATTTGCACTTATCTTTCAAATATACTCCATTCCAGCTCTTGAATTTTTGAAGGTGTCTGCTCGTCTATCAGCGCAAGAAGATATAAGAACCTATAAAAAGGCTGTCATAGAAATCTCCACTGGTACTAGTAAAGGTACTGGTTTTGCGATTTCTTCAGATGGACTTATCGTAACCAATGCACACGTTGTAGAAGATGCTCAATCACTATTCGTCATTTTCCCTGAGGAAGGTTTGATGGGTGCCAAGTTACTGCAAAGTTTCCCAGACGTAGATTTAGCACTATTGCAAGTAACTGGTAATGACTTACCTTCCCTCACGCTTGCAAAAAATCCTAGCTATAGTAAAAATGAGCATGTTTATTTCATCGGTAATCCACTAGCTTTTACGGGCATTGCAAATGAAGGAACTTTACTGGAGCCAACATACCTTGAGGATTGGCAGGAACCCGTTATAATGATGAAGGCCCCTGTTTATCGAGGAAATAGTGGAAGTCCTGTCATAAATGCGGATGGTGAGGTTATCGGAATCATCTTTGCAACGGCAAAAAAAGATCCATATGGTCAAGTCGGTTTGTTTATCCCCATTCAGGTGTTACAGCAAATAATCAATTATGACTCGGCATAATTGCATCCGGAATCAGCTTTGTGCTTAGGCCTGCAGGATGCAGGCCAGTTAGCCTTTATCCCTATTTGCACTCCTTTCCGATTCCGTGACACCCGCTGAAAGAAGTTAAATAAATAATTCTCTGAAAAGGTGCTTGTCCTCAAACTAACAAGACAAGCTCTTTATTTTGTTTACATAATAATATTATATTAAATTCCTATGTACAAAAATTGAAAAACTTAACTTTTCAAAACTCATTCATATACCAAGTCACTAGTATTCATATTTTGTAACTCTCAAATGTTCTAAGCATGTAAAAAAAGGCACCCTATATAAATAGGATGCCTTAATTTAACGAAAGTAATTTTAATTACTGAGAATTAAAGTTTAGTTACGTTAGCAGCTTGTGGTCCGCGGTTGCCATCTACAACTTCGAATTCCACTTTTTGACCTTCGTCAAGAGTTTTGAAACCTTCGCCTTGGATAGCTGAGAAGTGTACGAATACGTCGTTTTCGCCTTCAACTTCGATGAATCCAAAACCTTTTTCTGAGTTAAACCATTTTACTGTACCTTGTTTCATTTAAGAAAACCTCCAAAAAATAAAAGTGAACAATATGTAATTTCTTCAGCGAATGAAAAAAATTCACATATTACAAAGAGTACCGAACTAACGCGATCACTTTTTGTAATATGTGAATTCATGTTTCCGGTGAAGCAATTAAATTGTTAAACTAAGTATAACTGGCATTCATAATTTTGTCAAATAAAGAAAAAATGTTTTTTTAATTATTTTCAAAATATTTTTTCTATTTATCGAATTTTAAAGTGATAATACCGTGATATATTTGTACATCATCATCACAGGCTTCACAAAAAACACTTTCATCTTCTGACCAGAAGGCCCAGAATCCGCCGTCTTTAGATGCCTCATTTTCATATGTTAATCGGAAGTGCTGCAGTTTTGTTTGTAATGCTGACTCAAATTGCTCCTCCGTTTCAAATGTTTCATTTGTTTGAATAAAAGCCTCCCAGCCCTCAAACTTCCACCAAGGCTCATAATCAGCTTTCATGTAAATGATTGTATACATATTTGCCACATTCCCTGCTGTATTAAGATATTTTCATTTTAGCAAACACATTTGAAATGTCTATTAAAACACTCTGTAATATGCTATTATTACCTTATTATTCATTATTTTTGGGAGGTATTTTTTTATGTTTGCAAGTATTCGACCTAAAGCCGAACTCGATGAATTATTAAAACGTGGTACAAATTTAGATGCAACAGGCCGTTTTAATAAAACACTGGCATTTAATCATTTCAATTCTCAAGATGAAGAGAATTTAAAAGATCTCTACAAAAAACTTAAAGATATCACGCCTTCAATGAACGCTATTTTTGATAACTATTTAAAGGAAATCTCTCTCTCCTCTCAGCTAACAATTAGTGAAGAAAATATTAATAGATACTTATCTCAATTTTTCTTAGCTACTCGTGATGATGAATATGTAGATGAAACCGTTAAATTTTTCAATTTATTCAGAAAAAATCAATTTGAGCCCGGTAAGTTAATCGTCGTCTTCAATCAATTTGCATTTTATATTACTACATACATTTTACATAATTTTGGCTTGAAACCTAATAAAGCATTTGGATACATGAAATCTTTCCAATCTGCAGTCAATGTTGATCAAGAATTACTCATTGAAGTATTAACTGAACGTACTATTGAAAATGTAGTCGCTGAAATTTCCTCTTTAATGGATGTCAACGCAAAAATCATGTATATGAAAGATTTAGTATTTAGCTTAGATAAACAAAATGAAGAAATCCAATCCTCTACTGCAGCAACTGAAGAAATTGCCGCTTCTATTAATGAGGTTGCTCGAATGTCTTCCCGTATTTCTGAAAAAACAACTGAATCTGTTGATCATGCTGTACAAGGGAAAAATGCAATTGAGCATGCCCTTTCGGAAATCTTTAAAACTGAAGAGACATTTACATCGATTGTTGAGTCCTTTTCAGAATTACAAAAGCGGGTAAATGATATCGAAAATGTTGTAACGTTAATAAACCAAATTGCCGATCAAACGAATTTACTTGCTTTGAACGCTTCAATTGAGGCTGCACGTGCAGGTGAACATGGTAAAGGCTTCGCCGTAGTTGCGCAGGAAGTTCGAAAACTTGCCGAGGGAACGGTATCAGCGCTTAGTGAAGTAACTACAAATGTACTTCATTTAAAGAACTATTCAAATGATGTTTCAAAGTCAATTACAGAAACGACAGAGATTATTAAAGAAGCAACAGTGGAAGCTAAAGAATCGTTACCATTGTTAAATGCGATAGTTAGTGCCATTGAAGGCATTAATCTGGATGTCACAAATACAGCTGCGATATCACAGGAACAGGCTGCAGCTATTGATGAAGTATCATCAAGAATGATTGAAATTTCTAACCTTCAGGACGATATTCGCGAATATAGCCATAATACATCTAGTGATATCCACTCATTAGGAAAAGAAATAAATCGTTTCCGAAATGACATTATTGCGAATAATAATGTTCAGCTATCGTCTATAGCACTTTTACAATTATCAAAGGCCGATCATATTTTATGGAAATGGCGAATTTATAATATGTTCCTAGGTCTTGAAACCGTCGAACCAAGTGATGTTTCTTCACATACTGATTGTCGTCTCGGTAAATGGTATACATCTGCTCGCACTGTAGAACGTTTCGGGCACTTGCAGGATTATCGTGAATTAGACGCATATCATTTACGTGTTCATGAATCAGCGAAATTAGCAGCAGAGGCTTTTAAGTTTGGGAATATCCAACAGGCTGAAGTTCATTTAAAAGAAGTAGATCAAGCTTCTAAGCAGGTTCTCTATTTTATCAATAATTTAATTGCATATTTAGATAATGAACGTGTTATGCACTAAGCACAAAGGAGGGCTCTTCCCCCCCTTAACTAGTAGGAGGTATTAGCTTGAACAAGCGCGCGCTAATTAAATTTTTCGGTGATGTTTATGGTACTGGCTACCGTTTTTTCATTAAACAAAAAGCGATTGAGCTAGGATTAAAAGGATACTGTAAACTAAATGGTCAAGAACAAATTGAAGTTGAAGTAGAAGGATCAAAAAAAGCGATAGATGAATTCCTAGTATTTGTTCAAAAGGGTGTTAGCCCTCAAGCAGATTCCAATTCATTTACATTAGAGCTTTTTGATGATTTAATAGGTTATACACACATGGAGTCAGACATTATTTAGTCTTTTCGACTATATTTAACATTGAATGAATATGGTTTTATCTAACATGATGTTGCTGGAGGCAAGTTTAATTAGGATTGGGGATAAAACCCCTGTCCTTTTTTATTTGTCTTTTATCCCAACCTTTGTGAACAATACCGTCAATGCGTTCTAATAATCTCGTACTGTCCCTTGTATAACCTCTAAATGAATCATTTGCGCTTTAATCCATAAGCACTGTGACTATTTTCTTGTACAACTGTATTTAATGTGTGTTGTTCTCATTCCACTTTTCATCTATGTTTTATTTAGTTGCTACCGCATTTAAAAGTAATTGTTTGTTGCGATCAGACATAACACGCCATTCTTTAACCGTTACTTTCATTTGCCCTCACATCCTTTCAAATATTCGCTTCCAAACACTGTATGCAAGCGTAGACCAATGTAAAACACTTCCACATCAGTTTTATATGCTTTGTAAAAGAATTCGGTAACACGAATTGCTCTAAATACTATAGAAGCGTTATGTATAGCTCTAAATTGCGACATCTCTAATTTAATCGAATACACGCCAAATAATGTTAACGGATTAACATAAACGGCAGAAAGAGGCTGGGACATAACTAGCTTCAATTAGTGAGAAATCCGAATTTGAATTCATTCAAATTCGGATTTCTCTATTTTTTATGTTGTCTCCAGA